>NZ_JAMYSQ010000013.1:7500-171640 GCF_040321995.1 Mesorhizobium sp. M0207
ATCCCCTTCACCAAGGATCTCGACATTGCCGAGGCCTTCGCTGATTCGGGCTATACCGGCGAGGATGCCACCGGAATGGCCGAGGCGATCGCCAAATTGCTGAATGCGACGGCCCTCAAGGCAGGAACCGTGCTGCGCGTTGGGCTTGAGGTCCATGGCGACGCCGCCAAGATCGTTCGCACCAGCGTGTACGACAGGACCCAGCACATCGTCACCATCGCACTCGACGACCACGACCAGTACGTGCCGGCGCAGGAGCCGGAGCCAAATCCCGAATTGCTGACGGCGTTCGACGATTCGCCTGCGCCCGTAGTGCGCGGCAATCTGCCGAACGTCTATGACGGCATCTACCGCACCGCCTATTCCTACGGCATGTCCAAGGCGATGACGCAACGACTGATCAAGTTGCTGGCATCCAGTGTCGACTTTCAGTCGCGCCTCAATCCCACGGACCGCATCGAAGTGCTGTTCTCGCAACCCGATGGCGACGACCAGGCGTCTGACGAATCCGAGCTGCTTTACGTCTCCGCGACTTTCGGCGGCACGACGCGAAATTTCTACCGTTTCCAGATGCAGGACGGCAGCACCGACTACTTCGACGAAAATGGTAGCAGCGCCGAGCAGTTTCTGCTGCGCAATCCGTTGCCCAATGGCCGATTTACGTCAGGGTTCGGTGCCAGGCGCCACCCCATTTTGGGGTATGTGAAAATGCATACCGGCACCGACTGGGCAGCTCCCGTGGGATCGCCGATCATTGCCGCGGGCAATGGCGTCGTCGAAAAAGCCGGCTGGGCCGGTGGCTATGGCAAGCAGATCATCTTGCGTCACGCCAATGGCTACGAGACGTCCTACAATCACCAGAGCGCCTTTGCCAAAGGCATCGAGCCGGGTGTTCGCGTTCGCCAGGGTCAGGTTATCGGCTATCTCGGCTCAACCGGCCTCTCCACCGGTCCGCATCTTCATTACGAACTGATCGTCAACGGCACAAAGGTCGATTCGATGCGCGTCCGCCTACCGGTCGGCAAGACGCTGAAGGGCGACGACCTCGTCGCCTTCAAGCGCGAGCGCGAACGCATCGACGACCTGCTCAAGCAGGAAGACAGCAATCAGTTGAAGGTCGCGAGCGCCAAGATCGAAGGCTGAGCCGACGTTTTTCGTCGTCAGCCGTGCTGATTCGCCGTGTCGCGCGCCCATGGCAGCCGCTCGCCGGAAACCGTCGTCCACGCGGCGATTGCCGAAAGCAGGCAAAGCACCGCGGTCACCGCGGCAACGGCGGCGAATGCCGCGTCGCTGGCGGCAAGTCGTGCCGCATCGAGGCCGGGCGCCAGGCCGGCTGGCGGCGGTTCGCCGAAACCCGGAATGCCGGAGCCGGCAGCGGTGCCGAGCACGCCAGCATAGACCCAGGCCGCCAGCGATCCCATCGCCGCCACGGCAATCAGGCCGCCGATGCGCGAGACGGCGTTGTTGATGCCCGAGGCCGCACCCGTGTCCTTGTCCTCGACCGCCGTCATGACGGCGGTCGACAGCGGCGATACCACCAGCGCCATGCCGAGCCCCATCAATGCCATCAGCGGGAATACCCCGATCCAGCAATTGTGGATGCCCCAATAGGCCAGCAAGGCAAGTCCGGCAAAGGCAAGAGCCACAACCAGACTGCCGCTGGCGATCGGAAAGCGAGGCCCGATGCGGTCGGACCACTGGCCGACCGGTCCGGACAACACTGCGATCAATGCCGAAAGCGGTAAGAAGATGAAACCGACCTCGGCCGCGCTCAGCCCCCATCCGGCGATCATGAGCATCGGCAGATAGAACAGATTGGCCGACAGCGCAAAATAAAGGAAGAAGGTAGCCACATTGGCGCCCGCGAACGCGCCGATCCGAAACAACGACAGATCGATCATCGGCTCGCGCCGCCGGCGCTCGAAGACGATGAACACGACGAGCAAAACCGCACCGGCGGCAATACTCGGGCCGGACATCAGCCCCTCCCCGTCGCCACTGATCGAGGTCAGACCGTAAGCGAGAGCTCCGAACGCCAATATGGCGAGTGCAGCGCCGCCGAGATCGAGGCTGCGCTTTTCCACCGGCGCGTCGGCAGGGACCTTGGCCAGCAGAAGATAGACCGAGATAAGGCCGAGCGGCAGATTGATGGCGAAGATCGCCCGCCAGATGCCGTCGCCGAACGCCGACAGCACGAAGCCGCCCAGCACCGGGCCGAGCGCCGTCGTCAGTGCTGATGCTGCGGCCCAGATGCCGATCGCCCGGCCGCGTTCCTTTTTCGGATAGGCTTTGGCGATAATGGCCAGGCTGCCCGGCACCATGATGGCCGCTCCGACACCCTGGATAGCCCGAAACGCAATAAGCACCGCCGGGTTAGGCGCCAGCGCGCAGGCAAGCGAGGCGGCAATGAACAGGACGATGCCGGCGACGAAGGAGTGGCGCAGGCCGAAGCGATCGCCGGCGGCGCCGCCGACGAGAATGAGGGCTGAGAGTGTCAATGCGTAGGCATTGGAAATCCATTGTGCCTCGGCGAGGCTGGCGCCGAGGTCGACGCGGATCGCCGGCGTCGCAATGGCCAGGACCGACCCGTCGATGAAGCCGAGCGCAGAAGCCAGGATCGCGGCGATCAGCACGAACCGCCGCTGCGCCTGCGGACAGAACGTATCGGCGGGAAGTGAGCCGGTCAGGGGAACGGCGCCGGTACCGACTTTGGTTGGCGTGTGCATGCCGCCTTACCTAGATCGCCGGCGCGCCGGCGACAACCGGCCAGCAGACTGTTCTCGTTGAAACCAGGCCCAACCGGCCACACAGGCAGGATCACGCCGCTCAGGGTGCAAACGGCAAGTGCCGTGCTAAGCTTCTCGCAGCGCTACAGACAAGGGGGAAATACCGTATGAAACGGCCGCTCGAACCCTCGGCGGAAGGACGCGGGCGCGTCGTCGGCATCACCGACGGCGTGTTCGCCATCGCGCTCACCCTGATCGTTCTCGAGATCAGGGTGCCGGCGCATGAAACGGTGCATTCCGAACGCGAGTTGATCACAGCGATCACAGCACTGGCGCCGCGCTTCCTGACCTATGCGCTCAGCTTCCTGACGCTGACCATCTTCTGGTTCGGCCAGCAGGCGCAACACGGGCTGATTGCAAAATCCGACCGGCGGCTTGCCACGCTGAACCTCTGCTTCCTCGGCTTCATCGCCTTGCTGCCGTTCTCGACCGACCTTCTCGCCGACTTCCTCGAATTCAGGACTGCGGTGCTCGCCTACTGGTTCAATCTTTTGATGCTCGGACTGACGCTGCTCGCCAGTTGGCGCTACGCGGACAAAAACGGATTTCTGGCCGAAGGTGTCGACGCGGAGACCACCCGAACGGTCTATCTGCGCATCGTCAAGGCACAGATCCTGTGGGCCGTCGGCGCTGCTCTCTGCCTGATCAGCCCGTTGCTCAGCGTCGGCTTCATCCTGGTGGTGCAGCTGATCTATGCCGCAGCGCCGCGCGCGCCACTGCTGCGCAAGGTCATCGGGTGATCCGGGCGCGGGCGTTGCGCTTTAGTCGACGAACTCCACGATAACGCCGGGCGTCACGATCTTGGCAAGCTCGCGCGCGTCCCAATTGGTCAGCCGCACGCAGCCATGGCTTTCGGTCTTGCCGATCTTGGACGGATCCGGCGTGCCGTGGATGCCGTAGGTCGGCTTGTCCAGCGCAATCCAGACCGAGCCGACCGGGCCGTTCGGCCCCGGCGGGATGGTCAGGATCCTGTCGTTTTCGCCCTGCTTGAAATTGATGTTCGGGTTGTAGGTGTAGTTCGGGTCCAATGCGACACGCGACACCGCATGCGTGCCGGACGGCGACGGCGTGTCGGACGAGCCGATAGTCGCCGGATAGGCTGCGACCAGCTTGCCCGCCGCATCATAGGCGCGGACCTGCTTATTGGACTTGTCGGCGATGATGCGCGCCACCGGCGTCGCCACCAGCCTGCCGAAATTGGCGACCTTGATGATGGTGCCCGGACGATTGAAATTGGCGTCCGGATTGAGCTTGTTCAGATAGGTTTCATCCATATGGAAGCGCTCGGCCAGCGCTTCGGGTACCGACGTGTAGCCCATCCGATCGAGCTGGGCCTTTTGGCTGTAGTCCTCCGGTATCGAGGCGACATAGGGACCGGCCGCATCCTCGGGCGTGATCGTATAGGAGGCGAAGGCATCGCCGCCGGATTGCGCCAGGGCCGCCTGGATGCCGATTGCGTCGGTCGATTTCAGATTGCTGCCGGTGATCTCATTATAGGCGGCGAGCGCCTTGTCGACATTCGAGCCGAAGCGTCCGTCGATGACGCCGGGCGATGCACCGGCACGGTCGAGCAGCACCTGCAGTGCCGCCACGTCCTCGCGGGCGCCGAGCGCAAGCGACGGGTCGACCGCCGTCTTGCCGCCAGTGCTTGGCGGCGGGGCTGTGTCTGGCGGTAAGGCCGCCTGCTCGTTCGGCCCCGTCGGCTCGACCGGCTCGATCGAGGCCTCGTTGAGCGGCTGGCGCTCGATGGTGCGCGGCTTTGCCTCCGGATAACCATTGCCGTAGCCGTCATCCCGTGGCGCTTCGGGGAAGGCTTCCACCGAATTGTCGCCATTAAGATCGTAGTCGTCGGCCGGCGGCACGATGATCCTGCCCTCGTCTTCCAACTGCCTGCGGCGGTAGCGCGCCATGTCCTGCGGGTCGTCGAGATAATAGCGGTCGTCCTCGACCGGTCCGAGGTTGCGCAAGCGCTCGCGGCGCAAGGCACGGCGGTCGAGCCTGGTCTGCGGCGGCTGGATGGCGATAACCTTGCCGGTCTCCGCATCGACGATGACGCGGTTTCCCCTGGCGTCGTAATAGATGTCGAGATTGCCGTTCTGGGCGACAAGAATGCCGCCGCCATTGGCGGCACGAACCACCCGTGGCGCGGTATCCACTATTGGCGAGGCCATCGCATTCGACGCCAGCAGCCCGGCAGCAAGCGCTGAAAGGGTGAAGATGGTGCGCAACATGATGGCCAAATTCTCCGGTCCGTAATTGCCGCCGCCGGCATTGTCTCTTCAAAGCGCCGCGCGTCTTTTTCGACGCGCAAAGGACGCTCTAACGCTTTAAATCTCCGCATCGTGCTTTGCGAAAATCAAAACTCGATTTCGGGCCGATGTGGTAGGCGAACCCCTTCGCCAGCAAATCAGTGGCCAACGATAAGGTTCCAATATGAACCGGGCATGAAGATGGCGGATTTCTGACCGATTAACCGGCAGCGAGTCCCAATTCCTTGCGCGCCTGCTTCGTCAGCTTCAGCACGACAAGACGGTGGCTTTCGCGCAGGTAATCCTTCAGCGCGCCATCATCCATGCTTTCGCCGGTCTGGCGCTGGATCCATTTCATGCCGCGTGAGGCAAGATAGGGCGCGGGCCGAAGGCCCGGCTGCTCCCTCAGCACGTCATAGGCGATGTCGGAGCATTTGAAGGTAACGAACGGCTCCTTGCCCTCACTCCAGCCGCCGATCGCGAAGACCTTGCCGCCGACCTTCCAGACATGGGCGCCGCCCCACTGCACGACATGGGTCGCCGAAGGCAGCGAGGCGCAGAAGCTGTTATAGTCGTCCAGCGTCATCTGCGCCCCGCCAGTGATGTTGGACCATGAACCGAAGGCCGGCGTAACAAAAGGGTATGCCGGTTTTTCGGAAAGGATCATGGTCGAGATTGAAGATAGGAATTCCATCCCGATTCGATCGGGATGGAACAGGCTTTTGGCTTGAGCTCAGGCGGCTGCCTCGGTTGCCACGACCGCGGGCTTCGAGCGGAAGTTCAAGCGGTCGGAGCCGGCGGTGACCTTGACAGTTGAGCCGTCGAGGATCTCGCCGAGCAGGATCTTTTCCGCCAGGGGGTCCTGCAATTCCTTCTGCATCACCCGCTTCAGCGGCCGCGCGCCATAGGCCGGGTCGTAACCCTTGGCCGCCAGCCAGTCGATCGCCTCCTGATCTAGCGAAAGCGATATCTTGCGGTCAACAAGCAGGTTTTCCAGCCGCTTGAGCTGGATTTGGACGATCTGGCCCATATCCTGGCGGCGCAGCCGGTGGAACAGGATCACCTCGTCGATGCGGTTGAGGAATTCCGGCCGGAACGAAGCCCTGACGACATTCATCACCTCGTCGCGCACGACGTCGACATCCTGGTCCTCGCCGAGATTGACCAGATATTCGCCGCCGAGATTGGACGTCATGATGATCAGCGTGTTGCGGAAGTCGACCGTGCGGCCCTGCCCGTCGGTCAGCCGGCCGTCGTCGAGCACCTGCAGCAGCACGTTGAAGACATCAGGATGCGCCTTCTCGATCTCGTCGAACAACACGACCTGATAGGGCCGGCGCCGCACCGCTTCGGTCAGCGCGCCGCCTTCCTCATAGCCGACATAGCCGGGAGGCGCGCCGATCAGCCGGGCGACCGAGTGCTTCTCCATGAACTCCGACATGTCGATGCGCACCATGGCGCTCTCGTCGTCGAACAGGAAGCTGGCCAGCGCCTTGGTCAATTCGGTCTTGCCGACGCCCGTCGGCCCGAGGAACATGAACGAGCCGAGCGGCCGGTTCGGGTCCTGCAGACCCGCGCGGGCCCGGCGCACCGCTTTCGACACTGCCTGCACCGCCTCGCCCTGGCCGACGACGCGCTTGCCGACCTCGTCTTCCATGCGCAACAGCTTGTCGCGCTCGCCTTCCAGCATCTTGTCGACCGGGATCCCCGTCCAGCGCGAGACGATATGGGCGACGTGATCGGGGCCGACCACTTCTTCGACCATGCCGGCCTTGCCATCCCTGGCTTCGGCCTGCTTCAGCTGCTTTTCGAGTTCCGGGATCTTGCCGTAAGCAAGTTCGCCGGCGCGCTGGAATTCACCTTGGCGCTGGGCGATGGCAAGTTCGTTGCGCGCCTCGTCGAGCTGTTTCTTGAGGTCGGCGGCAAGCCCGAGCTTCTGCTTCTCGGCCTGCCATTTCGAGGTCAGCTCGGTCGATTCCTCCTCGAGGTTCGAGAGTTCCTTCTCGAGCCGCGCGAGCCGGTCCTTCGAGGCATCGTCCTTCTCGACCTTCAGCGCCTCGCGCTCGATCTTGAGCTGCATGATGCGGCGGTCGATCTCGTCCAGCGCCTCGGGCTTCGAATCGACCTGCATGCGGAGCCGCGACGCGGCCTCGTCGACCAGGTCGATCGCCTTGTCCGGCAGGAAGCGGTCAGCGATGTAGCGGTTGGACAGGGTTGCGGCCGCGACCAGTGCCGAATCCGAGATGCGCACCTTGTGGTGCTGCTCGTATTTCTCTTTCAGGCCGCGCAGGATCGAGACAGTGTCTTCGACCGTCGGCTCATTGACGAACACCGGCTGGAAGCGGCGGGCAAGGGCCGCATCCTTCTCGACATGCTTGCGGTATTCGTCGAGCGTGGTTGCGCCGACACAATGCAATTCGCCGCGGGCGAGCGCCGGCTTCAGCAGGTTCGACGCGTCCATGGCGCCATCCGCCTTGCCGGCACCGACAAGCGTGTGCATCTCGTCGATGAACAGAATGATGCCGCCGGCGGCAGACGTGACTTCGGAAAGCACCGCCTTCAGCCGCTCCTCGAACTCGCCGCGGTATTTGGCGCCGGCGATCAGCGACCCCATGTCGAGCGCCATCAGCTGCTTGTCCTTGAGCGATTCCGGCACATCGCCATTGACGATGCGCAGCGCCAGCCCTTCGGCGATCGCCGTCTTGCCGACGCCCGGTTCGCCGATCAGCACTGGGTTGTTCTTGGTGCGGCGCGACAGCACCTGGATGGTGCGGCGGATTTCGTCGTCGCGGCCGATGACCGGATCGAGCTTGCCCGCGCGGGCGTCCGCCGTCAGGTCGCGCGCGTATTTCTTCAGCGCGTCGTAGCCCTGCTCGGCGCTCGCCGAATCGGCAGTGCGACCTTTGCGTACGTCGTTGATGACCTGGTTCAGCGCCTGCGGCGTGACGCCCGCCTTGGACAGGATGTCGGCGGTCTTGGCCGATTTTTCCATGGCCAGCGCCTGCAATAGCCGTTCGACGGTAACGAAGCTGTCACTGGCCTTCTTGGCCAGTTCCTCGGCGGTCGAAAACACCTTTGCCAGCGGCTGCGCAAGATAGAGCTGGCCATTGCCGCCCTCGACCTTGGGCATTGCCTCCAGTGCCGTTTCGACGCCGAGCTTGACGTCACGTACATTGCCGCCGGCGCGCTCGATCAGCGACGCAGCCAGGCCCTCGTCGTCATCGACAAGGACCTTGAGGATATGCTCGGGGGTGAATTGCTGGTGATTGCGGGAAAGCGCCATGGTTTGCGCGGACTGGATAAAGCCGCGCACGCGCTCGGAATATTTTTCAAGATTCATGCCTGTCTCCTTCCCTCACCGGCCCGCTTCGCGGCACCGGATCAGATTGCGGTGACGGACCCGCCCGTTCGAGCCGGATCCTGTTCACGCAAGATATGGGACGCAAACCACGGACCCTCAAGACGCCTCGACACTGGCGAACGCATAATATTCCGAGCGCGCAAAGCAAAAACGGCGGAGATTTCTCTCCGCCGCCTAGGGTAAAGGATGCGCTAAGATCGCCTGAACGTTTCTTCGATCAATTCTCGACGTCTGCGATCACAGCTTGACCGCCGGGGCCTTCAGCCGGCCCTGCATCGACATTGCCAGCGTCGGTATTGCCAGTCTCGGCATTGCTTGTCTCGGCACTGCTTGTCTCGGCACTGCTTGTCTCGGCACTGCCAGTCTCGGCACTGTCAGGGCCGGCGTTGTCGTTGCCGCCATTTGCCTGTTCGACATCGAGGCGCGGACGGCGCGGACGCCTGGGGCGGCGGGCCGGGCTGTTTTCGGCCGCGGCTTCGTTGAGCTCGGCCTGGGCGGCGAGACCCGCCGGCGAAAGGTTGTCGAATTGCGGTGCGGGCTCGCTCACAAAGACCGGCTCAGCGGCCGGCACGGGCTCCGCCTGCGCCGGCGTCTCGTCGCGCCGTGGCTGTTCGGCGCGCTGGCCACCCTGCTCGCCGCGCGCGCCATACTCGCCGCGCTGGCCGTTCTGGCCGTAACCGCCATTGGGGCGACGGTCGCGGTGGCGTCCGCCATTGTTGTCGCGGCCGTCACGGTTGTCGCGGCCGCCCCGATTGTCGCGGCTGTTTTCCTGGTTCAGAGCCAGCTCGGCCGGCGTGCCATCGATGACCGGCTGCGGGCCGGCACCGTGATTGGCCGCCGAACCCGACGTCTCGTTGGCATTGTTGTTGCCGGCATTGTCGAACTCGTCGCGATCCTCGTCGCCGTCATCGTCGAAATCATCGCGATTCTGCTGCGCGTTCTGGATCGGCATCTGCGCCTGAGCGGCTGCGATGATGCGGTTATAGTGCTCTGCATGCTGGAGATAGTTTTCCGCCATCACCCGGTCGCCGGAGCTTTGCGCGTCACGGGCAAGGGTTGCGTACTTCTCGGCAATCTGCTGAGCCGATCCGCGGATCTTCACGTCCGGGCCGTTGCTCTCATAGTTACGCGTCAGGGGATTCGGCCCCTTACGATTGTTGTTGTTATTGTTGTTGCCGCCGCCGCCATTGTTGTTGCGACCGCGCATGCGCCTGTTTTGCTGTTGTGGCCTCATTAGACTCTCTTCACTTTGAAATTTTCGAAAAACTCTTCACGAACGGAGGCGCTCATGCAGCCAGCCGTTTCGTTCCTTCACCGGCGTTCGCCCGCATCAATTGCGTTGGCGCCACGTGCCATCCTGTTCCGGTTACTTCACTTGCCGGACGATTCCCGCACGAAGCTTGGGCGTCGTTTGCGCAAGAAGGCAGCTATTTCCAAGGAAAACCGAATCGCTAAGAGCACTGCCTGCTTCGTCTCATCCGGTTAAGGCGACCCTAGCCGCATTCCCCGGTATTGCCAAGCGCTTTTTTCGCACTGCATCACGGCTTCCACCGTTCGAACACAAGAACTCTGTCGTTTCCGCCGAGATCACGAAACACCCCGACCGAACGGTACCCGGCCGCGGAGAATATCTCCGTAACCTGTTGGTGCTGCGTATGGCCGATCTCGACCGCAATCCTGCCTTGGACTTCCAAATACGCTGCCGCTCCCGCGGCGATCTTCCTGTAGGGGCTCAGACCGTCCACACCACCATCGAGGGCCTGGCGTGGATCGAAACCGCGGACCTCGTCCTGCAGATTTCCAATGTCGTCTGAGGGTATATAGGGAGGGTTTGCGACAATTACATGGTACCGGCCAGAAACTTTTTCAAACCAGTCGGATTTGAGCGGCGTGAACCGGTCGGCGAGCCCCAATTCCTCGGCATTACGCATGGCTGTGGCCAGCGCCCCCTGCGAAATGTCGACGCCGGTGGCGGTCGCGGCCGGAACGGCGCTGAGCAGCGCCAGCGCGATGGCACCGGTACCGGTCCCTAGATCGAGGATGCGGCAGTCGCCCTCGCTTGCCGCCATTGCCTTGACGAAGGGCAGTATAGCCTCGACCAGCGTTTCGGTATCCGGCCGCGGCTCCAGCGTTTGCGGCGAAAGCGAAAGGCGCAAGCCGTAGAATTCGCGGTAGCCAAGGATCCGGTGTACCGGCTCGCCGGCGATGCGCCGCCGCAAGGCGGCTTCGATTACCGCCGTCACGTCCGTATCGACAGCGCGCCCGGGATCGGCGATGGCCTGCGTGTGACTGGTGCCGGAAAAATGCTCGACGATCAGCCTGGCATCGAGCGCCGGATCCGCGATCCCGGCTGCGGTGAGCCGGTTTCGCGCCTCCCGCAGCAGCGGCGCCAGCGTGGCGGGCAGGCTGTCAGCCATCGATGCCGATATCGGCGAGCAGCTTCGACTGGTGATCGGCGATCAGCGCGTCGATGATCTCGTCGAGTTCGCCCATCATCACCCGGTCGAGCTTGTAGAGCGTCAGGTTGATGCGATGATCGGTGACGCGACCCTGCGGAAAATTATAGGTGCGGATGCGTTCCGAGCGGTCGCCCGAGCCGACCTGCGACTTGCGCGATTCGGAACGTTCCTCGTCCGCCTTGCTGCGCTCGAGGTCGTAGAGCCTGGCGCGCAGGATCTGCATGGCCTTCGCCCGGTTCTGGTGCTGCGACTTTTCCGCCTGCACCACCATGATGCCGGTCGGCAGATGGGTGATGCGCACGGCCGAATCGGTGGTGTTGACGTGCTGGCCGCCGGAACCCGAGGCGCGCATCGTGTCGATGCGGATGTCTTCGGCCCTGATGTCGATGTCGACTTCTTCGGCTTCCGGCAGCACCGCGACCGTGGCCGCCGAGGTATGAATGCGTCCGCCCGCCTCGGTCGTCGGCACGCGCTGCACCCGGTGCACGCCGGATTCGAACTTCAGATGGGCAAAGACGCCCTTGCCCGAAACGGTGGCGATGATTTCCTTGTAGCCGCCGACCTCACCCTCGCTGGCCGACACCGTCTCGAAACGCCAACCATGCGCCGCGGCATAGCGCTCGTACATGCGAAACAGGTCGCCGGCGAAAAGCGCCGCCTCGTCGCCGCCGGTGCCGGCGCGGATCTCGAGGATGGCGTTCTTGTCGTCGGCGGCATCCTTGGGCAACAGCAGGATTTGGATGTCCTTCTGCAGCGCCTCGATGTGATGCTTGACCCCTGGCAGGTCGGCCTCGGCCAAGGCCCGCATCTCGGCGTCGGTGCCCTTGTCGGCGAGCATCGCCTCCAGATCGCCCTGTTCGTGCTCGGCGGCGCGCAGCGCCCTGATCTTTGCCACCATCTCCTGGATGTCGGCATATTCGGAGGCCATCCTGACATAGGCGTCCGGCGCTGGCCCGGCCGACATCTGCGCTTCGAGCATGTCGAAACGCTTGACGACTTGATCCATACGGTCGCGGGGCAGGTTGATCATGGCGAAGTCTATAGCGGTATAGAGCGGTCGTCGGCAAAGGCTTGCAGCAGCGCCCGCATCGGCAGGCCATGCGCCGGCGCCATCAGATTATCGTCGAAGAACGCTTCCAGTTCGCTGAGCGGCAGTTCCGTCAGCATCGCCTTGACCGGGCCGATCGATGCCGGCGACATCGAGATCGAGCGATAGCCAAGGCCGATCAGCGCCATCGCCGAGATCGGCTTGCCGGCCAGTTCGCCGCACAAGGTCACCGGCGTCTGGTTGCGCGCCCCGGCGTCGGCAATTTGCTTCAAAACACGCAGGAACGGCGTCGACAGCGGGTCGAAGCGGTCGGACAATTGGGTATTGCCACGGTCCACCGCCATGACGAACTGGAACAGGTCGTTCGAGCCGACCGAGACGAAATCGACCGCCTTCATCAGTTCGTCGAGCTGGAACAGCAACGACGGCACCTCCAGCATCGCCCCAAGCTTCAGGCTGGTCGGCAAATGATGGGCAAAGCGCGACAGATGCCGCACCTCGCGATCGATGATCTCGCGCGCCTGCGCGATCTCGCCGAGTTCCGTCACCATTGGCAGCATCAGCTTCAGTTCGCGCCCGCCGCACGCCTTGAGCAGCGCGCGGATCTGGGTGCGCAGCAATCCAGGCCGGTCGAGCGTCAGGCGGATGGCCCGCCAGCCGAGCGCCGGATTTTCCTCCTGGATCGAGCCCTTGAAATAGGGCAGCACCTTGTCGCCGCCGATATCGATGGTGCGGAACGTCACCGGCTTGTCGCGCGCCGCCTCGAGCACGTCACGATAGAGCCGCTCCTGGGCTTCGGCGCGCGGAAAGGTCGAAGCGACCATGAATTGCAGCTCTGTGCGGAACAGGCCGATGCCGGCCGCACCCGCTTCGGCCAGTTGCGGCAGATCGACCGCCAGCCCGGCATTCATCAGAAGATCGACCTGGACACCGTCCTTGGTCACCGACGGCTTCTTGCGCAGTTCGCGGTAGACCTCCTGCCGCCGCGCCCTGAAGCGCACTTTCTCGGCATAGGCCGCCTCGAGGTCGGGCTGGGGGCGCAGATGGATAGCGCCTTCCTCGCCGTCGACGATGATGGCATCGCCGTTTTCCGCCATGGAAACGGCGCCCTTCATCTGGCCGGCGACCGGTATGCCCATGGCCCGCGCCACGATGACAACATGGCTGGTCGCGGCGCCGTCCTCCAGCACCAGCCCGCGCAGCTTGTCCCTGGGATAATCGAGCAGCTCCGCAGCACCCATCGAGCGGGCGACGATGATGGCGTCCTTGGGCAGCGAGGCCGCGACGTCCTCCGGTCCGCGCCCCATCAGCTGCCGCAGCAGCCGATTGGCGAGATCGTCGAAATCGCTCATCCGTTCGCGCAGATATGGATCGGTCATGTGCAGCATGCGGGCACGCATGTCGCTCTGCACCTTTTCGACCGCCGCTTCGGCGGTCAGGCCGTTGCGGATCGCCTCCTCGAGCCGGCGCACCCAGCCGCGGTCGTTGGCGAACATGCGATAGGCTTCGAGCACCTGGCGATGCTCGCCCTCGAAGGCGACGTCGCGGCGCTCCAGCATGTCGTCGATGGAGAGCCTGAGCGAGCCGAGCGACGCGTCGAGCCGCCTGACCTCTTCCTCGCTGTCCTCGTTGAAAAGATTGGTGACGACGATGCGCGGCTCGTGCAGCACCACATGGCCGAGACCGACGCCTTCGTTGAAGGATAGGCCGGTAAAGCTTACCGGGCGGCGCAGATCGAGCTCGAGGCCGGGCCTTGTCAGCCGCTCCAGATCACCGGTGGCGATCATCTCGGCGATCACCATCGCCGTTGTTTCCAGCGCCTCGACCTCGTCGTCGCGATAATGGCGCATGGTCTTGTTCTGCACGACTAGGACGCCGAGTGTCCGCCCTGCCCGCAGCACGGGCACGCCGAGGAAGGAATTGTATATCTCTTCCCCTGTCTCCGGCAGGTAGGCGAAGGCAGGATGCTCCTGCGCGTTGGAGAGGTTGAGCGGCCGCGCCGAGGCCGCGATCGTGCCGACCAGGCCTTGGCCCAGCCTGAGCTGCGCCAGGTGGACGGCGTTCGGGTTCAGGCCTTCGGTGGCGTAGAGTTCGAGCACCGAATCGGCGCGCAGCACATAGAGCGAGCAGACCTCGGCAACCATGTTGGAGGCGATATCGCGCACGATTCGGTCAAGCCGCTCCTGCGGCTCCAGCGGCTCTTGCATGAGCTCGCGGAGCCGTTTCAGCAAAACGCGCGGGCCACTGGCCGAATCACGCATCGCGGCTTCTTCCTCCAATAGCATTTCAACCGGTGCAGGTTGCCCTGCACAGCGGCACAAACGCAACAACTCAATTAGAGCGCCGTGCGTCCAATTGGACGCATAAAGGCCGCTCCAAGGCTTTCGATCCGGCCTTCCGAAAATTGCCGCCGATTTTCGGGCCGATGCAGCCTGCTACTGCTTATCCAGACCGTACACGGAATGCAAAGTGCGAACTGCTAGTTCCGTATAGGGACCGTCGATCAGGATCGAAATCTTGATTTCGGACGTCGTGATGGCGCGGATGTTGATCGCGCGGTCGGCCAGCGCCTTGAAGGCGGTAGCGGCGACGCCGGCATGGCTGCGCATGCCGATGCCGATGACCGAGACCTTCGACATGCCGGCTTCCGACTGCACCACGTCGTAGCCGATCGTCGCCTTCAGCCGCTCGAGCACGGCGAGCGCCTTGTCGACGTCGCCGGATGGCACGGTGAAGGTCATGTCCGTGAACTTGCCGTCCTCGGAAATGTTCTGGACGATCATGTCGACGTTGATGTTGGCCTCGGCCAGCGGCCCGAAAATGCCGGCGGCGACGCCCGGCCGGTCGCCGACACGGCGCAGCGAAATCTGCGCTTCGTCCTTGGCATAGGCAATTCCGGTGACGACCTGCTGTTCCACGATCTCTTCCTCGTCGCAAATAAGCGTTCCCGGCGGATTGAGCAAATCCCCCATTCCGGGTGCATCGGGATCGTCGAAGGACGACCGCACAAACGTACGCACCCTGTGCACCATGGCAAGCTCGACCGAGCGCACCTGCAGGACCTTGGCCCCGAGCGAGGCCATTTCGAGCATTTCCTCGAAGGAAATCTTGGCCAGCCGCCGCGCCTTCGGCTCGATGCGCGGATCGGTCGTGTAGACCCCGTCGACATCGGTGTAGATATCGCAGCGGTCGGCCTTGACCGCTGCCGCGATGGCGACAGCGCTGGTATCGGAACCGCCGCGGCCGAGCGTTGCGATCCGGTTGTCCGGCCCGATGCCTTGGAAACCGGCGACCACCGCCACCTGGCCTTCGCCGAAGCGCTTGATCAGGAATCCGCCGTCGATATCGAGAATGCGCGCCGCGCCATGCGCGTTGTCGGTCTTGATCGGGATCTGCCAGCCTTGCCAGGAGCGGGCATGCACGCCGATATTCTGCAGCGCGATCGCCAGCAAGCCGGCAGTGACCTGCTCGCCGGACGCGACCACTGCGTCATATTCACGCGCATCGTGCATCGGCGAGGCCTCGCGCGTCCATTGCACGAGCTCGTTGGTCTTGCCGGACATCGCCGAGACCACGACGGCGACCTCATGGCCGGCGTCGACCTCGCGTTTGACATGACGCGCCACATTGCGGATGCGGGCGATGTCGGCGACGGAGGTTCCGCCGAATTTCATCACGATGCGCGCCATAGAAGCGAAATGCCTTTGACTGGATGCCGGACCGAAGGCCGAAAAGCGGAAAAATGCGCCAAGCTGTGGCCGGGCGCTCAATGCGCGGCCTCCTTAGCCAAATGATAGCGGTTTCGCAAGGCGGTGAGGATTCCGTCGCCTTGCCCCGTCCATCAACCAGATTTCAAGCCACGCTCTTGGTGAGTTTTGGCTTTTGCTGCTCGACACGGGCGAGACCCGCTCCGGCGATGACGCGGTCACGGCCCTCAGCCTTTGCCTGATACAAAGCGCGATCCGCGGCATTGACGATCTCCGCCCATGAGGCGCCGAGCTCCGGGAAGGCGGCGACCCCGAACGACGCGGTGATGGTGCCGAGCGTGCGGCCGCGGTGCGTGACATGCAGCTGCTTGATCGCCTTTCGCAGAGCTTCGGCGCGATCGGCGCCATCGGCCAGTGACGTTCCCGGCATCATCAAGGCAAATTCCTCGCCGCCGTAGCGCGAAACCACGTCGCTTTCCCTGACATGGTCGACCAGCGTGGCGGCCACCTGCTTGAGGACGAGATCCCCAGCTTCATGGCCGAATGTATCGTTGAACTGCTTGAAATGATCGACGTCGAGCATGATCAACGTCAGCGGCTGTTCGGCACGTTCCAGGCGCCTCAACTCGCGGCTGCTGGTCTCCTCAAGGTAGCGGCGATTGTAGAGCCCGGTGTTGGGATCCCGGATCGACTGCTGCCGCAACGTCTCGCGCAGGCGCAGATTGGCAAGCGCCAACGCCAGCGTATCGACGACGCCACGCAGTATCTGCTGCCGTTCGGCCAGCCATTCCGGTTTGGCGGCGGCGTCCGGCTCGCACAGATGCAGGATGCCGAGCGTCTCTCCCTGCGCTGCTAGAGGCATGCAGACATAGCCGCGACCGCCATTTTCGGTGATGTGGTTGCAGCGCGGCGTCAGCATGCCTGGACCGGCGACGTGCTCCTGGCCGCGCCGCAGCGCCCAACAATCTTCCGGTCCGAACTGGCCGACGCTCGACCGGATGGTGCCCCAATGCGCCATCTCCTCCACCAGGTTGCGCGACGCACTGGTCAGATGAACGGTTCCGCTCAATCCGCCGAAGAAATCAGGCATGGCGGAGCCGACGACGGAAAATGCCTCGTGAAAAGTGACGCAGGCCTGAAGCAGTTCGCCGAGCTTGACCAGGCGGGTCGTGGCCTCCGATGTCTCTTTCAGTTCACGATTGAGCCTCGCCAGTTCTTCGGCACGATCGTGCACCGCCCGCTCGGCACTGCGCAGGTCGCTGATGTCGCTGAGCGTCAGCACGATGCCGCCATCGGCGCGGTTGAGCGGATTGCAGCTGACGACCACGGGCAAGGAGGTCCCATCCGGCTTTGCCAGCCTCACCTCATTCTGGTGGCGGCGGCCGGTGGTCATGGCCAGTTCGACCGGAGATGTTCCCGACGCGGGCTTGTCTCCCGACGGCCCCCTGATATCCAGGGCCGACTGCCAGTCCTGCCCCACGACCTTGTCGCTGCGCCGCCCGATGATCTCGGCTGCCGCCGGATTGACGGACACGACCTGACCCTTGCCGTCGATGACGGCGATGCCTTCGGCAACGGTCTGGACGATGTCTTCGATGTAGGCCTTCTGATCGACAAGTTGAGCGCGCGAGGCTTCGATTTCGGAGGCCATAGTGTCGAACCCTTGCGCCAACTGTCCGAACTCGTCATCGGAGGTGCGGCCGATACGGGCCCCGGCGTCGCCGCGCGCCAGCGATTCGATGCCGCGGTTGAGACCAGCAAGGCCTTTACTGAAGCCTCGCAACAACAGGAAGGCGGAGGCCGCCGCGATCAGCACGGCTCCCGCGGTACACAGGCCCACAAGCCACAGCATATCGTTCGTGCGCTGCTGTGCGGCACGCAGCAGCGGCGTATACTCGAACAGGACGGCGCCGACGATCTTGCCGGGTGCATCCTCGATCGGCACCGCAACCAGGTCAATCGGATCGGCCACGTCGGCACTGGCCTCGACGAAGTTGCGCGGCACGCCGTCGTCAATCGTCCGGGCGATTTCATTGCCGGGATCGTAGTCGAACGTCGTGCCGATATTTTGCTCTTCTCCCGGAACGTCGGCGAAAATAACCTTGTTTTTGTCTACGATGACGAGATCGCGTTTCGAGCGGCCGTGCTGCAAAGTCACGAATTCGCGGAGCGCATCGGGTCTCTCGAATAATGAACGCGGCGCGTCCGATGCCCTGAAGGCAATAGTTTCGGTCAACTGCCGTGCGACGCTTGTCGCCTCGGCCAGCGCCACGGATTTGGTCAGCGATATCTGCGAGACGATCGCAACGCCGCCGACCAGGCCGATCAAGGCCACGGCGCTGAACAATGTCGCGACTATCTGGGTTCTTATGCGCACCAGGCTGCCCCTACTCGGACAGCAATCTAAATGCCAAACACTGACCCAACGTTAAGAAACCGCCAATATCGTAAATTTGCCGTTAAGCCACACCGGCCAGCTGCACTCCCAACGCGGGCGGTTCAGCCCGTCCGCACGATGGCCTGCCACAGGCGCGGATAATCGAGGACGAAACCGAGCGGCGAGACCTCCAGTGTCTCGTGGTAGCCGAACATCGGGGCGGCATAGGCGTAATGTGCAGCATCGACGCGCTGATAGGTTTGCTCGAGGCGAACGAGCCTGAGTTCGGGAAATGTCAGATAGGCTGCCGGCGCGGGCGTCGCCATACCGACATCGAGGGCAAAACGGC
The DNA here is from genome assembly GCF_040321995.1 of Mesorhizobium sp. M0207. Lineage (NCBI taxonomy): Bacteria > Pseudomonadati > Pseudomonadota > Alphaproteobacteria > Hyphomicrobiales > Phyllobacteriaceae > Mesorhizobium > Mesorhizobium sp. M0207. The sequence goes on from NZ_JAMYSQ010000013.1 coordinate 25,837, forward strand.
GAAGCGCCAAAAGGTTTGTGGCGGGCGTGAAGCCGAGATCGACATCGATGAGACCGTCGACTTCCGCTTGATGCTCGCCGTTCAGCGTCCATTGGCGCTCGGTCAGCCGGTCGATCCTGTAATGCAGCTCTTGCGTGCCGAGAAAGCCGTCGGCGCGCGCCGATCGTGTATGCCAATCGGCGTCGCAGTCCGCCTCGTAGGCGATGCTGCACGGCTCGCCGTCCTGGACGAAAAGCGCCTGTCCCCTGAGGTTCCACCTGGAACTCGCTTCCGACAGAAGGCAAGCGTCGTGGCCTTCCTGGTCAAGCCGGCGCCAAAGAATGGAAGCAACCGCTCGCATCATTGCGCACTCCTCCGAACCCGATGTCTCTGCTTCGTCCGCCAAAGCCTAGGCGTTTCCTTCCGGCACACCATCAACTGACACGTGCTGACACAAACGCAGCCGGCAAAAGGCGGCGCCGGAAGGCATCGCGCCCATTGCACCGCGGCGGTGAATTTCGCGCCTTGACATTCGCAGCCTCGCGCCCGACTTCCTAGCGTCCGAGGAGACCACGCCATGCCAGAGCCCCGACGATCGACGATCGATGCCGGAGAGGTGGAACGCTTTTCCGCCCTTGCCGCCGAATGGTGGAACCCGAACGGCAAGTTCCGCCCGTTGCACAAGTTCAACCCGATCCGGCTTGCCTATATCCGCGACCAGGTGGCGGCCCGCTTCGGCCGCGATCCGCGTGCGGCACGGCCGTTCGAAGGCCTGCGCTTCCTTGACATCGGCTGCGGCGGCGGGCTTTTGTGCGAGCCGATGGCGCGGCTTGGCGCCGAAGTGGTCGGCGCCGATGCCTCCGCCACCAACATCGAAGTGGCCAAGCTGCATGCGGCGGAAGTCGGCGTGAGCGTGGATTATCGCGCCACGACCGCGGAAGACCTTGCCGATGCCGGCGAAAAATTCGACGTCATCCTCAACATGGAAGTGGTCGAGCATGTCGCCAATGTCGATCTGTTCCTGGCCAAATGCGGCGAGATGGTCAAGCCCGGCGGCATCATGTTCGTCGCCACCATCAACCGCACGCTGAAGGCCCTGGGCCTGGCCATCATCGGCGCCGAATATGTGCTGCGTTGGCTGCCACGCGGCACCCACCAGTTCGGCAAGCTGGTGCGCCCCGAGGAACTGGAAAAGGCGCTTGCCGGCGCCGGCCTGACCGTCGTCGACCGCACCGGCGTCACCTACAACCCGCTCGCCGACCGCTGGCAGCGCTCGAAGGACATGGACGTCAACTACATGGTGCTGGCGGAGAAGGCATCCGTCTGAAGCTTGCGCCTTCTGGCCCCTATGGCCTCTGGCTTTGCGCCTTGGTGGTGATGAACACGCCGGCGGTGATGATGACGGCACCGGCCCAGGTCAGCAGTTGATAGCGCTCGCCGAGGAAGAGTGTCCCGGCAAACAGCCCGACCGCCGCCGCGACGTAGCCGATCTGGCTGAGATAGACCGGGCCGCCGACCGCTTGCAGGCGGAAGAAGAAGGCGAACATCGCCGAGGCTGATGCCACCTGTGCCGCGGCGACCAGCGGCACGCCGCCGAGCGAGCCGAATGCATTGCCGCCAAGCAGGACCAGAATGCCGGCAAACAGCATCAAGGCTGCTGCCAGATGGCTGCCGACGGCGAGCTCGATCGGGCCGGTGCCTTCGGGCCAGTCGACGGTACGGTAAATGTTGCCGGCGGCGAGGCTGACCGGGATCAGCAGGCCCATCGCAACCCAGAAAAATTCGGCCGGCTGGCCCGCTTCGCCGCGCGTCACCGCCACCATGACTGCGCCGACGAAACCGACGACTATGCCGACGATGCCCAGCATGGTCGGGCGCCTGACGCCGAGCAGCATCGAGAACACCAGCGTGACGACCGGCGACAGCGTGAACATGATGCCGCTGTAGCCGGCGCCCAGATGCGGAATGGCTGAAAACATCAGCAGATTGGGGATTGCATATGAGACGGCCGCGGTGACGAAGAAATAGCGCAGCCTGTGCGGCGTAAGCCGCATGCGCTTCCCGTTGAGCAGCAATGCGCACAAAAGCACGCCGCCGGCACCAAGCGAGATGACGAAGGCCCAGACCATGGCGGCCACGCCGGCCGCCGTCGCGATCTTGCCGAACGGCAGCGTCAGGCCGAGCAGTCCACCGGTGACGACCAGAAGGCCAAGCGCCGAGTCCCAGAGAAATTTCATCGCACCGTCCCGTCGCCCGTTCGCGGCCCTTGGCCTACACCAGAAGCTGAGGTAAGATAAGGTAAAGATTCTTCACGTCAAGATACATAACGGTGAGAGACATGGATCGCGCAGCAAAAGCGATCGGGCAATGGAAAAAGGAACGGCCGGATCTCGATGTCTCGCCGATGGCCGTGCTCGGACGGTTGAACGAGGCCGCCTCGCTGATCGCACGAGAGCGGCTGGCGCCGCTGTTTGCAAGTTACGGGCTGCAATCCGGAGAATTCGATGTGCTGGCGACGCTGCGTCGTTCCGGGCCGCCATACGCGCTGACGCCGACGGCTCTCTACGAGGCGACGATGGTGACGTCGGGCGCGATGACCAACCGCCTCGATCGGCTCGAGAAATCCGGCCTGATCAAGCGCGGGCCGCACCCCGACGATCGCCGCGGCATTGTCGTGCAGCTGACTAAAAAGGGTCTGGCGTTGATTGACGAGGCGGTTACTGCTCACGTCGCCAACGAGCACCAGATACTTTCCGGCCTGATACGCCCGGAGCAGATCATGCTGGCTCGCCTGCTCGAAAAACTGATAGCGAGCCTGAACTAACCCAAACGGTAACCACTGGGACTCTGCGATCATTGATTGGGAGTCGTAACTGCCAGGGGAATTTGCCGATGACAGAACATGCAGTCGTGATTGCCGGAGGAGGTCCGACGGGCCTAACCCTGGCAGGCGAGTTGGCGTTGGCAGGCATCGAAGTAGCCATTGTCGAACGCCGCCCGAATCAAGAGCTTGCCGGTTCGCGTGCTGGAGGTCTGAGCTCACGCACTCTCGAAGTTTTCGATCAGCGCGGCATCGCGGACCGGTTCCTCGCCGAAGGACAAATAGCCCAAGTCACGGGATTCGCGGCGATGCGTTTAGACATCAGCGATTTTCCGACCCGCCACAACTACGGGCTGGCGCTGAGACAGAAACACATTGAGCGCATTCTCGCTGGATGGGTCAGCGAGCTGGCAGTGCCGATCTATCGCGCCCGTGAATTGACGTGTTTCGTGCAGGACGACGCCGGCGTCACCATCGAACTGTCCGATGGTGCGTCGCTGCGGGCAAGCTATCTCGTCGGGTGTGATGGAGGCCGCAGTCTGGTCCGCAAAGCTGCTGGCATTGAGTTTCGAGGATGGGATGCGACGACCAGCAGCATCCTCGCCGAGGCCGAGATGGCGGAGGAGCCGCCACTGGGCATTCATCGCACCGCACTTGGCATCCATGCCTTCGGCAGGGAAGAGTACGAAATTCGTGACGGCAAGGTCGTCTTTGCCGGTAAAGGTCCCATAGGCGTCATGGTCACTGAAAAGAATGTCGGCGCCACGACCGAACCCACGCTGCGCGATCTCCGCGAAGCGCTCGTCGCCGCATGCGGAACAGATTACGGAATCCATAGCCCAACCTGGATTTCCAGGTTCACGGACATGTCGCGGCAGGCGGCGGCTTACCGCAAGGGCCGGGTTCTCCTAGCGGGCGATGCCGCCCATGTGCATTCCCCGGTGGGCGGACAAGGCCTCAATATCGGTGTGCAGGATGCGGTGAACCTCGGTTGGAAGTTGGCCCAAGTGGTGAAAGGAACATCGCCTGAACGCTTGCTCGACACTTATCACATCGAGCGGCATCCGGTTGCGGCCCGCGTGTTGCGTACGACAATGGCACAGGTCGCATTGCAACGTACTGATGATCGCACTGAAGCCTTGCGTGAAATCGTATCAGAGCTCCTTAGGATGGAGGAGCCTCGCAAACGGATCGCTGCCGAGATGTCCGGACTTGGTATCCATTACGACCTCGGCCAGGCGCATCCGCTGGTCGGCCGCCGCATGCCCGACCTCGACCTGGCCACGCCTGATGGTCCCATGCGCGTATTTGCGCTCCTCCAAAATGCGCGGCCAGTGCTCTTGAATCTCGACGCGCCGGGCAGCCTCGACATCAAGCCGTGGTCAGACCGCATTAAGTTGGTTTACGCCAAATGCGACGATCCATGGGAGTTGCCTGCGCTAGGTTTGGTCTCCGCTCCAACCGCAGTTTTAATCCGACCCGACGGATATGTTGCTTGGGTAGGCGACAGGACGCAGGATGGTCTTCAAGACGCGATGAACACCTGGTTCGGACCACCGGGCTAAAAACCGCAAAAACCAGTTAGCTCGAATGGTCAAACGGCTACGGACGGCAAAAACTCAGATCCTGGTCGCCGAGCCTCGTTTGGGCCGGCGAACAGCTCTGATCTTGCCGCTGTTTCCGCCGCCACAGAAAAACTGGTCGCCGCCATCGGATTCGAGCCCCGACACGCCTGTTCCCGGCGGCATATCGAGCTTCTCAAGGACCTTTCCCGTTTCAGGATCGATCCGTCTGACATCGCTCTCCTCACCCTCCCAGGTGCCATGCCACAGCTCGCCGTCGACCCAGCTGACGCCGGTGACGACGCGGTTGGAAACGATGGTGCGAAGGATTGCCCCTGTCTCGGGATCGACCTGATGAATCTTTCGGCCCCGATGCTGGCCGACCCAGAGTGTTCCTTCGGCCCAGGCGAGCCCGGAATCACCGCCATTGCCGGGCGCCGGGATCGTCGCCAGCACCTGGCCATTCTTCGGATCGATCTTCTGGATACGATCCTCGGCGATCTGATAGAGGTGCTGGCCGTCGAAGGCCGTTCCGGCGTGTGCCGCGACGTCGATCGAGCGCACCACTTTGCCGCTCGCCGGATCGAAGGCGTTCAATCTGTCGCCTGAGGCAAACCAGACATGCTCACCGTCGAAGGTAACGCCGTCCACGTGGTCGACACCCGGAAAGGGTCCATATTCTCGAAGGATTTCGGCTGCGGATCGTTCCATGATTCCATCCTAGTAGCCCGGCAGTGGGCCGGGGAGTAACAAGATTGTCGGGAAACCCGTCAGCGGCGGGGTTATCCAGCGACGCGCCCGTCCGCGGCCGAACGACTGCACCTTGCCGGCCTGGGCGAGCTGCTCGAGCGCTCGCTGCACGGTACGCGAACTGGCTCCAAGCGCAATCGACAGGGCCGAACTCGACCAAGACTCGCCGTCCGCGAGGAAGGCGAGCACGGCGGCATGCTCTTCTTCGACGGGTGGCGCCAGCACGACGACCTCACCTGCGCGGCGCGGGGCCAGCGCAAAGCCCCGCTTCGTCGCGCTCACATCCGCCAAGCTCCGAAGCTCCGCGCGAAGCCGCCCGACTTCGACGCGCAATCGTGCGCGATGTGATTCGTCCGCGTCCTTTCCGCGGAAAGCGCGCGCAATGAGCGTCGCTCTTGCCACGTCCCCCGGCCAGGCTTCGGCCAGCGCGCGGGCCAGCGCGAACAGCACCGGGCGGGTCGCCAGCGAGACGACGGTGTCTGCGACACGCACGACATTGCGGCATGCATCCACCACGAGCGCCCCCGACGCCAGGAGCGCTTCGACTTCATCGAGCAGGAGGGGCCGTTCCCCGCCACGCGCGACAAGGCGCGCGGCCGGCGTGTCCAGCACCAGCGATGCGCTCTCCACCTCCGCGATCAGCGCGGGGATGCCCGCCGCGCGCGCCGCCCGCGCCGCCAGCCCGAGCGCGGCGCGCGCAGGGCCGGTCCGCAAGCGGCGGATGGCGATGCCGGCGACAGCCAGCTCGTGGGCGGCCCGCGATGCCGGCGGCAGCGGCGACGGATCGAAGCCGTCCAGCCTGCGCTCGGCTTCGTCGAGATGGCCGATCAGCAGCAGGCGCCGAACGTCGAGGTTGCGCGCATGCGCGGCGTTGACGCGGTCGCCATGCTTTTCGAGCGTCGCCCGTGCGGCGTCGAGTGCCTTGGCCGGCCAGGTAAGGTCGCGCGAGACGAGCGCGATCTCGGCCTCGGCGACGATACACCGCGCGCGGGCCACGGCCTCCCTTGGGCTGAATGCGCGCGCCGCCCTCTTGAGAAGAACCTTCGCCCGAACCAGGTCGCCAAGCTGCGCCATCGCGATACCGCGCAACGCCAGCGCCGGCGCATCGTCGCGCAGCGCAACCCGCTTCAAGGCGCCGAGCGGATCGCCCGTCGCAAGCGCATGCGCCGCGGCCGTGATCAGCGAGTCCATCGGAATCCCGTCACACTTGTCACTCCCATGGCTTCGATGCCCGGCGCTAAGTCCATCTCACCAACCAGTCGTATCGACAACGGCGACTGTAGCCAACCTGAGTTGCGGCGCGCCAACGCTCGAACACAACGATAAGCATTAGGAGAGACGCAATGAAGATCGAAGGTACAACCATCCTGGTGACTGGAGCCAATCGGGGCATCGGTCGGGCACTGGTCGAGGAAGCCCTGAGCAGAGGCGTAAAGCGCGTCTATGCCGCAACCCGCAAACCGATGGCTCATCCGGACCGGCGTGTGACGCCCCTGACCATGGATGTGACCAACGCTGCGCAGATCCGGGAGGCCGTCGAGAAGATCGATGCTCTCGATATCCTCATCAGCAACGCCGGCGTATCGCCCATCGATGACCTCAGCGACCGTCGTGTGCTCGAACAACAGCTCGCCGTAAACCTCTTCGGCTCGTACGACGTTACCCAGGCTCTGCTGCCGTTGCTCGCCCGGTCGCGGGGAGCCATCGTCAACATTCTGTCGCTGGCCTCGATTGCCGCCGTGCCGTTCAGTCCGGCTTACTCCATCTCGAAGGCGGCCTCGTTCTCGCTGTCGCAGTCGTTGCGCACCCTTTTGGCCGGACGGGGTGTCAGCGTCCACAGGGTCCTTCCCGGCCCGGTGGACACGGACATGACACGGGGCCTGGACATCGCGAAAGCCTCTCCGGAGTCTGTCGCACGAGCGATCCTGGACGGCGTGGAGAACGGCGAAGAGGAAATCTTCCCCGATCCCATGTCGGAATCCCTGGCGGAGGGCTGGCGCAGCAGTGCAGTCAAGGCGCTTGAACGCCAGTTTGCAGCCTATGCGGAAGCAACTCCGTCAAGTGAAGCAAGCCCGTCAGGCAGTGGGCATGAAAGAAGCAGCGAAACGGTTGCCCGCGAGCCCCATCCTTGCTGCTCGGCCTGAAATTGCGGACGCTTGTGCAGGGGGCGGCATCGCCGCTCTGGGCGGAAGCGAATCCCACAAGCGAAACGGAGCATCATTTTCGCTTGTCGAAATGCGCTTCAGCTTCTTGTCGCCTGATACGCCTCTGATATCGCCGCCGGGCGAAAAAGACGATCAAGTCTGCCAGCCAACCTGGAGCATTGAGATGGAGCAAGGCATCACGCGCGCTATCAATTTGCCGACCATTCATCGCTACATTGGAAAAATCCGAGGGTTCCGTTTGTCGAGCTTCGACCCATTGACGAATACTCGCCCCGTCCGGCAGTTTCGCCGCAAAAGCCAGTTCACGTCTCATGCAAACCCACTCCACCCGGTAGCGCAATTCCTCCTCATAGCCAATGCCTCGCTGATGGAGACGCGCATGCGTCGCCTCATGCACTATCGCGCTGGCGATCTGGTCGCTCAGCGTGTGCTCGCCTAGAACAAATCGCCGATCGAGCTCGCAAGTCGAAGTCGATTTCACAAATTGCGCAGCGGCACCTGGATTGATTGTAATCCAGATCCGTTTGAGATCGCGGACCAGACGGCTGTATCGAACAGGGTCAAATTTCTGAATCAACCGCAGCGCGGCGGCAACCTTATCTGCATCTTTCCCGCCGCTCTCGCCATTATAGAAAACTGGCAACCCATCGATCGTCCTCTTGTCGATCGACTTTATAGCCAACCAGCTGAAAACACGGATCACTACCTCTGAACCACGCCGCTTTTCAGTCTTCTCCGGATGGGGCAAGACTTTCCTCAGTTGCGGTCGTCGGGGAAGCTTGGAATAGGCATGAACTCGACACCGTCTTCGGCGAGGCTCTTGGCCTCGTCCAGCGTCGCCTCGCCATAGATGCCGCGCGGATCGCTTTCGCCGAAATGGATCTTGCGGGCTTCCTCGGCGAATTTGTCGCCGACATAGTCGGCATTCTCGCGCACCTTGTCGGCCAGCGCCTTGAGCTGCGCCAGCGCCTGCTTCTGCGCCTCGCCCATGGCCAGCGCGATGCTTTCGCGCTTGCGCCCGGTGGAGACGGCAGGCGCCATCAGCGCCTTGTCGACCTTGTGCGAGCCGCAGGCCGGGCAATCGACGAAACCGCGCCTCTTCTGGGTGTCGAAATCGTCGTTGCTGCGGAACCAGGCCTCGAACTCGTGCTCGTGCTCGCAGATCAGGGAAAAGCGGATCAAGAGGCGGCACCCCTGAGCGGAATTGCCTCCGCCGAACCGGCGTTTACGGCAAAATCGCGTGCGTTTTTGAGATTCGGTATCTTTTTGCGCGCAGCGACTGACTGCGCCGGGTCGATCTCGGCGACGATCACCGCCGGCTCGTCATGCGCAGCTTCGGCGACGATGCGGCCCCAGGGATCGACGATCAGCGAATGGCCATAGGTTTCGCGGCCGTCCTCGTGCACGCCGCCTTGCGCGGCGGCAACCACATAGGCGCCGTTCTCGATGGCTCGCGCCCTGAGCAGCACGTGCCAATGCGCTTCGCCGGTCTGGCGGGTGAAGGCGGCGGGCACCGAAAGCAGATCGGCGCCGGCCAGCGCCTCGGCACGGAACAGCTGCGGAAAGCGCAGATCGTAGCAGACGGCAAAGCCGAGCTTCGCGCCATTGACTTCGGCGACGACGGCCTCGGTGCCAGGCTCATAGGCGGCGGATTCGCGCCAGCTCTCGCCATTGTCGAGATCGACGTCGAACATGTGGATCTTGTCGTAGGTGGCAATCGTGGCGCCGTCCGGCCCGAACAGAAGGGCGCGGTTGGCAAGCTTGCCGTCGGCGCGCAGAATGGCGGTCGAGCCGATATGCAGGAAAATGCCGAGCTCGCTGGCCAGCCGCCGCGACGTCGAGACGACGATGTCCTTGTCCTCGGAGGTGAAGGAAGCGGCCCGTGCCTGGCTGTCGCGGATCAGCGCGCCGGTCATTTCCGGCGTCTGGATATAGGTCGCCCCAAGGCCTGCCGCCTCGCGCACCAGCCGTTCCAGATCGACCGCATTGCGCTCCGGGCTGGTTCCCGAACGCATCTGGATCGCCGCCGCCTTGAAACCACCCATAGTCATGTCCTTATCTGGCCGAGCCGTTGGCGAGCAATGTGTCCAGCCGTCCTTCCGCCTCCAATTCGTGGAGATCGTCAGAGCCGCCGACATGCGTGTCGCCGATGAATATCTGCGGAAAGGTGGAACGGCCGTGAGCGCGGGAGATCATCTCCCGGCGCAGCTCCGGCGAGAAGGAGGCGTCGTGCTCGGTGTAGGTCACACCCTTCCTATCGAGCAGCCGCTTGGCCGCGGTGCAATAGCCGCACATCATCCGCGTGTAGATCGTCACATCGACCATCGGTCAGCAATCCTGCCTCGTTCCTAGGCTATATAGGCGCCGATTCGTCGGCCCGAAAGTCCCCCGGCAGCACACGCGCAAAGGTCAGTACGTCGACCGCGCCGGCGCCGCCCTTCTTCAACGCCTTGGCGACCGCGCGGACGGTGGCGCCGGTGGTGTAGACGTCGTCGATCAGCAGCACCCGGCGGCCGGTGATTTCGATCTCCGCCTCATCAGGCACTTTGAATGCGGCGCGAACATTTTCCTCGCGTTCCCGCCGCTCCAGCCCGACCTGCTGGCGCGTGAGTTTGACGCGCCTGATGGCTGATGGCGCGAAAGGCCGCTCGCCGAGTTGCGCCACCGCCCGCGCCAGTTCCGCCGACTGGTTGAACTGCCGCCTGAAGAAACGCCGCCAGTGCAGCGGCACCGGCACGACCACATCGGCCTCGGCGATGAGCTCGGCACCGGCGCGAAGCATCCAGCGCGCCATCCACGGCGCCAGATCGGTGCGGTCCTGGTATTTCAGCCCTTGCACCATCTGGCGGGCAACGCCGGAATAGGCGACCGCCGCCCGCGCGCGCTCGAACGGCGGCGGGTCGGCTATCGCCTCCGCCGACAGGAAACCCTCACCCATATTGTGGGTGAACGGCGTGCCCATCACCGGGCACCACGGCCGTTCCAGCAGCCTGAGTTTCGGCCAGCAGGCGCCGCACAACACGCCGGGCTGCGAGACATGGCGGCGGCAGCCGGCACAGACGGGCGGGAACAAGAGGCGCGCTGGCCAGCCCAATGCCTTGCGGGCAATGCTCTTGATCGCAATACGCTTGATCTCTGGCATGGGATCGGCCACGTGGTTGGTCCTCCGCATCACTATATCAGAGAGCGAAGCACAAGGACCTGCCCATTGCAGCCTGTAATTGACACCTCGCTCTGGCTGGCGCGCAAGCGCCGGGCACTGGCCCGCCCCATCGCCAGCGCGGATTTCCTCATGCGGCGTGCGGCCGAGGATCTTGCCGACCGGCTCGGCGCCGTCGAACGCAGGTTCGGCAAGGCGGCCTCATTGTTTTGCCAGACGCCGGCAGCAGCAGAGGTGCTCGCCGAAAGCGGCAAGGTGACGGAAAACGTGCGCGTCGAGGCCGACGCCGCTTTCCTGGGTGGCCAGCCAGGACTGTTGGCGCCGTTGGAAACCGTGCCATTCGAGCCGGAAAGCCTCGACCTCGCAGTCTCGCTGCTGTCGCTGCAGGCGATGAACGACATTCCCGGCATGCTGGTGCAGGTCCGCCGGGCGCTGAAGCCGGACGGGCTTTTCCTTGGCGCCTTCGCCGGCACAGGCACGCTCTCCGAACTGCGCGAAAGCCTGCTTGCCGCCGAGACCGAACTCTATGGCGGCGCCAGCCCGCGTGTGATCCCGTTCACCGACGTCCGCGACGCCGGCGCGCTGCTGCAGCGCGCCGGCCTGGCACTGCCAGTTGCCGACGTCGAGACGATCACGGTGCGCTACGATTCGCTATTTGGCCTGGTCGCCGATCTGCGCGCCATGGGCGAGACCAGCGCGCTTGTCGACCGCAGCAGGCGGCCGGGCACGCGAGCGCTGTTCGCGCGCGCCGCCGAAATCTATGCGGAGCGGTTTTCGGATGCCGATGGCCGCGTCAGGGCGAGTTTCTCGGTGGTCTGGATGTCAGGCTGGGCGCCCGATGCCTCTCAGCAAAAGCCGCTGAAGCCGGGCTCCGCAAAAATATCGCTGAAGACAATCCTGGAAAACCCCGGCGGCCCCTGAGCGCATCCTTGCGCAAAAGCTAAGCGTATCCCACGCAAAAGCTAAGCAGGTCACTGTGCAAAAGCGTTGGCAAGCTTGCTGCTGTTGTCGCTGAACAACCACTGGATGGCGCCGGCAGCCTGGCCAATACCAGCGACAATGGCAAGCGACAGCACGGCGACGATCAAACCATATTCGATAGCCGTCGCACCCCTCTCGTCTTCAAAAAATTGTTGCAGCAAGATTTTCATGGGCGCCATCCCTCTTGCCTGAACCTAGCGCCGACCCGTTAAGAAAGGTTAATGCGACAGGCTTAACGCGCGGTGAACCAGCTGCATTCTAGGAACCAGCCGAATCCTGGAGATCTGTTGAGGAGTCAGCAGTCGCCGCTGCTTCTGCCATCGGCCCGTATAACGCAGACCGAACTGGGCAGCGGCTGCAGCACGCTCTTGCGTAGCGTATAGCTGTCGCGCTGGCCGATCGAGCCGGTGCTCATCGTATCAAGCCCGTCGCGGGCAAACTGCGAGCGGGTCCGGCTGTCGAGGTAGGGCGTCGCGATCAAGGCCAGAGCCACCGCGGCCGAGCCGAACAAGAGGGCGATGCGCAATATTCCCATGCCGGCATTGGCGGCGCCAGGAAGGCGGTCCGGCCAAGGCGAGTCCCAGTCCTTTTCAAGGCTCATGCAAATCGCTCCCCAGCGGTAGAATCGGCGTGACCGCCTAGCGTCAATTTTTCACGGTCAGATAAATCTTTCATTAACGCTGCTGCCGGCGCGTTGCGGCGCTGCCCGATTTACGGCAGGTCGGCCGCTACAGCAGATCGATGAGGAACTGGATCAGCGGGGCATCGGCCGACGGCATTGGAAAATCGCGCATCTGGCGCGGCCGCACCCATTTCAGCACCTGGCCTTCCTTCGGCTGGGCAATGCCGCGGAACCGACGGCAGACGAACAGCGGCATCAGCAGGTGAAAATCATCGTAGGAATGGCTGGCGAAGGTGAGTGGCGCCAGGCAAGGGATGTCGGTTTCGATGCCGATCTCCTCGTACAATTCGCGGATCAGGCATTGTTCCGGCGTCTCACCGGGCTCGACCTTGCCGCCCGGAAACTCCCACAGGCCGGCGAGTTGCTTGCCTTCGGGCCGCTGCGCCAAAAGCACGCGCCCGTCGGCATCGACCAGCGCGCAGGCCGCGACCAGGAGCAGGCGTTTGCCGATCGTATCCAAGCCGCTCATGCGCCGGGTGGCCGGCGATAGCGATAGCGATAGACTTCGTCGAATCCGAGCGAACGGTAGAGCGCCAGCGCCGGCGCGTTGTCCGCCTCGACCTGCAGCCAGGCTTCCCGCGCCCCGCGCAGCCGCGCCCATTTCAGCGCCGACCGGATGAGATGGCGGCCATGGCCCTGGTTGCGCACCGACCTGTCGGTGGCGATCTCGAACAGGCCGGCAAGGTCGCCGTCATGCACGCAGATCAACGTTGCCAGCGGTTCGCTGCCGGCCTCCAGCGCAAACAGCCCGGCCTCCGGCTGGATGGCGCCGATGATCTCCGACAGGCCTGGCCGCAGCGACACATCCGAGCCGCTCACCTTGAGCGCCGCGCCGATGAAACGGCTGATGTCCTTCAACGGAATCTGGTCCATGGCATCGTCGAGCGCGGCGTCCGCCAGCGGCAGCCGCATGACCAGCGACTCCGCGAACGTACTCCAGCCTTCGCTGTCGAGGTACTTCGAAAGATCAGGCCCCGACAGCGGTGAGATGCGAAAGGTCAGCGGCCTGCCATACGCGTCGAAGCGGCGGCTGGCGCGACCGATGCGCTCGGCAATGTGCTGGATGTCGCCCGGATCGAGCGGATTGACCGAGTTCAGCCGCTTGGCCGGGTGGCCGGCCGTCAGCCGAACCACCCAGGTGCCGTCATAATGGACGGCGGCCGCCGGCCAGGCGCGAAAGCCGGCCGCCTCATAGCGGCGCACGATCGCCAACACGCTTGCCGGATGTCTGGAAGCCAACGCCATCAGCTCCGATAATCGCCGTTTATGGCGACATATTCCTTGGTGAGATCGCAGGTCCACACCGTCGCCTTGCCGCGGCCGATGCCGATATCGGCGCGGATGCGGATCTCGTCGCGCTTCATATACGCCGAAGTCGCCTCCTCGGAATAGGCGGCGTCGCGCTCGCCCTGATAGGCCAGGCGGTTGTCGCCGAACCAGATCGACAGAAGGTCGCGGTCGGCCGGTTCGCCGGCCTTGCCGACGGCCATGACGACGCGGCCCCAATTGGCGTCCTCGCCGGCGACTGCCGTCTTGACCAACGGCGAATTGGCGATCGACAGCGCGATGCGCTTGGCCGAGCGGGCCGATTTGGCTCCGGTGACGGTGACCTCGACCTGCTTGCGGGCGCCCTCGCCGTCGCGCACCACCTGCAGTGCCAGCGATTTCAGCACCTTGCCGAGGGCACGGCGGAAGGCGCCGAGGCGCGCATCCTTGGGGTCGGAAATTGCCGGCGCGCCGCGCCTGGCGGCAGCACCCGTGGCGAACATCAGCAGCGTGTCGCTGGTCGAGGTGTCACTGTCGACGGTAACCGCGTTGAAGGTCTTGGCCGTGCCGCGCGACAGGAGGTCCTGCAGCACGGATGCTGCGATCGGCGCATCGGTGGCGATGAAGGAAAGCATCGTCGCCATGTCGGGCGCGATCATCCCGGCACCCTTGGCGATACCGTTGATGGTGACGTCGGCATCGCCGAGCTTGACCGTCGCGGTCGCCAGTTTGGGATAGGTGTCGGTGGTCATGATCGCCTTGGCGGCTTCGGTCCACAATTCCGGCTTGCCGTCCTTGACCAGACCGGCCAGCAGATGGCTGAACTTGCCGGCGTCGAGCGGTTCGCCGATGACGCCGGTCGAGGCCAGGAACACCTCGCCCGCTGTGCAGCCGGCCGCTTTCGCCGCCACCTCGCCCGTGAGTGCCGTCGAGGCGCGGCCTTTCTGGCCGGTAAAGGCATTGGCATTGCCGGAATTGACGACCAGCACGCGTGCTTTGCCAGCCACGAGGTTCTGCCGGCAGAAATCAACTGGCGCCGACGGGCATTTCGACCTGGTGAACACGCCGGCGACGGTGGTGCCGGCGTCGAACACCATGGCCAGCAAGTCGGTGCGGTTCTTGTATTTTATGCCGGCCTCGGCGGTGGCGATGCGCGCGCCCTCGATCACCGGCATCTTGGGATATTTCTTCGGCGCGAGCGGCGAAACCTGTGTGGACATGGAAGACCCCGGGCGGGAAAAATCGCGAAAGGAACGCCGGTTTGCCCGATAGCACGCGCTGGCGCAAGGCGTTTCACAGCCGTTACGGGTGCCGGAAGCCTGACACCGCCTCATGCAGCAAGCAGGCTGTTGCAAATTTGTTGGCGTCGCTGCGACCGATAGCGCTATGATCCTGCCCCATGGGCAGGCTTGTGGTCTTGGCACTGGCGTTTCTGGGCTTTCTGCTGCTGCGCGCCGATGCGCAGACGGCGCGGCGCGTGGCGCTTGTGGTCGGCAACGGCAGCTACGCCGAAGCCGGCACGCTGGCCAATCCCGTCAACGATGCGCTCGACATCGCCGACAAGCTGCGCGCCATCGGTTTCGAGGTGATCGAAGGCAACGATCTCGGCAAGCGCGAGCTCGAACGCAAGATCGGCGAATTCTCCGATGCGCTGCAGGGTGCCGGTGCCGGGCTGTTCTACTATGCCGGCCACGGCCTGCAGGTCGACGGGCGCAACTTCATCGTGCCGGTCGACGCCCGGCTGGACATGCCGGTCAAGCTGCAGCTCGAGGCGGTGCCGATCGACGAGGTTCTCGACATCATGGAGCAGCAGACCAAGGTCAGCCTGGTCTTCCTCGATGCCTGCCGCAACAACCCGTTTGCCCGAAGTCTCAGCCGCAGCGCCACGACGCGCTCGGCGACGGCTCTCGCCGGTCTTGCCCAGTTCGAGTCGACACGCGGCTCATTCATCGCCTTCTCGACTGCGCCCGGCGCCGTCGCAATGGACGGGACGGGACGCAACTCGCCGTTTGCGGCGGCACTTTTGCGGCATATGGCGGAACCCGGACAGAGCATCAACGACATGATGATTGCGGTGCGCCGCGACGTCGTTTCGGCAACGCGCGAGGCGCAGCGTCCCTGGGAGCAGGGGTCGCTGCTCGAGCGTTTCGAATTCGTTCCGGGCGGAGACACTGCCCAGCAACCGAAACCGGCCGTCAGCCCGGCTCCCGCGTCGCAGGTGGCTGCGCTCGAACGCTCCGTCGGCGACGAGGGTGCCATCGAAAAATTCTTGCGCGAAAACTATCTGGCGCCTGATGCCAGGAGAATGCGCGAAACCGTCAAGCGGCTCTACGGTTCGTCGGCCATCATCTACGGCACGCGCTACGACAGCGAGGCGATCGTCAAGGTCAAGACCGACTGGTTCGCGCAATGGGCATCGTGGTCGTTCGGTCTCGAGCCCGGCAGCCTTGAGGTGACGCCGCACGGCAAGGACCGTGCCGACGTGGTTTTCGCCATGCGCTACGACTATGTGCCGAAAGACAAATCGGCGCAGCGCCTGACCGGCAAGGCGCGGGTGACGCTGGAACTCGTGCTGGCCGATGGCGCGTGGCGCGTTGCGTCGGAAACGTCGCAAGCGCTGGAATGAACATCAGCGGGCCGCTGGGTTGATGAACCCGCGAAACGCCCGCTGCACGCCCGGAATCAGCCCCCAGATCATGATCGAGACCATCAGCGGCGCGATGACCAGCGTGCGTTGCCAGATTTGCCATTCCTGCGTCAGCGGAAAAACCACGTACAAAATGGCAGTGATCAGCGGATACACGCCGAGCAGCACCAGCAGGGCGAAGCGCAGGCGCGAAAAGCGGGTCACGGCGGTCGAGTTCATCAAACTCTGCTTATCGTTACGGAACGTTCCGTTACATATGAAACGGATCGTTCCGTTTCGTCAAGAGTTGTATATGATGGCTGCTGAAATCGCGGGTAAGGAAGAAGAGATGGGCGAAACCACCAATCCCGGGCGCAAGTCGGCTGGCGCACGGCGCAGCCCGGAAAGCGCCGATGCCATTCTCGATGCCGCCGAGGCGGTACTGGTCGAAGCCGGCTATTCCGGCTTCTCGATTGAGGCGGTGGCACGCCGCGCACGCGCCGGAAAACCGACGATCTATCGCTGGTGGCCAAGCAAGGCCGCCTTGCTGCTCGACGTTTATCAACGGCAAAAGCGCGTCGACAATCCCGATATTGGGAACCTTGCGGAGGATCTCGTCGGCTTCCTGAAGAGCTTGTTCGCGCATTGGCGCGACACGTCGTCGGGCAGCGTGTTCCGATCGCTGATTGCCGAGGCGCAGTCGGACGAAAAAGCCGCCGCCGCCCTCGCCGAATACGCAAGAGGGCGTCGCATCCATACCGGCCAGATGGTCGAACGCGCCAAGGCAAGGGGAGAGGTGGCAACCGACGTCGATGCCACTGTCGTCGCCGACCTGATTGCCTCGTTCGCCTGGACGCATCTTCTGACGAACCGCCTGGACGAGGACGAAGCGACGCTGCGCAGGGCGGTCGGCTATGTTTTGAAAGGCATAGTCGCTGACGATGCCGGCGACGCCACGGCGCTCCGGCGGCGGCGTCGACGCATCATCGCTCGCCCTACCAAATAGAAGCGACAGGGCGGCAGCGCGCCCTGTCGTAGCCCAATCTGGCCTATTTGGCGCTTTCCAGCGCGTCGACCGTCTTCTTCAGGTTCGCATCGGGGATGTCGACCTTGGCGTTGGCGCGCAGCGACTTGACCAGCGCGAAATACTTGTCGCGGATGACCGCCTGACGCGCCTGGTCCTTGACCTGGTCGAACGCCGGCGGCTGCTTGGTGCGCTTGTCCTCGACCTTGATGACATGCCAGCCGAACTGCGACTGCACCGGCTGGTCGGTATATTTGCCGACCGCCAGCGCAAACACGGCCTTGTCGAATTCCGGCACCATCTGGCCAGGTCCGAACCAGCCGAGATCGCCGCCGCTGGTCTTGCCGCTCGGATCGCTGGTGTGCTCGTTGGCAAGCTTCTGGAAGTCGGCGCCGCCGTCGAGCTGCTTGATGATGGCGTCTGCCTCTTCCTTCGTCTTCACGAGGATGTGACGGGCGTGCACCTCATTGGTGGGCGGCGTGTTGGCGATTTCCTGGTCGTAGCGGGCGCGGACCTCGGCATCGGTAACCTTGTCGACGACGCCCTTCTCGACCATTTCGCCATGCAGCGCGCGCTGCTGCAGGAAGGCCATGCGGCGCTGGAAGTCGGGATCCTTGTCGAGGCCGGTGGTCACCGCCTGAGCCGCCATCACGCGGATTTCGATCGCCGCCGACAGCGCCGCGGCGCGGCGCTGCTCGGGCGGAAGCTGCGCGAACTGCTGTGACAGCTCGCCCTCGGCAAGCCCAAGGTCTGCCTCGGTCAGCGTCTGGCCGTTGATGGTGGCGACCACGGCGTTCGGATCGACCGGCTTGGCCGCCGGAGCGGGTGCTGCCGGCTGGGCAGGGGCGGCCTCCTGTGCCATCAGCGGCGACAGCGAGAGGGCCGATAGCCCGAATGCCAGACCAAGGCTGGCGAGCGACGCGCGGCGGAACAATACTGACATTACGATTATCTCCAAAGCGGGGTAGCTAGAGCGGAATGGCTTCCAGACCAGCAAGATTGTGGCGGAATTTGGCGCGGTCGACAGGGCGAGCGCGGCGTTGACATCGAATGAGCCCCCTCTTATCTGTCCAACGACTTTGCGTCCAGAACCGTTTTCCGGGCGCTTTTTGCGTTTGTCCGCGTTCACGTTGAGTTGATGGGGCCAGCCGGCGCCCGTCGCAATGACTTGGAATGCTATCGAAAGGGCCATTGGATGGTCAGTCTCGGCGGTCTCGCCCGTAAGGTTTTCGGCTCCTCCAACGATCGTCGGGTCAAATCGACCCGGCCGCGCGTCGAGGCGATCAATGCCATGGAAAACGAGATGCGGGCGCTTTCCGACGCCGAGCTTCAGGCCCGCACCGACAAATTCCGCCAGGACATCGCCAACGGCGCCAGTCTCGACGACCTCCTGGTGCCGGCCTTCGCCACCGTGCGTGAGGCCGCCCGCCGCGTGCTCGGCATGCGGCCGTTCGACGTGCAGCTGATCGGCGGCATGGTGCTGCACAATGGCGGCATCGCCGAGATGCGCACCGGCGAAGGCAAGACGCTGGTGGCGACGTTGCCGGTCTACCTCAACGCGCTCGCCGGCAACGGCGTCCATGTCGTCACCGTCAACGATTACCTGGCCACGCGCGACTCCGAATGGATGGGCCGCGTCTACAAATTCCTCGGCCTCAAGGTCGGCGTCATCGTCCACGGCCTGTCCGACGAGGAGCGCCGCGTCGCCTACGCCGCCGACGTCACCTACGCCACCAACAACGAGCTCGGCTTCGACTATCTGCGCGACAACATGAAATACGAGCGCGCCCAGATGGTGCAGCGCGGCCACAGCTACGCCATCGTCGACGAGGTCGATTCCATCCTGGTCGACGAAGCGCGCACGCCGCTGATCATTTCCGGTCCGCTCGAGGACCGTTCGGAAATGTACAACACCATCGACACCTTCATCATCCAGCTGCAGCCGCAGGACTACGAGATCGACGAGAAGCAGAAGACGTCGATCTTCACCGAGGAAGGCACCGAGAAGCTGGAGAACATGCTGCGCGATGCCGGCCTGCTCAAGGGCGAGGCGCTCTATGACGTCGAGAACGTCGCCATCGTCCACCACGTCAACAACGCGCTGAAGGCGCACCGGCTGTTCCAGCGGGATAAGGACTATATCGTGCGCAACGGCGAGATCGTCATCATCGACGAGTTCACCGGCCGCATGATGCCCGGCCGCCGCTATTCGGAGGGCCTCCACCAGGCGCTCGAAGCCAAGGAGCATGTGGCGATCCAGCCGGAGAACCAGACGCTCGCCTCGGTCACCTTCCAGAACTATTTCCGCCTCTACAAGAAGCTCGCCGGCATGACCGGCACGGCGCTGACCGAGGCCGAGGAATTCGCCAACATCTACAATCTCGACGTCACCGAGATCCCGACCAACCTGCCGGTCATCCGCATTGACGAAGACGACGAGGTCTACCGGACGGTCGAGGAGAAATACAAGGCGATCGTCAAGGAGATCAAGGAAGCCCGCGCCAAGGGCCAGCCGACGCTGGTCGGCACGACTTCCATCGAGAAGTCCGAGCAGCTGGCCGAACGCCTGCGCAAGGAAGGTTTCAAGGATTTCGAGGTGCTGAACGCCCGCCACCACGAGCGCGAGGCGGCGATCGTCGCCCAGGCCGGCAAGCCCGGCGCCATCACCATCGCCACCAACATGGCCGGCCGCGGCACCGACATCCAGCTCGGCGGCAATGCCGACATGCGCATCGCCGAGGAGCTTGGCGACATGCCGGCCGGCCCCGAGCGCGAAGCCAGGGAAAAGGAAATCCGCGACGACATCGCCCGGCTGAAGGAAAAGGCGCTCGCCGCCGGCGGCCTCTACGTGCTGGCCACCGAACGCCATGAATCGCGCCGCATCGACAACCAGTTGCGCGGCCGCTCGGGCCGCCAGGGCGATCCCGGCCGGTCGAAATTCTTCCTGTCGCTGCAGGACGATTTGATGCGCATCTTCGGTTCCGAGCGCATGGACGGCATGCTGCAGAAGCTCGGCCTCAAGGAAGACGAGGCGATCATCCATCCGTGGATCAACAAGGCGCTGGAAAAGGCGCAGAAGAAGGTCGAGGCGCGCAACTTCGACATCCGCAAGAACCTCTTGAAATACGATGACGTCTCGAACGACCAGCGCAAGGTGGTGTTCGAGCAGCGCATCGAGCTGATGGACGGCGAGGGCCTGTCCGAGACCATCACAGAGATGCGCGAAGGCGTCATCGAGGAGATCGTCGCCAAGAACATTCCCGAAAACGCCTATGCCGAGCAGTGGAACGTCGCCGGGCTCAAGGCCGAGATCGCCGAATTCCTCAATCTCGATCTGCCGGTCGAGGACTGGGTCAAGGAAGAAGGCATCGCCGAGGACGACATCCGCGAGCGCGTCAGCCAGGCCGCCGAGGCCGCCGCCAAGGAACGCGCCGAGCGCTTCGGCCCCGACGTGATGACCTATGTCGAGCGCTCGGTGGTGCTTCAGACGCTCGACCATCTGTGGCGCGAGCACATCGTCAATCTCGACCATCTGCGCTCGGTCGTCGGCTTCCGCGGCTATGCGCAGCGCGATCCGCTGCAGGAGTACAAGGGCGAAGCGTTCGAGCTGTTCCAGGCGATGCTGGGCAATCTGCGCCAGGCCGTCACCGCGCAATTGATGCGCGTCGAGCTGGTCCGCCAGGCGGCGGAAGCGCCGCCGCCCGAGGCCCCCGACATGTTCGGCAGCCACATCGACGGCTTCACCGGCGAGGACGATTTCGAAGGCGGCGAGACGGCCGTGCTGGTCCGCCAGGAGACCAACGCCATCGTCGCCCCCGAAGACCGCGACCCGAAGAACCCGGCCACCTGGGGCAAGGTCGGCCGCAACGAGGCTTGCCCGTGCGGGTCAGGGAAAAAATACAAGCATTGTCATGGGGCGTTTGCGTAAGGCACTGCTTTCCTTCGCCCCGTTCACGGGGAGAAGGTGCCCGAAGGGCGGATGAGGGGCAGCGCGGACTTTCGCCATTGGCCAATCTCCCCACCTGAGGGGGAGATGGCCGGCAGGGCAGAGGGGGGCGCGAAGGATCGCGACCCGAAGAACACAGGCTCAAATCAACCCCGAATCGCGCGCCGCGGCGGTGGCTTCGCCGCGCGAAACCGCGTCCAGCTTGCCCAGAACCGCCGAGACGTGGTGATCGACCGTCTTCGGCGAGATGGTCAGCTGCTCGGCGATCCGCTTATTGGAGAAGCCGCGCTCGATCAGTTGCAGCACCTCCATCTGGCGCCGGGTCAGGCCGGCGCGATTGGCGCGCGTGGTTCGGCGCGGCCCCCTTGCGATGCCGTTGACACCGTTGCGGCGCATGATATCGCGCAGGTGAACGGCGACCGGCCTGGCGCCGAGGCTTTCGAAAATCTCCAGCGCCAGGCGCTGCGCGGTCTCGTTACCCTCTGCCAACGCCAGCCCGCGTTCGTAGGGCGCGTTCATCTCGGCCCATAGTTCTGCCGCCGCCTGCCAGTCGCCGGCGAGCAGCAGGCGGTAGGGCGCAGCCATGCCGATGGTGTCGCCTGGATCCATGTCCGGCGCCAGCTTCTGCCGCCACGTCGCCAGCTCGCCGAAACCCGCCCGCGTCGTCGACAAGCTCTCAGCCAGTGCGATCAGGCCGAGCGCCTCATCCTTGTCAGCCTGGCCGAGCCACGCCCGTTCGGCCATCAGCGCCGCATAGGGCGCCAGCCGCTGCAATTCCAATCCCTTGTCCAGGAACTGCGTCATTTCGGCAAACAGCGGCTCGGCGGACGGGTCGCCGCGCCGTATCCGCAGCTTCGCCAGGGCGACCACGGCGGGATAGCGGACCAGCATCGTTGCCTGTTCATTGGCGATCACCTCGAGCGCCTCGCCGGCAGCCTCTTCCCATTGCCCCTGGCGCAGCAGCAACTGGGCCAGCACGCCGCGCATATAGTCGCGCCAAGTGACGAGGTCGTTTTCGACGCAATAGTTGATGCCGCGATCGAGGAACGACCGCGCCTCAGCGAAGCCGAGCTGGTTCATCTCGCTGCAGGCGCTGTTGGTGAAGGCGCGCGCCGCATGTTCCTGAAAATTCTGCTCCAGCGCGATCTCCAGGCTGCGGGCAAGGTGCAGCCGTCCGTTTGCCAGATCCAGCCACTGCTCGGCGCTGCCGACATTGTTGAGCGCGTGGCAGACGATGTCGGGCCGGTTCAGTTGTTCGGCGAGCGCAATCGCCTTGTTGCCGAGCCGCAGCGTGTCGTCGAGCCTTTCGGCCAGCATCGCCAGTTGCGAGAGGTTGGAATAGGCCATGGCGAGTTCCGGCCCGGCCGGCGCGGTCTCCAGCAGCTGAACCGCCTGCTCGCCAAGGGCATCGGCAGCCATGCGGTCGCCAAGCAGGTAAGCAAAGCGCGACAGCCACCTGAGGCAATCCCCTTCCTTCGCCGTATTCCCCTGGGCCTGATGCAGCCGGCGCGCCTGGTCCTGCGCGGCAATGGCCTCGTCGATCTTGCCGATGAGGTGGCACTCGAAGGCATATTTCTCATGGAGCGCCGTGCGCTCCTCCACCGGCAGGCTGTCGGCCTGCCGCAACACGGCTTCATAGAAGCCGGCCGCATCGCGATGGGCGCCGACGCGGGAGGCCTCGCGCGCCGCAACCGGGGCCAGCTCGCGCACTGCCTGCAGATTGTGCGCCTCCACCGCGTGATGCACCAGGCGGCCGGTGGAAACCTCACTGTTTTCGAGCAGGGCGGCCAGCGCGCGCTGGTTGAACTGTAGCCGGTGGCTCGTCGTCAGCATCGCCTCGATGGCGCGGCGGGCGATCTCGTGCCGGAACGCATAGCCATCGCCCAGATCCTCCAGCAAGCCGTTGGCGACGCATTCGGCAAGCTGGCCGGCGCTGGCGACGCCGCACAGGCCTTGCAACGCCCAGGCGTCGGCCCGGCGTGGGAACACCGACACCGCGTCGAGCATCGCGCGGGCGCCGGCCGACAGGCGCTCGGCCCGCGCCAGAACCGCGTCGCGCACGCTTGCCGGCAGCGCCGTTTTTTCCTCGCATCCGCTGCACAACAGCTCGGTGACGAAAAAGGCGTTGCCCGCCGTCGCCCGGTAGATGGCGTCGCCATCACGCCCCGCCGCCTCGGCCAGCGACAGCACCGCCGACTCGCTGAGCAGCGGCACGTCGATGCGCGCGACGCTGCCTGCCGGTATCTCACCGAGCGCGCGGCGCACCCGCATCTGTCCCTCGCTGCGATCGGTGCGCGCCGTCAGCAGCAGCAAGAGATGCCTGTTGGCAATGCGCCGGCCGAGAAAGCGGACGAAATCGAGCGTCGCATCATCGGCCCAGTGCAAGTCCTCGATCACCAGCAGGGTCGGCTGCGCCTTTGTCTCGAAGATGTCGAGCGCATCCGAAAACAGCGGCAGCCTCTGTCCCTGCCGATGATCGATCGCCTGCGGCAGCGCCCATTGCGCGTCCCGCGCCAGATCGTAAAGCGGCCCGAGCGGATCGGGTATCGACAGATCCTCGCAGGCGCTGCGGAATATGCGCGTGGCTTGCGCAGTCCGGTCGATGAAGGCCTCGACAAGCGCGGTCTTGCCGGCCCCGGCCTCGCCAGCAAGCACCGCGACGCAGCCACGGCCGCGCCCGGCATCGGCCAGCAGCCCGTCGAGTCGCTCCAGCTGTGTCTGCCGTTCCAGAAGCATCATTCGCTCACGCAGATCGAGTTCGCCGAAAAGGCGGACCCGCGATGGACCCGCCAACATATCCCCCGTCCATAACGCTGCCAACATAGGGAATCATCCCGTCAAAAATGGGGAAAGGCTCCGATGTGCGCTCTTGCCGGGCGTGATCAATGTCGAGCCGCGCTCAAACCGGGCGTGACCCACTGGAGAAAGGAAGGCTTCCATGCCTCGTTATCTGATCGAACGCACATTCCCGGACGGCCTCAACGTGCCGATGAACGAAGCCGGCGCCGACGCGCTGGGCGGTGTCGTCATGCGCAATGCCGAAAAGGGCGTTACCTGGCTGCAGTCCTACGTGTCGCCGGACAAGAAGCGCAGCTTCTGCATCTATGACGCGCCCTCGCCCGAGGCGATCCGCAGCACCGCCCAGAAGAATTCGCTGCCTGTCGACAAGATCACGGAGGTGCGGGTTCTTGACCCCTACTTTTACCGTTGATGGCAGGCAAACCCCAAGTGGCGGACAAAAGGATGAGTATCAAACTGCCATTCGCGGCAATTGCGACATGCCTGATGGCATGCCGGTCGGCGAACCGGCGCCTGTCGTGGGAAACCCCGGCGGTTCCCTGCCTGGCCGTCTATGGCGGATCGCGGCGGCGCTGCCTTCGCGTCTGCTGGGCAGGCGGCGCCGGCTGCCCCCGCAAGACGATTATCTGAGGCAGGACATCGGACTGCCCGAACGCGAGCAGCGGCGCGAATACTGGGAATATTATTGGTGGGACCATTAGGCCGCCGCGCCGTTTGGACGGGCTGAAACAACCCGTGCAACCGGCCGCATCATCGCGGCCGACATGAAAACAGGACGAGCGACCTGTTTCGCAAAATTCCAACGGACGCCGCAGCGTTGAGCAGACCCGATCGGTGCGCGTCCTCAAACAACCGGAGAGAACATGAACATCAATCTTTGCACCGGGCGCCTTGCCGCCCTGGCCATCCTGTCGATCGCCGCCACCGCGGCCCAGGCAAAGGACGGCAATCCGCTGGCCGACATGGTACGAGCCGCCAACAGCCGCTTCGAGAATGTGGCGGCGGCGACCGCCGAGGGCTATGCGCCAATCCCCTGCGCCAGCGGCATCACCGGCGGCGCCATGGGCATCCATTACGTCAATCCCGGCTACCTCAAGGACGACGCTGTCGATGTCGCCAAGCCGGAAGCGGTGATGTACGAGCCGATGGCCGACGGCACGCTAAAACTGGTCGCGGTCGAATACATCACCTCGAAAGGCCCGGCCTCGCTCGATGGGCATCTGTTCAACTTCAACAGCGCGCCCAATCGCTATGGCCTCGGTCCGTTCTATGAGCTGCATGTCTGGGCCTGGAAGGGCAACCCGACCGGCGCCTTCGCCGACATGAACCCGAATGTTTCATGTGATGCGATGAAGGGGACGTAGAGGCGCCCTTTCCTTCTCCCCGTCATACGGGGAGAAGGTGCCCGAAGGGCGGATGAGGGGCAGCGCGGACGTCCGCCGTTGGCCAATCTCCCCACCCGAGGGGGAGATGGCCGGCAGGCCAGAGGGGGGCGCTGTCCCGCTGGCGTGACCAGCTAAAATCCTGCGAAGGCGGCTTCGTCCACAGTAACTTCCTCGACCATCTTCACCCTGACGCCGATCTTCTGCTCCTTCAGCAGGTCGCATAACCCATCGCCATCGATCAGGTCGATGGCCGGTGCGCCGTCGCGCACGGCTTCGCGCCGAGCATCCGCCGTAAAAGTACCGGTGGTGATAATCAGGCCCTTGTCCGCCCGCCCTACCATGGCGCCGCGAAAGTCCCGCACAACGCCTGCCCCGACTGACCCCTTCCAACGCTTGGACTGGAACAGCACGTGGAATGAAAGCAGGTTGACCCGCAATACGCCGGTACCGTCGATGCCGCCGTCGCCGCTCCTCCCGGTCACTTCGACCTTGATGAAACCCGCCTCTCGGAGAAGCCGTTGGCAAAGTCGCTCGAACGCTCCTGGATCCAGCGCCAAGAGGATGTCGAGCAATTGCTCGCGCCAATCCTTCAAGGAGATTTCCACTGCTTCCGCCTCAACCTCTACCCGCTCAGGGGTGACGACAACCTTCGCCTTGCGCAAAGCGGCGTCCGCTCGCCTGACGCTCCGCACGATCTCGTCCGGATTGAGTGACAACGCTGCACGGCCTTCCGCAGTCAGGGCCCACACGCCGCGCTCGCTATTATTCGTAAAGCCCGCATTCTTCAGCCAGCTCCGCGCCCAGGCGCAGCGATAGTCGAATTTCGACCTTGGCCCATCGCCAACCAGCACGGCCCGCGCCGTGTCGGAAACATTCATCAACACAGCCGTCTTGTCATCAATTTCTTCGATCGAAGCCGACCCGCCGAGGGCGTCCAGCGCCCTGAGAACCGGCACGAAGAACTCTGCGAAAGGTGGAACGAGCACTTTCATTCGGCTCTGCCCTTACGCCGCCTTAAGCCGTTCCAACTCCAACACAAAAGCAGCTCGTAAGGCCTCACCCTCTTCCGGCGGAAGCAGTAGCGTCAGTTCCGGAAATAGCTTTTCCCAGCTAGCCGTTTCCGCTTGACTCCATGGCAACCGCTCAGCTTGCCGAGCAAGCCGAAGCAGGCGGTTGAGGTGCTTGCGGATATAGGCGGCGTTAGGGGCACGAGGCTCGGTGACGGCGTGTTCGGTCTCGAAAAGCGAAAGCTGATCCATGCCGACTATCTAGGCGTTCGATAGGTCATTTGACGAGCGGTTTCAGGCATCGCGGCGGCGCATATGATCGTTTTCAACAAGAAGCCGTTCGTCCGCCGTTAACGCATAGAGCTGGAACAGGCGCTCGTTCATTTCCCGTTCGCCGGCTTCAATCGCATTCACGTCATCAGCTAACTCGCCGATGCGTTCGACAAACTGATGGGTGGCCGGCGAATCGGATTCGACCGGCGGTCGCCGCAGTTCGGCAGCGAAGCGGTCAGCCTCGCGCCACTTGCGGCTGAGGAATAGCCAGCGCCAATAGGCCTCTGCCAGTCGCCCGGCGCCGTCGTTGAGGTAGATGCGGTCAAGAATGATCGCGCCGCCGACATAGAGTCGAAGCTCACCCTCACGGAACGCCGCTT
The DNA here is from genome assembly GCF_040321995.1 of Mesorhizobium sp. M0207. Lineage (NCBI taxonomy): Bacteria > Pseudomonadati > Pseudomonadota > Alphaproteobacteria > Hyphomicrobiales > Phyllobacteriaceae > Mesorhizobium > Mesorhizobium sp. M0207. The sequence goes on from NZ_JAMYSQ010000013.1 coordinate 52,643, forward strand.
CGAGACGCCCACCACCATCAAGCGCCGCCTGCAACGCTTCGAGACGACTGGCCTCGAACTCGTTTAGCTGGGCTTCCGCCCAAGCGCGGCGTTCGCCTTGCAGCTTTAGCACTGCCGGTGCTTGCGCCGTCATTTCCGGCAGCTCTTGCAGGTCAGGCCAGAGCCAACGCGCCGGATGTCGCGCCCGCGCCAGGACAGAAAGCCGATCCTCGATGGAATGAAGCAGTTCGCGGCGGCGGGTCCAATTTCGCTGCAATTCACGAGCCCGGGCAGCGATCTCGGCACGGTCCTCCGGCGACACATTGGGGATCGGGAGAGGCGCAATGAACTGTTTGTTGGCTTCGAACCAGCCACCCTGTTTGGGCTTTCCGATCCGGCGGAAGACAAAGTCCGAAATCGGCCCGTTCAACACGCCGAGCAGATAGGACTGATCCGTTCCAGTGGCTGCTATGATGCCATTAACCCGGACATTGTTAAGGTACTTATCCGCGCTAGTGTCAGCGCAAACTCTCATTTCAGGAACTGTTTGCGCAACTATTAGTTTTGGGATGTCCTGTTTGTCGACATTCTGATGGCGCCCAAACCGGTACCAGTTGTCATCGTCGAATTTGTTTCCTTCTCGCGCTCGAAGTTCCGCTTCCCACGAAAGCAAATATTGCCATGCTCGAGGAAATCGCTGTTCCATCTCGTCGGCTGGGATAAGGCGCATGTTGCCGCGCGGGTCGCGTGCGTAGGGAAACAACAGATAAGTGTCAGTCGCAGGCTCTTCGTAGCGTTTTGCCTCGCCGCCAGAAATTAGCGGCTTCATGATCGCATCCTCGATCTCGACTTCACAGGCAGGCACCCCCTTTGGTGCACAGCGGTAGCGATTGGTTCCTATGCGGTCGAGATGATAGAAGGAATCAGCGCTTGTCTGGATACCGACGGTAATGCCGCTGGTCAGCCGCTGATCGTCAAGACGCAAGCAATCCCGCGCCAGTCGATCGATCAGCGCTCGTTCCGTTCCGGTCGCCATCAGCCATTCGCCATTCGCGGCAAAGGCGTTGTAGGGAACCGCCAGATCTCCATCCGACCAGTCTACATCATGTGCCTCGGCATCACCGCCGGGTGCGATGGCGATCCGAACCTGTGCACACGGTTCCTTGGTGAAGAATTGCACCGCAGTATAGGTTATGGCCTCATCGAATATCTGGTGGGCCTTGAAGTCGATCCAGCGGTCAAGCTGCCGCGTTCTGCGCACCAGCCTGCGCAGGCCTTCGCCATAGTGATTTACCGTCCACAGACTCGGCGCGATGTAAGCCATGCGACCGCCCGGTGCGAGTAGCCGCAGCCCCTTCTCGATGAACCGGAAGATAGAGGTCAGTGTTGCCAGTCTGGGCGCTGACGTAGGTGTCGTCACCTCGGTTTCCTTGCAGATAGGCAACCACGTCAGGATCGACCTTCATAAGGTTCTGCAACTTCACATAGGGCGGGTTGCCAAGGACGATATCAAAGCCGCCATCTGCGTCGTCGTCCGGCCAGACTTCGGGGAAAGCATCCTCCCAGTCGAAGCTGTTGATGCGCTCGATGTGATCTTGCATCCGCTCTCGCCCAGCCCAGAAATCATGGTCGACAAGACTGTTGCCGCACCGGATCGTGTGATCGAGCGAAGAGAGCGGTCCATCGGCGCGAGCCGAATGTAGCCACAGCGCCAGCTTGGCAATTTCCACCGAAGCCGGATTGATGTCGACGCCGTAGATGTTGTTGGCGAGGATGTCGGCGATCATGGGTGCCTCGCTGACAGCCGCCGCCACCCCTCCGCCCTTGGCGCGCTCGATGTCGCGATCCACCGCCATCCTTTCCTGCAGCAGGCGCCGGAAGGCAGAAATCAGGAATGCGCCGGAGCCGCAGGCCGGATCGACGATGCGTATCCCGCGTAGTCGCGCAAGATAAGCCTCCCCGGCGGAAAGGTCAGGCGCACCATCTTCTGCAGCAGGATAGCCGCTCGCCGCCCTAGCCTCCCTGAACCATGGACCAAGCGCCTGCTCGACCATCAGGTTCACCACCCATTCAGGCGTATAGTAGACACCGTCGCGCTTTCGCTTTGAAAGCTTGGCAACGCTATCACGGCCTTCCAGTTCGCCAGCGCGGTATTCGAGTTCGGTTATCGACTGTTCGAAAATACGGCCGAGAGTGTAAAGGCTCAGGCTTTCCTTCACATTACCGCGCGAGGCGTAGTTGTACCGCGCGCAGAGATAGAGCAGCGTGTCTCTATCGCTTTCAAGCGCAGCTTCGCCTGCACCCTGCTTCGCTGCCGCGAATACATGATTTGGGATGACCAGCGCGTTCATTGCTGGATTGGCGGCGAACAGGCCGCCATTAATATGCGGCACTCTTAGACCGCCAAACATACCGCCCTCATTCATGAAAGCGAACAGACGCTTGAAGAACTCCCAAAACTCCGACCCGTTGGGGTCATAATAGGGTTCGACGCTCCGGCTCTTTAGATGATCACGGATCATTTGCGGCGGAAACAGCATCCGCGCGCCCATGTCCTCACAGTAGAAGGCGAAAATGAATCGGTCGAGCAACGCCTGCGAGAGCCGAAGGAGTTCCGTCGGTGTGCCGTCGAATGTGGCGTTGTTCAGCCGCATGACCTCGAAAAGCCGCTCGCGAACCGCTTTGTAACGGTCGTAGAACTCACCTTCGAGCGCACGTTCCCGCACCCATTGTCGCTCGATGAGTCGCAGGAGCGGAGGGCGGCCCGCTTGGGAAAGTAGATAATCCCGCTGGAACAGTTTCCAAAACAAGAAGCGGTCGAACTGCGCATCCTCCGAATTGGTCAGCAGGTCATAGTTCTCCGCGAAGAGATCGGTGCGGCGGATGACGAAGCGGAGATATTCCGATGGAGCACGGTCCCACCAGTAGAGGCGAAACTCGTTCATGTCGGTGGCAATTCCCCACCACGGCTGCACCGGCTCATTGCCGAATAGGCCGCGCCGCGCGCCACGAATGTAGTTCAGGCATTGCTCGACGGGCGAACGGTTGCTGCCCTTGCGATTTTGCTTCGCGTCGAGCTTTGAGCGAATGTCCTTGAACTCGCAAAGCACCTGCGGCGTCGCGTGTAAGTCACCACCAAACCAGCCGAGAGCCAGGTCAGCCTCACCAGGACCACCGCCTGCGCCGTCACCGGCAATCCGAAGTTTGGGAATTATGGTCTGCAATTCGGGCGCTACTCGGCCCGCTTCGCCATACCCCCAGGTATCGACGAAGAAGGTTTGGGTGAACGCACCTTCCGCTTGTACTTCGCTTAGCTGGCGACGATTATCCCACTCGCGCAACCGCTGTATCAAGATCGCATCCGACCCCTCGCCGACATAGGCACGGAATTCAAGTTCCAATTCGGCACGAAGGAACGCCCGCGTTACGAAGCTGCGGCTGTCATCGAACATAGCTATGGACCATTTTCGGAAGCGGGTTCAAACTTGCCCGGAGTCTGGACAGGCATGGGCAGACTTAAGCTGATTCAGCGACTTACGTCACGCAAACAAATTTTTGTCCACCCGCTTTGTACCTTCCTCGCATCCCTGTATCGCGGTCCGGAGGGCATCGGAAGCGCTGCGGTGATCTTCCTCAGGCTCGGTTCCGATTTCGTCATGCCACCTGCATTGCCAACGACCGTACCCTCTCCCCACCCAACCGTTTCTTAATGTGTCTCCGCTACACCAACACCCTGTAAATTGGCGGAAAACGGAGTGTGATCGGGGTGCGCTTTTCCGCGGCGACGACAGCCGGGCGGTTCCTGCCGCAGCGCCTTGCGCTGCGCATCAGGCCGCTGCTTGGCCTGATCGATGCCGTGCTGTTCAGCGCCGGCGCGCGCGGCGAGGCCGGCCGCATGTCGCTGATCGCCTTTTCGGTCCGCATCGTCAGCGCCGTCATCGCCTTCGTCAGCCAGGTCTTGATGGCGCGCTGGATGGGCTCGTTCGAATACGGCATTTTCGTGCTCGTCTGGGTGACGATGGTCATCGTCGGCAATCTCGCCTGCCTCGGCTTCCACACCTCGATCATCCGCTTCATTCCCGAATATCGCGAGCGCGGCATGATGGCCGAACTGCGCGGCATCGTGCGGGCCAGCCGGCTGTTCGTGCTGGTTGCCTCGACGCTGATCGCCGGCCTCGGCGCGCTCGGCGTCTGGCTGCTGTCGGCCTTTATCGAAGACTACTATGTCGTGCCATTCATCCTCGGCATCATCTGCCTGCCGATGATTGCCATGTCCGACCTGCTGCAAGGGCTGGCGCGGGCCAATTCCTGGGCGCTGTTTGCGCTGTCGCCGACCTTTCTGGTGCGGCCGCTGCTGATCCTGGCGTTCATGGCGCTGATGCTGCTGGCGGGCTATGCGCCCGACGCCAGAACGGCGATCTTCGCCGCCATCGCCGCCACCTATGCCACCACGCTCGGCCAGCTTATCGGCGTGACGTCGCGCATCGACAAAAGGATCCCGGCCGGACCGATGAAATTGCATTTCGGCCAATGGTTCATCGTCTCGCTGCCGATCTTCCTGGTCGAGAGCTTCTTCTTCCTGCTCACCAATGCCGACGTGCTGATGGTCGGCGCCTATCTCGATCCCAACGACGTCGCCGTCTATTTCGCCACGGTCAAGACGCTTGCGCTGGTGCATTTCGTCTATTTCGCGGTCAAGGCCGGCGTCGCCCAGCGCTATGCGCAGTTCACCCATGGCGAGCCGCAAAAGCTCGCCGCCTTCGCCCGCGAAACCGTGTCGTGGACCTTCTGGCCGTCGCTGGCGATGGCGCTGCTGGTGCTGGCCCTGGGCGAGCCGATGCTGACCCTGTTCGGCCCGGAATTTTCCGCCGGCTATCCGCTGCTGTTCCTGCTGGTGTTCGGCGTCGTCGCGCGGGCCGCCGTCGGCCCTTGCGAAAGCCTGCTCACCATGAGCGGCAACCAGAACATCTGTGCTGCCGTCTACGCCATGACGCTGGCCTTCAACATCGCGCTTAGCGTCGTGCTGATCCCGCTTTTCGGTCTGTGGGGCGCGGCGATGGCCACCGTCTTCGCCATGATCTTCGAGGCCGGCGCGCTGTCCTTTACGGTCTGGCGCAAGCTCGGCATCGCCATGGTCATTTTCGTGCCCGCCAAAGGAGCCGCCTGATGGCTGCTGTCCCCTTGCTCGAGGAAACCAGCGGCGGCCCGGCCGGCGCCATGGTGTCCGGCCTTGCCGGGCTTGCCCGCGAAGCCGATCCCGCCCATGTCGAGATCCTCGCCAACAACCGGCCCGAGCGCAAGCTTGCCATCTATCCGGCCTCCGCCGGCTTCGACCTGGTCGAGGAGCTCGACTATCTCTGTACCCGCACGATCGAGCCCAACGTCTTCTTCAATCCGCGCTTCCTGGCGCCGGCCATGCCCAGGCTCGAGGACCGTGAGGTGCGGCTGGCGGTGATCCGCGACGGTGACCAGTATCGCAACCGGCTGCGCCTGCTGGTGCCGTTCTCGGTCGAGCGGCCGGCGGTGCCGCTCGGCGTTCCAGTCATGCGCACCTGGTCGAGCGCGTTCGGCCCGATCGGCACGCCGCTGGTCGACCGCGACGATCCGATCGGCGTGATCGAGGATTTCTTCGCGATGCTGTCCAGGCCGCATCTCAAGCTGCCGAAAGTCTTCGTGCTGCCCGACATAAGGCTGGACGGCCCGGTGGCCAGCCTGCTCGCCAGCGTCGCCGAAACGCGCGGCCTGACGCTGGTCACCACCGGCAAGGCCGACCGCCCGGTGCTCGAAAGCGAGCTCGACGGCGAGGAATATCTGAAGGCTTCGCTGCGCGCCCACCATTATCGCGAATTCCGCCGCCTGAAGCGCCGCCTTGCCGACCTCGGCCGGCTGGAGCATGTCGTGGCGCGCGGGCCGGACGAGATCCGCCATGCCATCGAGAATTTCCTGACGCTGGAGGCCGCCGGCTGGAAAGGCCGCGAGCGCACCGCCATGGCCATCGACCGCTACCGCGCCGCCTTCGCCCGCGAAGCGGTGCACCGGCTGGCCGAGCAGGATCTCTGCCGCATCCATTCGCTGACGCTCGACGGCCGCACCATCGCCTGCCTGGTCGTCTTCGTCGAGGCCGGCGTCGCCTACACCTGGAAGACCGCCTATGACGAGACGCTCGCTGCCTATTCGCCGGGCACGCTGCTGATGATCGAGGTGACCAGGCAGCATCTCGACGACCCCAACATCATGATGACCGATTCCTGCGCCGTGCCCGACCATCCGGTGATGAGCCGGCTGTGGAGCGAACGCAGGCCGATGGGCACGCTGGTGATCGGGCTGACGCCGGATGCCGACCGTCCCGCCCGCCAGGCGGCGTCGCAGCTTCACCTCTACCGCGAAACCCGCAACATGGCGCGCCTGCTGCGCAACCGGATGAGGAGCCTGCTGCGCCGGCGCTAGTGCATGGGGTCCAAAGTAGGCCCGACCGTCCGTCTCTGCACCGTCGGCTCTCTCGGGCCTAGGTCGTCAGGGTTAATTCTCCCGATCAGCGGAAAGGATTAGCATCGACGCAGTCCCAACCGGGATGAGGCGATCGATTACGGCCGCGCGTCCAGCATCACTGCCGCCTCGGTCCTGCACGGCCAGAAGAAAAAAATCTGGGAGGAATGCATGATGAAAACAACTCACCTCAGGCGTGTCGGTATCCTCACCTTGGCAGGTCTCGTTGGCGCGTGTCTGAACGCCGCCACTCCTCGGGCGGCCGAACCCGACAAAGCCGAGATCGATGCCCTGCGTAAATCGCTGTCCAGGTATGAAGACTACAAGGTTGCCATTCGCGAGCTTTATCTATCGACGGTAGGATGCGTCTTCTACAGCGGCGAAAAGGTAGAGGGGGCGATGGACTACCCGAAGGGCGCGATGGGCATCCATTTCGTCAACGTCACGACTGTCGGCCCGACCGCGGATCCGACGCGCCCCAATGTGCTGATCTATGAGCCGGTCGGCGGCGACTTGCGTCTAGTCGGCGCGGAATGGCTCGTGCCCTTGACGCCGGACACCAAGGAGCCGCCGAAGCTCTTCGGCCAGACATTCCAGGGGCCGATGGAGGGGCATTATCCGCTCATCCCCAAGGAGTTCCACCACTACGACCTTCACGCCTGGCTGTTCAAGGACAACCCGCTCGGAATGTTCAGCCCGACGAACCCGGACGTGAAATGCGACAATTATGCATTCCCGATGCCGGAGCAGCCGACCAAGATGGTGCCGGGGCCGATGTGAGCGACCTCGTTACCGCCTGAGGCTGTCGGAGGGGCCGGCCGCGGCCTCAATAGCAGTTATCCCAGGGGCTCCTGGGATAACGCCAGCCGAGCTCGCTTGAGCGGCCGGATATGGCCTGTCCTAACTTTATCCGGCGGTTAGCCAGGACGCTACTTGCTCTCGGTCGACTTCCCGAAAGCCGTGTCATTGGACCTAGCCGCAGCCTCGCTCCGATCGCCGCCGCGAAGCCACATGACATCGCTCTGGCCGACGCTGTCGGCAGGTCGTCACGAAGCGGACGCGGTGACTTTGGGGCGTCCGAACTCGACGTCCCAGCTGCGCTCCTGGGGTGCGGCTTCGCCATTCAGGCCGAGTTTGGGGAAAAGCAATTCAGCGACGTTGAACGCCTCTTCCAGATGCGGATAGCCGGACGCGATGATGGTTTCGATGCCGATCTCCTGATACTCGCGAATGCGCGCGGCAACATTGTCGGGATTGCCGACCAAGGCCGTTCCCGCACCGCCACGCACCAGCCCCGGTCCCGCCCACAGGTTCGGGCCGACGACCAGCCGGTCGCGTCGGCCCTGATGCAGCGCCGACATGCGCTTTTGGCCGACGGATTCCGAAATGTGGACAAATCCCTTCTGGGCTTCGGCGATCAGGTCGTCGGTGACGTGGCTGATCAGCCGGTCGGCCGCCGCCCACGCCTCATCCTCCGTTTCGCGTACGATCAGGTGAACGCGAAGCCCGAAGCGCATCATGCGGCCTTGCGCCGCTGCGGCTTCCCTGACGCGGGCGATCTTTTCGGCAAGCTGGTCCACCGGTTCACCCCAGCTCAGATAGGTATCCACGTGCTTGGCGGCGATCGCGATGCCGGCATCCGAAGAGCCTCCGAACCAGAGTGGCGGATGCGGCCGCTGAACCGGCGGGAAGGAAATGTCGGTGCCGTGGGCGGAAAGATATTTGCCGTCGAAATCCGCCGGCTCACCCGAAAGGATCCGCCGCCAGATCGTCAGGAACTCGTCGGTCTGTGCATAGCGCTCGTCATGACTGAGCTTGTTGCCGTCGCCGGCGAGATCGGCCGGGTCGGCTCCAGTGACGACATTGAGCAGGACACGACCACCGGAAATGCGGTCCAGAGTGGCCGCATGACGCGCAAACAGCGCCGGTGTTCCGCTGCCCGGCCGAAGTGCCACGAGGAACCTCAGCCGTTCGGTGAGCGGGATCAGCCCGGCCGCCACGATCCAGGCGTCTTCGCAACGCGTTCCTGTCGGCAGGAGCACGCCCTTGAAGCCAAGCCGGTCCGCAGCCTGGGCGATCTCCCTGAGATAGCCGAAGGTTGCCGGGCGGTGCCGCTCGTCCGTGCCGAGATACGGTCCATCGCCATGGGTCGGCAGATACCAGTAGAGGTCGAGCGGACGGGTGTTGCTGGACATCGGATTGTTTCCTTCAGCGATTGCGGAATGTCTCGGCAAGCGTCAGATCTTGCCCTTCCAGGGGATGAGGCGATGCTCCAGCCAGCGCATGCCGCTGGTAAAGGCGAAGGCAAGAATGGCGATGACGATGAGGCCGACGAAGACGACGTCGGTGGCGAGGAAATTGGCCGCCGACATGATCATGTAGCCGAGGCCCGACTGGGCCGCGATCAGCTCGGCCGCTACCAGCGTGGACAATCCGGCGCCGATGGCAATCTTCAGGCCGGTCATGATTTCCGGCAACGCGGACGGCAGGATGATGCTGGTGAAAAGTTGCAGCCGGCTCGCACCGAGCGACAGCGCGGCATTAATGCGTTCGGCCGGCACCGACCGGACGCCGGCCTGTGCGGCAAAACAGATCGGGGCGAAGGTCGACAGCGACAGGAGCACGATCTTGGACGTTTCGCCGATGCCCAGCCAGATGATCAGCAGCGGCAGGTAGGCCAAAGGCGGCAGACCCCAGTAGAGATCGATCGGAACGCTGAAGATGCCCTTGACCCAGCGATTGAGTCCCATCAGCAGGCCGAGCGGAACGCCCAGGAAAATGCCGACACCGAGCGCCGCGGCGATGCGGCCGAGGCTGGCGAGTGTGTGCTCGAGGAGCGTACCGTTGGCATAGCCATCGGCCCAGACGGCGCTGAACTGGGTCAGTACCTCGGCGGGCGACGGCAGGAACAGCGGCGACGCCCAGCCGAAGCGCGTGGCCAAAAACCACAAGGCGATGAGCGACGCCAGGGTGACCAGGCTGATGCCGAGCGTGCTTGTCGAAGCGGACCGGCGCGTCTTGGGAGACGGCGCGCGCTGAGCTATCGAAGACGAAAAAGAGGTTCCGGAATTGGCGGCGAGCGTCATTGCAAGGTTCCTGTGCGGGCGCCTTCCGGCTGGTGGATGAGCGAGCGGATTTCCTGCCGCAGTTCGATGAAACGCGGGTGGGACTGGATCGGCCCGATGTCGCCGCTCTCAGCGAAGTCGCGAACGAAGTCGGCGTCGAACCGGGCAACGATGCGGCCTGGTCGAGGCGACATCACAACAATGGTGGTGCCGAGCGTGAGGGCTTCCTCGATCGAATGGGTAATGAACAGGATCTGCTTGCCGGTCTTGGCCCAGACCGAGGCCAGAAGCTGCTGCATCGTCTCGCGCGTCAGGCTGTCGAGGGCGCCGAACGGCTCGTCCATCAGCAGGATCTTCGGATCGGTGGCCAGCGCCCGCGCGATGCCGACTCGCTGGCGCATGCCGCCGGACAGTTCATAGGGCGGCTTTTCGGCGAAATCGGCGAGCCCGACCAGTTCCAGCAGACGCCTCGATCGCTCATGGCGTTCGCCGCGCCGCACGCCTCGGTATTTCAGGCCGAGAGCGACATTGTCCAGCACATTGGCCCAGGGCAGCAAGGTATCTTTCTGGAAGACGACGCCACGATCGCCGCCGGGCGCGACAATTTCTTTTCCGTCCAGTGTGATCGTGCCTTCGGTGAGCGGCAGGAAGCCGGCGATCGCGTTGAGCAATGTCGACTTGCCGCATCCGGAAGCACCAACCGCGACAACGATGGAATCTGGAGCGATATCGAGCGAGACGTGATCAAGCGCGTGTACGTCCTGGCCATCCGAGGCCGGAAAGGTCACGCTGGCATCGCGGATCCGAAGCATGGTGGGCCTCCAAGCAGTCTGGCTGGCGAGAATTCCGCCAGCCAGAACCTGAATTTCGTCAGGTGATTTCTAGTTCGAGGCCTTGGCAGCGTCTGCGTATTCCGGATCGGCGAACGCGGCGTAGCTGTCCTTGATGGCGGTGATCTTGTGCTGGTCCTTCAGGAAGCCTGCGGTGTCCTTGAGGATTTTCGCAACGGCGCTCTTGTCGCCACCGCCCAGCCATTTGTCGGACACCTGCTCGTCGAGCGGCGGAACCACAGTCGTCTTCAACTGCTCCGAATTCTCGGCCGCCGTGCCGCCCTGCAATTTGGCGATCAGCTTGGCGCTCTCTGAGTCCGGTCCCCATGCGGCCGGGTTGCTCAGGTAGGCGGTGTTGTAGCCGTCGATCAGCCGGACATACTGGCCGAGGAAGTCGGGATTGGCCTTGGCGAACTCGCCGGTCACGACCAGCGCGCTGAAGGTCGGCGCGCCACGGTCGGCGACCTGGCCGGCTGTGAGCAGAACCTTGCCGTCCTTTTTGAGTTCAGAGAGTGCCGGATCCCAGACGAAGGCCCCGTCAATGTCGCCGCGCTTCCAGGCAGCGACGATTTCGGGCTGCGGAATGGCGATGACCTGGGTTTCTTTCTCCGAAATGCCTTCCTGCTTGAGGACGGCGAGAAGCTGGTAATGGTCCGTCGATACTGGCGCGGCCGCGAGCTTCTTGCCCCGCAGGTCGGCCGGCGACTTGATATCGGGCCGCACCACCAGGGCTTCTCCGTCACGGGAGACCGAGGAGATGTAGAAGGCCTTCACGTCGATGCCCCTGCTGACGGCTGCGGCGAACGGGCTTGATCCGACATCGCCGATCTGGACGTCGCCGGATGCGATGGCAGCAAAGATGTCAGCACCGGAATTGAAGCGGCGGTATTCGATGTTCCAGCCGGTTTTCTTGGCAAGATCGCCGTTGGCAATACCGAGGTTGTAGGGATTGGCACCGGTCTGGTAGGCGATGACGACTTTCTTGTCGTCGGCATGCGCTGCAGCGGATGTGGCCGCTATGGCAAGCCCGACAAGGGCGGCGGAAATAAGTTTTCGCATGGAGCCTTAATCCTTTTGAACAGAGGGCAAACCCCTCGACCGCCCTATTCAAAGAGCGTTGGATTAAAGTCCACTGATATTATAGACTTAGATAGCAATGGAATTCTTAAAATCAGCTCGCGCTTAAAAAAGAATTCGGATTTAGACGGCACCCTGTCGCCCGCGGGATTATTCAGGCGCAAAATGCGGAGTGCTTACGGGCCGCGCCTTGGCCATATATCGCCTATCAGGCACTTGCCTTGGCACTTTATCCGTCAGCCCGAAGCCGCCCGGACCGGTTGGCTCTTCGGCTGGCGCGCTGAAAGCAGGGCAACGAATTGATCCACGGCCTGCCCGGCCCGCGCCAGAACCAGCGAATCTACGAGCTTGCCGTCGGCAAAGTCGCTGTCACTGCCATAGACGGCGCTCGGCACCGTCAGGGCGGAGTAAAAGCCAAACAGCGGGCGAAGCTGATGTTCGACTACCAGCGCGTGGCGCTGGCCACCACCCGTCGCGCCGATCAGGACCGGCCGGTCGACGAGCGCCAGTGGATCGATGAGGTCGAACAGATGCTTGAACAGGCCAGCATAGGAGCCGTTGTAGACCGGCGTCGTGACGATCAGCGCGTCGGCCTGTTCGACCGCGTTTACCACATTCAGCGCCTCCGGCGTCAATTCCCTTCGCGTAAACGCAGCACCCAGGCCACGGCCGGCATCGACAAGATCGAGGAAATTTACTGTGACAGACAATCTTTCGCGCAGCGCCTCGCCGAGATGATGCGCCAGCGTCCGCGACTTCGACGGCCTGTGGGTGTTGCCCGAAAGCACGACGATGTTCTGGCGCAGCCGTTCGACGTGGAAATTCATGGGCTCTCTCATCTGTCCAAAGCAATTGGAAACGCGGGCGGGGCCGCCGGCCCCGCCATTTCGTCGGCGACCGTCAGGCGGCGCGCAGAGGCCGTGTCAGCGGGATCGGCGCGGCCGGCTCCGAACGCGGCACGCGGCCTTCGACCGGATGGCTCGGATCATTGAACCCATGCGTTGAGGCATGACCGGCAGTGACGAGGCGGTCGACAAAGGCCTCGTCCTCGGCGCTCAGCCTGAAGTCCAATGCCTTCGCATAGCTGTCCCACTGTTCCTCGGTACGCGGGCCGGCGATCGCCGCCGTGATCAGCCGGTTGTTCAACACCCAGGCCAGCGCGAAATCGGCGGCCGAGACGCCGCGCGACTTTGCGTGCGCCGCGATCTGCCTGGCGATCTCGATCGATTCCGGGCGCCACTCGGTCTCGGCGATGCGCTTGTCGCCACGGCCGGCCCGCGTGTCGGCGGCAGGCGCCTGGTTCGGCTCGTATTTGCCGGTCAGCACGCCGCGCGCCAGCGGGCTGTAGGAGACGACGCCAAGACCGTAATAGGCGGCCGCCGGCAGCTGTTCGGCCTCGGCGATGCGGTTGACGATGTTATAGAGCGGCTGGCTGGCCACCGGCCGGTCGATGCCGAGTTCATCGGCCAGATGCGCGACTTCGGCGATGCGCCAGCCACGAAAGTTGGAGACGCCGAAATAGCGCAGCTTGCCCTGGCGGATCAGGTCGGCGATCGCCCGCACCGGCTCTTCCAGCGGCGCATCGAAGACGGCGCGGTGGAAGTAGAACAGGTCGATATAGTCTGTTCCCAGGCGCCGCAGGCTGTTCTCGACCGTCTGGATCACCCATTTGCGCGAATGGCCGCCGAGATTAGGCCCCTTATCATGCGAGTTGACGAACTTGGTCGCCACGACCCAATGATCGCGCGTCACCTTGATACCGCGACCGACGACTTCCTCGGACTTGCCGTTGTGGTAGACGTCGGCGGTGTCGATGAAGTTGATGCCTTGCTCGCGCGCCTTGTCGATGATGCGATGCGCGACCGTCTCCTCGGTCGGCCCGCCGAACATCATCGTGCCCAGGCTGAGCGGCGAAACCTTCAGGGCGCTGCGGCCAAGATAGCGGTAGTCGGACATTTTTCTGCTCCGTTGAATTTCAGTTGATGGTTGGTTCGGCGTAGTGGCAGGCGACATGGTGTCCCGGCGCGATCGCTCGGAACGCCGGTTCCTGCGAACGGCACAGATCGGTCGCCAGCGGGCAGCGGGTATGGAAACGGCAGCCGCTGGGGATGTTCTGCGGGCTTGGCAGATCGCCATGGATCGGCGCGGCCTGACGTCGGCGCGCCGGGTCCGGCACGGCATCCATCAGCGCGCGCGTGTAGGGATGCTTTGGCGAGGTCCACAGCGCCGCATTGTCGGCGCTTTCGACAATGCGTCCGAGATACATCACCAGCACCCGGTCGGCGAAATAGCGAACGACTGATAGATCGTGCGAAATGAAGAGATAGGACAGGCCGAGCTGACGTTTCATGTCGACCAGCAGGTTCAGAATCTGCGCCTGGATCGAAAGGTCGAGCGCCGACACCGGCTCGTCGCACACAACCAGTTCCGGATTGAGGATCAGCGCCCGGGCGATGCCGATGCGCTGGCGTTGCCCGCCGGAAAATTCATGCGGGTAGCGGCCAAGCGAATCCCTCGGCAGACCGACACGCTCGATGATGTCCTCGACGATGGTGCGCCGCTCGGCCGTGTTGCCGATGCCATGGACCTTCAGTGGTGCTGTCAGGATGTCGCCGATCGTGTGGCGCGGATTGAGCGATGCGAACGGATCCTGGAAGATCATCTGGATATTACGGCGCGCCGCCTTCAGCCGGCGCGTGTCGAGAACGGTGATGTCGGTGCCGTTGAACTCGATCCTGCCGCTAGTCGGGTCGACCAGCCGCATGATGGTCTTGCCTAGCGTCGATTTTCCGCAACCGCTTTCGCCGACGAGACCAACCGTCTCGCCGCGTCCGACTTCGAGGGATACGCCATCGACGGCGCGCAGCGTGCCGCCCTGGGCGTGGAAATGGGTGGAAAGGTCAGAGACCGAGAGCAGCGCCATGCGCAACCTCCGGAATGAAGCTGTAGGGGCAGGCGACTAGACGATCCTCGCTCACCTCGACGAGGTCGGGTACGAAATGGGCGCAGCTGTCGCGCGCCACCGCGCAGCGCGGGCGGAACGGGCAGCCCTTTTCGCCGGCGGCCGAGACGATACTGCCGGGAATCTCCGTCAGCCTGGCGTCGCGGTAGTGGAGATTGGTCTTCAGCCGCGGCGACGCCGCCAGCAGGCCGCGCGTATAGGGGTGAAGGGGTGTTCTGAACAGTGCGTCCGGCAGCGCCTGTTCAACCTTGCGGCCGGCATACATGACGACGACCTTGTCGGCCCATTGTGCCACGACACCAAGATCGTGGGTGATGAGCATGACAGCCATCGACAGTTCGCGGCGCAGCGTATCGAGCAGGTCGAGCACCTGCGCCTGGATGGTCACGTCGAGCGCCGTCGTCGGTTCGTCGGCAATCAGCAGGCGCGGCCGGCAGGCGACGGCGATGGCAATCATGATGCGCTGGCGCATGCCGCCGGAAAGCTGGTGCGGATAGTCATCGATGCGCCGCTGCGGATCGGGAATGCGAACCAGATTGAGAAGCTCGATGGCACGGTTCCGCGCTGCCTTGCCGCGTATGCCTTCGTGCAGCGTCAGCACCTCGGTGATCTGCCGGCCGATGGTCAGCACCGGATTGAGCGACGTCATCGGCTCCTGGAAGATCATGGCGATCTCGCGTCCGCGCAGGCTCCGCATAGCCTTCTGGTCGAGACCAAGCAGATCCTTGCCGGCGAATTCGATCCTGCCATTGGGTATTTTCGCCGAGCGCGGCAGAAGCTGCATCAGGGCGAGCGCGGTCAGCGACTTGCCGGAGCCTGATTCACCAACGATCGCCAGCGTCTCGCCCTCACCGACCTCGAAGCTCAGCCGGCTGACCGGCTCGGCGGTCGGGAAGCGAACCGTCAGATTGTCGATCCTGAGCAAAGGAGCCGCCATCTCTATCGCTCCTGTGAGAAGCGCGGGTTGAGCGCGTCGTTGAGGCCGTCACCGATCAGGTTCAGCGCCAGCACGGTAAAGACGATCGCCAGTCCCGGAAGCGCTGTCAGATACCAAGCGGTGCGGATCAATTCCCTGCCCGCTCCGATCATCGAGCCCCAGCTGACGACGTTGGGATCGCCGAGGCCCATGAAGGACAGCGCCGATTCCATCAGGATCGCGGTCGCCACCATCACCGACGAGGTCACGATCAACGGCGGCAGCGCATTGGGCAGGATCTCGCGGAAGATAATGCGGACATGGCCGTAGCCGAGGCTGCGGGCGGCCATGACGAAATCCTTCTCGCGGATGGCCCGGAACTCGGCGCGGGTCAACCGCGCCACCGTCGGCCAGGTGATGACGGCGATCGCCACTGTCACGACAGGCGCGGTCGGCTGCGCGATCGCCACCATGACGACCAGCAGCACGAAGCTCGGTATGGTCTGAAAGATCTCGATCAGGCGCACCAGCAGGTCGTCGATCCAGCCGCCGAAGTAGCCGGCGGCGGCGCCGACCAGGATGCCGAAGCTGAGGCCGAGCGCGGTCGCCACCAGGCCGACGAACAGCGAAATCCGTGCGCCATGCAGAATGCCCGAAAGCACATCGCGGCCCATGGAGTCCGTGCCCAGTGGGAAGGCTGGGTTCTGGCCCGGCCACAGGAAGGGCCGCGCCACCATCGATAGCGGATCGGCCGGATAGAGGACTGGTGCCAGCAGTGCGGCCAGCACGACCAGTGACAGGAACACAACGCCGAACATGGCGTTGGGATTGCGCAGGAAAACCTTCAGCGCACGCCCGCCAGCGGCTATCGGCACCGACGCTGCCGAAGCGGAGCGTGCGTCGGGCGCGTGGAGATTGCTCCAACTCTTTGCCTCGGGTTCAGGCGGTGCCGCGGGCCCGCGGGCATCGGCATGGAGACGGCGGGAACGGGCATCGCCCGCGGCGAAATCGGTGGAAGCCATCAGCGTACTCCGATGCGGGGATCGAGCCAGGCGTGCAGAAGATCGACGGTCGCGTTGGCGATGATCACCAGCAGCGACGACAACAGAAGGATGCCGAGCAGCACGGTGAAATCGCGGCCCATGACCGCTTCGAAGGCGAGACGCCCGAGGCCGGGCCAGGAATAGACAGTCTCGACAACCACGGCGCCGCCGAGCATGCCGCCGACATGCATGCCGGCCATGGTGGTAATGGGGATCAGCGCGTTGCGCAGGACATGGCGAATGGTGATGATGGCCGGCGGCAGGCCCTTGGCTGCGGCGGTGCGCACGTAGTCCTGCGACTGGACCTCCAGCATCGCCGCTCGTGTCAGCCGCGCATAGATCGCCACGTAGAACAGCGCCAGCGACAGTGCCGGCAGGATCATGTAGCGCGCCCTGTCCCAGAGCCCGGCAAGGCCGGTCAGGTTGCTGCCGATGGTTCCCGAGCCGCCGCTCGGCAGCCAGCCGAGCTTGACCGAAAACAGCACGATCAGCATCAAGCCGATCCAGAAACCCGGGATTGAATAGAACAGCAGCGAAATAACGGAGAGCACACGATCCGGCAGGCGCCCGGCAAACACCGCCATCACCGATCCAAGGGCGAGGCCGAGCACAATGGCGACGGCCAGAGCCACCGCCATCAGCACTAGCGTGCCGGGCAGCCGCTGGCCGATCAGGTCGGCGACCGGCATGCCGTAGCGCGGCGAAAAGCCGAGGCTGAAATGCGCCAGATTGTAGAGATAGTTGAACAGCTGGACGAGAAGCGGATTGTCGAGCCCGAAGCGCTGGCGAAGCGCCGCCATCGTTTCGACAGTGGCCGAGCCAGCCTCGCCGGCCATGACATCGGCGGCATCGCCGGGCGCGAGCTGCAGCAGGAAGAAGTTCAGGATGACGATGCCCAGAACGGTCGGCACCGCCTGGATGGCGGTGCGCCGGAAGGTTCTGCCAATGCGCGTCAGGGTCGACATCGTTTTCGCTATCCCGGCTGTGGCTGACGATGCGGGTTTGCTGTTTCCCGGAAAGTTCCGCGCTTTTTAGTTGACAAGATTTATAGACATTGTCAAACCTGATTTAAGAAATTTTATCCTGCAAATGGCTTCATTGCAGAATAGAATTTTATTTCATACTACAAACTTAGCTGTTTGAGGTATGAAATCTTAAGCGCGGGAGCAGGTCGGCCAAATCTTTTCGCAAACGGGCCCGCTCTTGGAACGACGGATTTTTAGCCTGGCGGCCGACGATCGGCCGATCGGGTCCGGCAGCAAAAAAGGACCAGGACGCTATGTCTCATTTCCTCAGTCCGAACCGCCGCAGGTTCCTCGGCATCTCGGCGGCCGCGCTCGGAGCGACCCTGTTGCCTGCATCGCGCAGCGCCTACGCCGCCGAGCCGAAACAGGGTGGAACGGCGACGCTGGTGCTCTCGGCTGAGCCGCCTGTGCTGACGACCATCGCCCACACGGCATTCAATTCGGTCTACGTCTCGGCAAAGACCACCGAGGGCCTGCTGACCTATGATTTCGATCTCACGCCGCGCCCATCCCTGGCCAGACAATGGTCAGTCAGTGGCGATGGGCTGCAATACACCTTCAAGCTGCGCGAAGGCGTGAAGTGGCATGATGGCCAGCCGTTCACCGCCGCCGACGTCGCCTATTCGATCACCACGATCAGAGAGGTTCATCCGCGCGGCCGCAACACCTTCCTCAACCTTGTAGACATCCAGACGCCGGATCCGCTGACCGTAGCGCTGGTTCTGTCGAGGCCGGCGCCTTACTTGATCACGGCCCTGGCTGCGGCCGAAACGCCAATCGTGCCGAAGCACCTCTATGACGGCACAAAGGCAGCCGAAAATCCGGTCAACGTCGCTCCGGTCGGCACCGGCCCGTTCGTCTTCAAAGAATGGGTGCGCGGCAGCCACATCGTTTACGAACGCAATCCTGACTACTGGGACGCACCGCGCCCCTATCTCGACCGGTTGATCGTGCGCTTCATCCCGGACGCTTCGGCGCGCGCGCTGGCGCTGGAGACCGGCGAGATCGATCTGGCGCCGGCAACGCCGATTCCGTACAGCGATTTGCAGCGTTTTGAGACGCTGCCGCATATCGGCTTCGAGAAGCAGGGCTACCAATATTCCAATGGCATCAGCCGGGTCGAATTCAACCTGGAGAAAGCCTATTTCCAGGATGTTCGCGTCCGCCGTGCCTTCGCCCATGTCATCGACCGCAACGTCATCCGCGAGACGATCAACTATGGCTATGGCGAAACCATTCCAGGCCCGATCAACCCCAATCTGAAGAAGTGGTTCGTCGCCGACCTGAAGACCTATCCGGTCGACACGGCCGCCGCCGATAAACTGCTCGATGAAGCAGGCTTGCCGCGCGACGCCAACGGTACCCGGCTCAAGCTTGTCCACGACTATGTCCCGAGCGGCGAAACCTACAAGCGCGGCGCCGATTACATCAAGCAGGCATTGGCCGCGGTCGGGATCGAGGTCACCGTGCGCAGCCAGGATTTCGCCACCTACACCAAGCGCATCTACACCGACCGCGACTTCGACTTCACCTTCAACGGCATGAGCAATCTGTTCGACCCGACGGTAGGCGTACAGCGCCTCTACTGGTCGAAAAATTTCAAACCCGGCGTGCCGTTCTCCAACGGTTCGAAATACAGCAATGCCAAGGTCGACGAACTTCTTGAAGCGGCCGCCGTCGAGGTCGACCACGAAAAGCGCTTCGAGCAATGGGCCGCGATCCAGCAGATCCTTGTCGAGGACCTGCCCGATATCGGCATCGTCAGCCAACCGGAAATCACCCTCTACAACAGGCGCATAGCCGGTCACACGGTGGGCGCCGAGGGCAATGCCGGCTCCCTCGCAACCGCCCATATCGTCGCCTGAGCCCTGACCCGTGCGCGGTCCTTCGCACGGGTTCCCTTCCTCCACCCGAGAAAGTTCGCCATGACGCTCGCCCACAAGCCTGGTTCCATCGTCGGCACGCCCTTCTTCAAGGCGCCGACCGACTATCCGGACAGCCCGCTGTCGAAAGCGCTTCAGCAGCCGGTGCTGCTCGGGCTATTCTTGCCGATCCAGGCCGGTGGCTGGACCAACTCGACCTTGCCGCGCTCGACCGACTGGCGCTTCGACTACAATCGCGACCTGACGTTGAAGGCCGAGGAGCTTGGCTTCGACCTCGTCTTCGCGCTCAGCCAGTGGCTGCCCAAGGGCGGTTATGGCGGTGTCTTCAACGGCCAGGCGCTGGACAGTTTCGTCTCCGTCGCGGCCATGGCCGCGATCACCAAGAAGATCATGCTGATCTCGACCATGCATGTTCTCTACGGCCCGTGGCACCCGCTGCATCTGGCGAAATTCGGCGCCACACTCGACCACATCTCCGGCGGCCGCTGGGGCATCAACGTCGTCACCGGCCATCGCGCCGTCGAACATGAAATGTTCGGCTGGAACCGTATCGAGCACGACCGCCGCTATGAACTCGCCGCCGAGTTCGTCGAAGTGCTGCAGCGACTGTGGCAGGACGACGAGAATTTCTCATTCTCCGGAGAATCGAGCTGGAAGCTCAATGGCGGCTTCGTCACGCCCAAGCCGAATTATGGACGGCCGATCCTGGTCAATGCCACCGGCTCCGACGCCGGCATTTCCTTTGCCGGCCGTTATTCCGACATCGTCTTCGTCACCAGCCCGGCCGGCTCCGACATCGCCAGCGCGCTGGAAGCGCTGCCGGCGCATACGAAGAAGGTGAAGGACGCAGCCCTCGGCGTCGGCCGCACCGTGCGCACGCTGCTCAACCCGCTGGTCATCAGCAGGCCGACCGAGAAGGAGGCCTGGGCGGTCGCCGATGAGATCGTCGCCCATGCCGACAGCCGCACGCCGAAAGGCTTCCAGACCTTCAACAGCGATGCCCAGGCCTGGAAAGGACGCGAGGGCCGCGACGATCCCTACGCCAAGGTCGGCGGCAACATTTATCTCATCGGCACGCCCGAACAGATCGTCGACCAGTTCGTCAAGTTGAAGGACGCCGGCATCGACGGCCTGCAGCTGTCCTTCTTCGATTTCAAACCTGACCTCGAATTCTTCGGCGAGAACATCCTGCCGCTGATGAAGCAGGCTGGCCTGCGCAACACCTGAGGAGCAATCATGACCGCGACTGCGATCTCCGAAATCTGGTACACACGCTGCCCGGTGCCGACGCCCGTCGGGCTCGCCGCACAGCTCGGGCTTCTCGACGAGACCTTTCGCAAGGAGGGGATTGAATTGAAGTCGATCATCGATTCGCCCAATCGCGACATCCGCCAGAGCCATTTCAACCACACGCTCGACTGGTCGTTCCGCCACGGCGGCAACGTGCCGCCGATCCGCGCGCGGTCCGAAGGACGCAAGACGCGTCTCGCCGGCATCACCTGGACCGACGAATTCCAGGCAATCATCGCCTTGCCCGGTTCCGGCATCAGGACAACCCGGGACCTGAAAGGCCGCCGCTTCGGCATCGCCCGGCGCCCCGAGGGAATCGTCGACTTCATGCGAGCGACGGCGTTGAAGGGACTGGTCTCGGCGCTCTCGCTCGAGGGCCTTGGCTATGGCGACGTCGAGATCGTCGACATAGCGCTGGCCGACAGCGTGCTCGACAGCCAGGAAGGACCGTCGCTGTTCGGCCTCAAGCGCAAGCAGGCCTATGGCGAGGAAGCCGCAGCCCTGATCCGCGGCGAGGTCGACGCCATCTATGTCAAAGGCACGGCCGGCATCAATGTCGCCAATCTGATCGGCGCCATCCAGGTCGTGGAATTCGGCTTCCACCCCGACCCGAATATCCGCATCAATTCCGGTTCGCCGCGCGTGCTGACCGTCGATGAACTGCTGGCGGAACAACGCCCCGATCTGGTCGCGCGACTGATCGAGACCATCCTGCGCGCCAGCGCCTGGGCCGAGGCGCATCCGGAAGAGACGCAGCGCTTTGTTGCCCGCGAAGCCGGGGCCACCGAGGAACAGGTGCTGGCCGCCAATGGCCCGGATGTCCATAAGCATCTCGGCCTCGGACTGCAGCCTGAGCTCGTCGCAGCGGTTTCCCACTACAAGAATTTCCTGCGCGACTGGGGCTTCCTCGCCGGCGATTTCGACGTCGAGGCCTGGGTCGATCGCCGGCCGCTCGATCTGGTGAACATTCGCGCCGCCGCCTGAGAGAAAGCCAACGTCATGATGTCGACAATTGCCGAGTTTCCGCAACTCCTCGAGAAAGTGGCCGGCCTTGCCGACGACTTCGCGCTGACCGCCGCGCATCACGACGCGACCGGGGAATTCCCATTCGCCAATTTCGACCGGCTTCACCAGGCGGGGCTGCTTGGCCTGGTCACGGTGCGCGAACATGGCGGCTTCGGTGGCGGGCTGACGGAAGCACAGGCGGTGATCGCCGAGATTGGCCGTGGCGAGCCGTCGACGGCGCTGGTGCTGGCCATGCACTACAACAGCCAGTATGCGATGCGGAAATCCGGAAAATGGCCGCGCCATCTGGTTCAGCGGATTGTCGAGGCCGGCCGTCTTGGCCCTGCTTTGATCAACGCCGCCCAAGCCGAGCCGCGGATTGGCTCGCCCGCCCATGGCAAGCCGCCCGAAACCATTGCCCGGCGCGACGGCAATGTCTGGCGGATATCCGGCCACAAGAACTACGTCACCGGCATTCCTATTCTGAAATGGGTGAACTTGCTGGCGCTGACCGACGAGCCGCAGCCCCGCCTGGCTTCATTCCTGGTGCCGACCGACGCGCCTGGATTGCGTGTCGAAAAGACATGGAACGCCGCCGGCATGCGGGCGACGGCCAGCGACGACATCATTCTGGATAATGTTGCGGTTCCTGCCGAAGACATCACCGAGGCGCAGCCGGCATCCGAGCCGCTGAGGCGCGAGGAAGGCGCGACGGCGTTCTTCTTTTCGCTGATCGGCGCTGTCTACCACGGTGCCGCCCGTGCTGCCCGTGACCGGCTTGTCTCCTTTGTCAGCACGCACGCGCCGGCAAGTCTTGGTGCGCCGCTGTCGACCGTGCCGCACATCCAGGCAGGGCTCGGTGAGATCGAGGTCAGGCTTGCGAGCAGCACGCGGCTGCTGCGTTCGCTCGCCGAAGATGTCGACGCCGGCCGGCCTGTGGGCACCGACGGCATGACGGTCAGGCATGTCGTCATCGACAATGCCGTTGCCGTCACCTCGCTGGCGCTGGAGCTTGCCGGCAATCCAGGCCTTAACAGAGATTTCCAGCTTGAGCGCCACCACCGTGATGCGCTGACCGCCCGTTCCCACGCACCGCAGAACCACATGATCCGCACGATCGCCGCCAAGGCGACGCTCAGCCGCCATATCGCCCGGCAGTTGGCCGAGACGCCGGCTATTGCCGCGGGCAAGCCCAAGCTCGCGGCGGTCGGTTGAGCGCCATGACAACAGAACATGTCGAAGTCGCCATCATCGGCGGAGGCCCCGGCGGCCTGACACTGGCGCAAGGCCTGAAGAAGAACGGCATCAGTGTCGCGGTCTTCGAGAAGGACCGCGCCCGCACCGACTATGTCCAGGGTTTTCGTCTGCGCATCCGCCAGCGCGGCATCGATTCCCTGATCGCCAATTTGCCGCCGGAACTCTACGACGCTTTTGTCGCCACGCTCGGCCAGGCGCCGGATCGCAACATCCTGCTCGACGAGAATTTCAACATCCTGGGCGAGGATGCCTGGGGCGGCGGCAACGCGCCGGGCGAGGCCGACGACACGCATATCGAAAAATCGGTAAGCCGTATCACGCTGCGCCAGGTGCTGTTGTCCGGCCTCGACGGCATCATGCGCTATGGCAAGGTCTTCTCTCGCTACGACGAGCAGCCGGATGGTTCGGTCGTCGCGCATTTCGAGGACGGCTCGGCAATCCATGCCGACGTGCTGGTCGGTGCCGACGGCGCCCGCTCGCGGGTGCGCCAGCAACTGGTGCCGCATGCGCGAAGCTTCGACACCGGCGTCAGGCGTCTGGCCGGCAAGATGACGCTGCATGCCGCAGCCCTTCACCAGATCTCGCCGCTGCTACTCGACTACAATGCCGGCGTCAGGCCAACCGAAGGTCATGGGCTTATGGTCACCAGCCACAGAGTCAATGTCGACGCATTCCGAAAGCATGGACTGATCGGGCTGGACGACGCCACTCACAAGGATTTTTCCGGCTTCCATTTCAACAACACCACCAGCTATGTCTGGTGGAACACCGCCTATGAAAAGGACGAACTTGCCACAGACGACGCGCTGGCAAAGCTCTCCGGTTCAGAACTGATTGACCTGCTGATCTCGAAGATCGCCCACTGGCACCCGGAAATCCTCAACCTCATCCGCTACACCGACCCATCGACGGTGGCGCTGCTTCATGTCCACAGCTCCGAACCTGTCGATCCCTGGCCGACGAAACCGGTGACGCTGCTTGGCGATGCCATCCACGCCATGACCTATTTTCGCGCGCTTGGCGGCAACACCGCGATCTACGACGCCGGGCTGCTGGTGCCAGAGCTGGTGGCCGCCAAACGCGGCGACAAGCCGCTTCTCCAGGCGCTGTCGGAGTATGAGGCCAAGATGCTGGAATACGGCGCCAAAGCCGTGCGGTCTTCGCTGACGGCGATGCAGAAGAACGTGCTGGCGGGCCGTCGCCGCCAATCGGAAGCCGCCGAATAGTGGCCCCCGAAAAAATCGCCTGACAGTGCTCCTGCCCTACGCCGCTTCCACCAGGCTGGTCGACTGGAAGTCATACAAGAGGATCGCGATCTCGAAGCCGCGCCGCTGCAGCCCAATGCGCCGTCGTCGCCGCGCGGACACCGAGCAGATCGTCGATCAGCACGACGCGGGCGCCGCGCACGGCGATGGTGCGATAGGCGACACCGAGCAACTGCCCGCCCTCAGACGCGATCGACCCCGGAATATGCGCTTCGGCGAACTCGTCGGGCGTGCGCACGTCAAGCAGGTAGGTCGTCCGCTTTTCGTCCTTCGCCCAGTTCGCGGCCGTGGCCGCATTGATGCGGGGAAAGCTGTCGCCTTCGGCAAGCTTTGCGATGTGCTCCCCGGCGAAACGCTTGGCATCCTCGCTTGCCGGACCATAGATTGCGGTCTTGCCGGTTTCGAGTGCAAGACCGGCCTCGCGCCATGCCCTGGTGCCGTCGTGCAGATAGGCGACCCGGTTGGGCACGCCGGCATCGATCAGTGTCTGCGCCCCGATGATGGCGCGCGGCAGGCCGGCGCAGGAGACGACAACCTGCGTCTCCGGTGACGGCACCAGGTCGGCGAAGCGCAGCACCAGCTCGGCGCCCGGCACGCTGATGGCGCCCGGCACATGGTCCTTTTCGAACTCCGCCACCGTGCGGCTGTCGAGCACCACCACGTCGGCGCCTCGGCCTCTGAGCACCGCGAGCTCTTCAACGCTGACGACCGGGGTTCCCTTCTCGTCGCGGATCGCCAGCGAAAAATCGACGCCCGGCGTATCGAAGGTCGGCAGGTCTTCAACGCCGCTTTGCGTCCATTCCGGAATTCCACCGTTCAGCGAAAACAGCTGGGTACGGCCATACCCCACCAGTCGTTCGACAAGTTGCTCGGCAACGCCGCTGCCGTCGTCCGCCAGCACGGTGCGCACCGATTTGCGCGGGATGAAGCGGTCGATCTCGGCCTCGACCTGAGCCGCGGGCAGGTTGGTGGCGAACAGCGGCGATGCGTATCCGACAGTCGCGCTGTCGCGAATGTCTAGTACCGCCAGTTCTTCGCCATCCGCCAGCCATTGGCGAAACATTTTCGAATCGATCGTCCTGTCGCTCATGATGCTTTCCTCTCTTGCTGTTCAGCGGCGCCACGGATCGGACGCGCAAGGCCGAGGTTCTCGCGCAACGTCCCGCCTTCGTAAGCAGTCCGGAACAGACGCCGCCGCTGCAGCTCCGGAATGACGAGGTCGACAAAATCGGTGAGGCCCGTCGGCAGGATCGGCGGCATGACGTTGAAGCCGTCCGCCGCGCCACCGGCGAACCACTCCTCCATCATGTCGGCCACATCCTTTGGCGTGCCGACGATCTGGAAATGGCCGCGCGCGCCGGCAACGGCGAGATACAATTGGCGGATGGTCAGGTTCCGGCTCGCGGCCAATTCGGAAACGACTTTCAGGCGGCTCTTCACGGCATCGGAACTGCCCAGTTCCGGCAACGGTCCGTCGAGTGAATGGCCGGAAAGATCGACACCGCCGAGCAATCCTGAAACCAGCGCCACACCAACCACAGGATCGACCAGGCGCTGGATCGCATCGAACTTGTCCTCGGCCTCCGTGCGCGTCGGCGCGACGACCGGGAAGACACCGGGCATGATCTTCAGGCTGTCGGCGGAGCGGCCAAACGAGCCCAGCCGGCCTTTCAGTTCGCCGTAAAAGCCGCGCGCCGATTCGATGGTCGGGTGGGCGGTGAAAACCACCTCCGCCGTCCGCGCCGCCAAGTGCTGGCCGGCATCGGACGAGCCCGCCTGGACGATGACGGGATGGCCCTGCGGTGGGCGAGCGACGTTGAGCGGTCCCTTGACGCGGAAATGCCGGCCGGCATGGTCCGGGGCGTGGATGCCGCGCCGGTCGATGGCGATCCCCGAAGCCTTGTCGGCGACGAAGGCATCGTCGTCCCAGCTGTCCCAAAGCTTCTGCGCGACAGCGACGAATTCCTCGGCGCGGGCGTAACGGTCGGCATGAACGGGATGCTGGTCGAGGCTGAAATTCGCCGCCGCCGGCGCATCGGCTGAGGTGACGACATTCCAGCCTGTCCTGCCGCCGCTGAGATGATCGATCGAAGCGAACAGCCGCGCCAAGTGGAACGGCTCCCAATAGGTGGTCGAGGCGGTCGCAACGAGCCCGATCCCTTGCGTGATGGTCGAGAGCGCCGACAAAAGCGTCAGCGGCTCGAAATGCACGACATGGCCGGTGCGCTCGAAGGTCTCGATCGGCTGCTCGCCATTGCGCGCGCTGAGGCTGTCGGCCAGAAACACCATGTCGAACAGGCCACGCTCGGCAGTGCGCGCGGCGTCCGCATAGTGCTGGAAGCTCAGGCCCGGATTGGCAGGCACATCGGGATGGCGCCAGGCAGCGACATGATGGCCCGGTCCGCGAACAAAGGCTCCAAGCCTTATCTTTCGATTTTCAGTCATCAGCGGTTCTCGGGCTGGTCGCAAAGGGCGTTCCTATCTAGCGCCTGCCAAACCCGCTGAGTGAAAGAATGCCTTTCGTCAGCTGGCAATTATTGTTTTTTGACATCGGGTTACGGGAAAGCACGATGATCGTTGCCGGGGCGATGGGCTGGAGCCACGACCACCGGCATCGCAAAGGTTCTTGATGCTTCATACCCCTTCCTCCCCGCTACGTTCGATCCCTCGTTCAATCATCATCGTTGGCGGCGGCTTTGCCGGCGCGGTTACCGCGATCAAGCTGCTCGACCGTTCAACTGAGCCGCTGGCAATCACCATCATCGAGCGCCGGGCCGAGCTCGGTCGCGGCGTTGCCTATAGCACCGTCGATCCACAACACCTCGTCAACGGCGCGGCGCGCATCTTCTCGCTGCATCCGGACGATCCCGATCACCTCGTTCGCTGGCTTATGGGGAATGGGCCGGAGCACGGCTGGACACCGCCCGAGGATGTCCCGGACTCAAGCCCGCCGCGCTGGCTGTTCGGCAGCTATGTCCAGTCGGAACTGACGAGAGCGATCAGAGAAGCAGATCCGCGTTCTTCGCTGCGCCACATCAAGGCATCCGCCGTCGACATGCTGACGGGTCCGTCCGGGGTATGCGTCGGCACCAGCGATAGCCAGCAATTGCTGGCGGATGAGGCGGTACTGGCAACCGGGGTGTTCCAGAGCCAGCCGTCCACCACGGAAGCAGCCGTCGTCGGCGATCCCCGTTATGTCGCCAATCCCTGGGATTCGGCGGCGCTCGATCGGCTCGCCGGCAGCAAGGAACTGCTGCTGATCGGCTCCAGCCTCAGCATGGTCGACGTCGTCGCCAGCATGGAAGCGCGCGGCTTCAAGGGCGGTTATCGCGTCGTGTCGCGGCGCGGACAGATCGTCGAACCTCGGCGGAACACGGAAGCGTGGCGCGATTTCCTCGCCGGGCGGCCGCTGCCGAAAACCACCAGGGCGCTTCTCGCACTGGTCAAGGCCGAACGCCGGGCAATCGAAACCACCGGCCTGGACTGGCAAGGGCTGCCACTGACGATCCGGCCGTGGATCCTGGCCTTGTGGCAAGGCGCCACCGACAGGGAGCGCTTGAAGTTCGCACGCCATCTGCGCGCCTTCTGGGATGTCACCGCGCACCGCGCGGCGCCACCGAGTTTTGAGCGCGTGACACTGGCGCGAAGCCAAGGCCGTTGGACGGGTCGAGCGGGACGGGTGCTGGCACTCCATCCGCAGGCAAATGGCATCGTCGCTGAAGTCCGCTGGCGTGATACCGGCGCGGTCGAACGGCTGCGCTTCGACGGCGTCGTCAACTGCCGCGGCCATCAGGAGCATGATTGGCGGCGGATCGCCGATCCGTTCGTCCAGAACCTGCTCGAGAACGGCATCGTCAGGCCGCATGCGACCGGCTTCGGCATCGACGCGACGCATGACGGCCAGGTGATTTCCCGTGATGGCGAGACCCATGGCAATCTGTTCGCCATCGGCCATCCGCTGCGCGGCGTCGCCTGGGAATCGAGCTCCATCGGCGAACAACTGGCGCAGGCCATAGCCCTTGCCGGCCTTCTGGTCGGCGCCAGCCGAAGGCTGGGTGCTTTGGCCTGAAGTTACCAGCTTTGCGAAATGGAAGAAACGAAAAGGGCCGCAGCTCTATGCGGCCCTTCTCTCATGATTGCCCGGCAGATTTAGGCGTTCGGGTCGAGATAGGCGTCGGCGAAATTCGCTGACAGGCCTTCGGCGCCAGGCGCGTAGTTCTTGACGGTTTTGCGGGCGATGATGATGGTCGGTGGCGCGATCAGATTGATGATCGGCAACTCGTCGGCGATGATCTCCTGGAACTTGAAGAAGAGCTGCTTGCGCTTGGCCTCGTCGAGCTCGACCGATGCGGCTTCCAGCAATCGGTCAACCTCCGGGTTCTCATAGTGCGCGCCGTTGGAGAACGGCAGCCCTTTCTTGATGTTCTTCGACCAGTAGAGCCGCTGTGCGCCGGCGCTCGGATCGAAGATGTTGCCGCAGGATTCCGTCGACAGGTCCCAGGTGCGATCGGTGTAGATGGTTTTGACATAGGTGCCGAAGTCGAATTTTTCGATCTCGGCATCGATGCCGATCTTGGCCAATGCCTGCTTGAGGAAGTCGGCATAGCCCCACGGGTTGTAGGGATTGTTGGTGAGCCTGAGCTTGAAGCGTACGCCGTCAGCCCCACGCTTGAAACCGGCCTCGTCGAGCAGTTTTTCCGACAATGCCGTATCGACTGTCGCGGCCTTTACGTCGGGATCGAAATACTTCTTGTTGACGACGCTGATCGGCGTCGGCGAGACTTGGCCATAACCGTAAAACACGATTGCATTGATCGCGTCGAGGTCGATCGCATGCGCGATTGCCTGACGGACCTTCTTCTCCTTCAGGATCGGGTTTTCGAGGTTGATGATCAGTTGGTGCAGCGGGCCGCTATAGGCGAAGACCGTGCTGTCGACGACGAATTGCGGCAGCGCCTTGAAACGCTCCAGGTCGGCGAAGGCCACCGGGTTCGGTCCGATGTCGACCTCGCCCGTTTCGAGCGCCGCAGCGCGCGCGCCCGGATCGGTGATGAAGCGGAAGATGATCCGGTCGAGATAGGGTTTAGGCGCATCCCAATAGGTCGGATTCTTTTCGACGAGGATGTGGCTGCCCTTTACCCATTCCTTCAGCACAAACGGCCCGCTGCCGATGATCTGCTTGAAGGACGGATCGTCGGCCGGCCTCAGCTTCTCGTAGATGTGTTTGGGCACGACAGGCGATTCCGTCGCGGCCAGCCCCGAGATCAGGGCGGCGGACGGCTTCGACAATTTGATCTTCACGATATACGGGTCCGACGTGTCGATGTCGGTGACGTTCTGGAAGGTGATGCGACCGCGCGGATGCGCTTCGCGCAGCCGGGAGATAGAAAAGGCCACGTCCTCGGAGGTCAAATCATGGCCATCGCTGAACTTCACCCCCTGGCGCAGCTTGAAGACGTATTCGAGCCCGTCGTCGCTGATCGACCATTCGGTGGCCAGTTGCGGTCGCGGATTGAGATCGTAGTCGTAGGCGAGCAGGCCGTCGAAAATCTTCGGACCGATGGTGGCCGGTCCGCCAGCGCTGGTGTTGATGGAAACGATCTGGTTGGGCTCGGGATAGTAGACGAAGTTGAGCGTGCCTCCGGCCACCGGCTTTGCGTCTTCTGCGAATGCCCCGGCGGGAAGTCCAGCACTCGCGCCGGCCAGCAGCAGGAACTGATTGAACAGGCGTCGATTGATGGTCATGGTCGGTACTCCGAATTGCGCGATTTATCTTTGATGGAGAAAAGTCGGGATCGTCGTTTTCACGCGCCGGTCCCAACCAGAGGGCTTGCAGAACGCTTAGGCGTTTGGCGCGAGCCATATCTGCGCGAAGCTGTTGTTGATCCCCTGAGCGCCGGGCGCAAAATCCCGGACCTTGTTGTTGGCGACGATCTGGGCGCCGGCGGCGACCAGATCGACCGACACCACGTCGTCATGGATGATGTGCTGGAATTTGTACCAGAGCTCGCGCCGCTTGGTCTCGTCGGGCTCGATTGCCGCGGCTTCGAGGATCTGGTCGACCTCGGGGTTTGCGTAGTGGCTAGCGTTGGAGAAGACGAGGCCGATCTTGAAGTTCTTCGACCAGTAGGCGCGCTGGACGCCGAGCGTCGGATCGAAGGTGTTCGACAGCGACTCGACCACCAAGTCCCAGGCGCGGTCGGTGTAGACGGTCTTCAGGAACGTCGACAGGTCAAGCTTGAGGATCTCGGCATCGACGCCGACCGTCGCCAACGACTGCTTGATGAAATCGGCATAGGACGCCGGCAGGAACGCGTTGTAGGCAAGCCGGAGCTTGAAGCGCGTCCCATCGGCGCCACTCGGATAGCCGGCGTCGTCGAGCAGCTTCTCCGCCAGTTTGGTATCGGGCTCGCGCGCCTTGATGCTGGGGTCATACCATTTGGGCAGCGCCGTGCTGATCGGGCTCGGCGATACCTGCGCATAACCGTAGAGCGCGATGTCGACCAGCTTCTGCAGGTCGATTGCGTGGGCGATGGCAAGGCGCACATCGCGCTTGGTCAGGATTTCGTTCTCGTAATTGAAGAACAATTGCTGCTGTGGGCCGGAATAGGCGTAGGTGTTGGTGTCGACGACCAGAGCGGGGTTTGCCTTCAGCCGTTCGATGTCGGCCAGCGGCACGGGATTGGCGCCGATATCGATCTCGCCGGTTTCAAGAGCCGCCGAACGCGCGGCCGGGTCGAAGATGACGTGCAGGACGATGCGGTCGAGGTAGGGCCGAGGCGCGTCCCAATAATCCGGATTGCGGTCGAAGATCAGATGGCTGCCGGGCACCCATTCCTTGAGAATGAAGGGACCGGTGCCGATCGTCTGTTCGAGCTTCGGCTGTTCCGCCGGCTTGAACGTTTCGTAGACGTGCTTCGGCACAATCGGTGATTCCGAGCTGCTCAGTGCCGTGATCAGATAGGGCGCCGGCTTTGAAAGCACGATGATGGCGGTGTGCGGATCGGGCGTCTCGACCACGGTCACGTTTTGGTAGGTGATGCGGCCGCGCGGATGCGCCTCCTTCAGCCGGAAGATGGTGAAGGCAACGTCTTCCGACGTGAAGTCCTTGCCGTCATGCCATTTGACGCCGTCGCGCAGCTTGAAGGTGTAGCGCAGGCCGTCATCGCTGATCGACCACTCCGTCGCCAGCAGCGGTTTCGGGCTGAGGTCATAGGCGAAATCAAGCAGACCTTCATTCACCTTGGGACCGATCGCCTGGCCGGTGCCCGACGAGGTGTTGATGGCAATCAGCGACGTGGGGTCGGGATAGTAGGCCCAGTTGAGCGTGCCACCCTGGACCGGCGTTCCTTCGGCAGCGAAGGAAACCCCGGGCAATGCGAAGCTCGCACCGCCAAGCAACAGCAGCTGGTTGAAATGACGACGATTGACAGACATGGCCTTGAGCTCCGGAAAACGGCTACGATGGCATCCGGCGGCCGAACACACTCCGGCGCCTCGACGCGATGATCCCTGCCACGCCGCAAAACCGGAAGAATGATTTTCTATCGTCTGCCGAAAGCACCGCTTCGCACGACCGTTTCATTCCAGGATCTGGCAAAGCTGCTCGACGCCCAAATCAGCGCTCCGATCTTATTTCTACAAGAATTGTAGACATTACGATTTTTTAGATTTCCGTTCCCGCTGCCGCGACGCTGCGGCAAACGAAATTTTCCACCGGGCACTTTGGCGCAAAGCCCGCCCTCGTCGCGCCCGGCCTGAACGTGTTGAATGCGCTCCATGGTCGATCTCATTCGCGCAAAATCAAGGAAGCTGCGGCCGACGCTGGCGAGGCTTCCGCCGCTGACGTCGCTTCGCGCTTTTGTCGCAACCGCCCGCCACCTGAGCTTTACGCGGGCGGCCGAAGAGCTCCATGTGACGCCTGCCGCCATCGGCCAGCAGATCCGCCTGCTCGAGGATCACCTCGGTCAACCGCTGTTCCATCGCAACCGTGGCGAGCTTCTGCTGACGTCGGCCGGCCAGGCGCTGATGCCCGGCCTCACCGAGGCTTTCGACGTCGTTGTCGAGTCGGTCGCGCGGATTTCCGGCGACGAGGAGGATGCGCCGATCAAAGTGTCGGTCGCGCCCTCCTTCGCCAGCAAATGGCTGATCCCGCGCCTCGACGCACTGCGCGACGCGGTACCCGGCCTAGAAGTGCTGGTCGACGCATCGACCAGGCTTGCCGATTTTGCCAGCGAAGACGTCGACTGCGTCATCCGCTACGGGTCGGGCGCCTATAGCGGCCTGCTGACGGAACGGCTGTTTTCGGAAGCGGTGCTGCCCGTCTGCAGCCCGGAATTTGCTCGCATGCACGGTCTCTATCGCGGGCCGGAGGGGCTGCGTGACGCACCGATCCTGCATGAGGACGGTCCGGAACGCGATCCAAGCTGCCCTGACTGGAAGGGCTGGCTGAGATCCAACGGCCTGTCCGGCCGCTTTGTCGAGGGCGGTATACGGCTTAGCCAATCGTCACTGGTGCTCGACGCAGCTGCTGCCGGCAAGGGCATCGGTCTCGGCAAATTCCGGCTGGCCGAGCCTGACCTCGCCGCGGGGCGTCTGGTCAGTCCATTCGGCTCACCGCAGCCGGTCGAGTTTTCCTATTATTTTGCGACGACGCCGCACAAGGCGAAGCTGGAGACGGTCGAGCGCTTTCATGGCTGGCTGAAGGCCGAGGCGCGCCAGCTCGGCGCTCTCGACGCCCCACCGCCGGCGGCGCTTCCGGCGCGCATCGCCATTATCGCGGCCGAATAGCCTCGCCGCGGTCTCGCGAGCAGGCGCGCGCCTATTTGAGCTTGAAGCCCAGCGCTTTGAGCACTTCGCCCAGGCGATCACGGCCTTTCAGCGCTGCTTTGCTGCCGATGCGGTTCGAAACCAACTCTGTCCAGTCCACCACAGGCATCGCCTGCTCCTGCTGGAATAATCGAAGCCTCTGGTTGTAGGCTGCAAGATCGTCCGGATCGGGCTCTGATCGATAGCGCTCGCGGTGCAGCACCGCAGCCTGCGGCAGTCTGGGCTTGATGTCAGTCGCAGCCAGGAGATCGGGATAGCCGACGGTCAGGCCGAACACCGCCACGGTTTCCGGCGGGAGGCCGAGTTCGCGCGCCACCTCCTGCGGATGATTGCGCATCGCGCCGATGTAGCAGGAGCCGAGCCCGAGCGCGTCGGTCGCCACCACGGCGTTCTGTGCGGCAAGTGCGGCGTCGATCACGGCCAGCAGAAAGCTCTCCTGATAATCGAGCCCCTCGCCCACCCGGCCGTTTGCCTCGGCAATGGCGCGCAGCCGCGACAGGTCGGCCAGCCAGACCAGCAGCAGCGGCGCCTGCTCGATATGGCGATTGATCGCCGCCAGTTCGGCAAGCCGCGCCTTGCGCGCCGGATCCTCGACTGCGATGACGCTCCACGCCTGGAGATTGGAAGAAGTCGGCGCCGACTGGGCGGCGGCGACGATCAGTTCCAGCGTCCCTTCGGGAAGAGGCTTGGCGAGATAATTGCGGACCGAGCGATGCGAAAGGATCGCCTCGAGGGCTTCGTTCCAGGTTCCGGTATGCGCGCTTTGCGGCGCTCGATAACGCCGCCGTAGCGCCGCTTCACCACGCAGGTCAGCGTCGGAAGGGCGGATGCTGAAGGCGGCCGGCTGTGACATCGTCTTCCCTACTGGCAATCTGGCTTATCCGGTGTTCTGACGACCCCAGGTCATTCAAGAAGCGCGGCTTAGGCCCCGTTGCGCAAAAGCGGAAGCAACTGATCGCCTTGCCGCTTGATCTCGGAAAGATACGGCGTGTCCGAGAGCACGAAATGCGTGATGCCCAGATCCCGGTATCTGCCGAGCGAGCGGGCGACGTCGGCGGCCGAGCCGACCAGCCAGGTGGTGCCAGCGCCGCCGCCGCCATATTTGCCCGGCGCAGTATAGAGATTGTCGTCCAGCACCTCGCCGCGCGCGTGCAGATCGAGCAGACGCTGCTGGCCCACCGCTACCGCCCGACCGTGATCGTTCCAGCCGGCTCCCTGGCCCTTGGCCATCTCGTCGACCTTCGCTTCTGCATCCGCCCAGGCCTGCCCAGCGGTGTCGCGGACCAGCGTGGTGACCCGCAACCCGAACTCCAGAGGCGGGAGGTCTCGGTCGAGTTCCCTGCTCAAGGCTTTGAGCCGCTCGATCCGCTCCCGGACGCCGTCGAGCGGCTCACCCCAAAAGAGCTGGACATCCGCCTCGCTGGCCGACACCCGCTCCGCCGCCTCCGACGCGCCGCCGAAGTAGAGCTTGGGATGGCGACGATCGCCACGGACATGGATGCGGGGCATCACGGTAGAGCCAGTGACCTGGAAGTGCTCGCCCGCAAAGGTCACGTTCTCTTCAGTCCAAAGTCTGCGAACCAGGCGCATGAACTCTCTGGTACGGGCATAGCGATGTATCTGGTCACCTTCGCTGTCGCCATAAGCAGCGAGGTTGTCCTTGCCTGACACTATGTTGATACGCACGCGACCGGCGGTCAGCTGGTCGAGCGTGGCTACGGCGGATGCGAAGTGCGCCGGCCGCCAGTACCCCGGGCGGATCGCGATGAGCGGCTCGAAGGAGGTGGTCCGCGCGGCGAGCGAGGCCGCGACAGTAAAAGTGTCGGGCCGACCCCAGCCGGTACCGATCAGCGCGCCCTTCCAGCCGTATTCCTCAAGCGCCTTCGCGTGGCTGGTCAGCGTCTCCAGGCTGTTGTGGTTCTCGACGGCCGGCTCGCCGCGGTGACCGGGAGCGACCTGGTTCGGGATGTACCAAAGAAATTCGGTATCAGCGCTCATTGTCGGGCCTGTATTTTGGCCGGGCATGGAGGTCAATGGCAGGACCCTCCGCTCCGTTGTATTTTGATGATCATTCAAAGGGCTGCCCCTAGCAGCCCTGGCGCCTTGCTCGGCTGCGGTGCAAAGCGGCTTTCGGGCCTGATAAGGCCGAGATGGTCGCGCAGCGTGCGCCCTTCATATTCCGTTCGGAACACCCCCCGCCGGCGCAGGATCGGCACCACCGTATCGACAAAGACCTCCAGTCCGGTCGGCAGCACGTCCGGCATCAGGTTGAAGCCGTCGGCGGCGCCGGCGACAAACCATCTTTCGATATCGTCGGCGATCTGCTCCGGCGTGCCGACGATGGTGCGGTGGCCAGTGCTGCCGTTCAGCGCCCGGATCAGCTGGCGAACCGTGAAATCATTGCTGCGGGCGAGCGCGAGCGTGGCCTTGAAGAAGGTGTGGCCGCCGTTGGGGGGCAGTTGAATCCGTTCCGGCAACTTCTCATCGAGCTTCAGCCGCTCGCGATCGATGCCGAGCACGCCGGACAGCCGCCCAAGGCTGTAGTCGAGCGGAATGCGATCCCACAGCTCTTCTTGCCGCCGCTCCGCTTCCCCCTCTGTGCTGCCGATGATAGTGGCTAGGCCGGCGAGGTTGAGCGGCACGCCGCCGGTGCGGCCATAGGCGACGGCACGCGCCTTAAGTTCCCGCGCATAGCCGAGCGCTTCCTCGAAAGATTGCGATGCGGAAAACACGGCTTCGGCGTGGCGGGCGGCGAGGTCCTTGCCGTCATCGGACCCGCCGGCCTGGACGACCACCGGATGCCCTTGCGGCGAACGCGGCACATTGTGCGGCCCGTGCACCGAGAAATGTGCGCCCTTGTGGTCGATGGCGTGAACCTTGGTGGCATCGACGAAGCGCCCGCTGGCGACGTCGCCGATGAAGGCATCGTCCTCCCAGCTGTCCCACAATGCCTTGACGATGTCAGCAAATTCCGCCGCCCGCTCGTAGCGCCGGCCATGATCGATGGCACCGTTGAGGCCGAAATTGCGGGCCGAGGCGGGATCGGCCGTGGTGACGATGTTCCAGCCGATGCGTCCGTCGCTGACATGGTCGAGCGTCGCGAAGCGCCTGGCGATATTGTAGGGCTCGTTGAAGCTGGTTGAAGCGGTGGCGATCAGGCCGATGCGCTCGGTTGCGGCGGCTACCGTCGCCAGCACAATCGTCGGCTCCAGAGATGTGATCGGCCGATAGTCAATGCGGTCCGAGATTGCTGCCTGATCGGCAAGAAAGATGGCGTCGAGCTTGGCGCGCTCGGCGATCTTCGCCACGTGCACATAGTGGCCGACGGTGAAGGCGGCATAGGGGTCGACGCCGTCCATCCGCCATGCCGCCGGCGAGAAGCCGGCATGCAGGATGTTGACGTTGAGATGGAGCTGCCGGCCGCTCATCGAAAGGCGCCGGGCTCGGGATATGCGCCGGTCAGATACCAGGTGCCGACGGTGCGGGTCTTGTATTCGGCAGGGTTGTGCAAGGTGTGAATGCGTGCGTTGCGCCAGAAGCGGTCGAAGCCGTATTTGCGCACTGCGGAGCGGGCACCCATCACCTCGAATATCTCGGTCGTGACTTCGAGCGCAACATCGCCTGCCAGCACATTGGCCGCGGCGACGGCAACCGCCGCCTCACCGCGTTCTTGCTCGGTCAGCGCCTTGCCGCGCGCGATCGCATGATCGATCGCCGCCGCCGCGCGATCGGCCAGCGCCGTCGCCGCCCGCGTCTTGACCCAGAGCTCGCCATACTGCCGCTTGATCCATGGATCGTCGATATGGCGCTCGACGCCGGAATACATCCACGGCCGCGAACTGTTGAGCGTATAATCTCGCGCCGCCAGCAGCGCGCCCTGGGCCGTGCCGACAAAGACATTGAGCAACACGCTCTGCTGCTGCAGCGGGCCGATGGTGCGGATTGGCAACGACGCGTCGACCCAACCGCGCACCAACTCGCTGTCGTGGATCCTGACGTCCTTGTAGGCGACCTTGCCGCTGCCGGTCTGCGTCTGGCCGATGCCGTCCCAGTCGTCGAGAACGGTGATGCCTTCGCGATTTGCGGGGATCGCCGCGAATTTCCTCTCGCCGCTGACCTCGTCTTCCCACGAGGTCGAAAGATAGTCGGCGACATGCGAGCCGGAGGCGAAGGGTTTGAAGCCGTTTACGATCGTCCACTCGCCATCTTTGCGGCCGAACAGCGTTTTGGAAAAACTGTTGCCGGTGTTGCCCCAGAACCAGTCGCCGGCAGCCGAACGCCGCAGCAGATCGGCTGAGCGCGGTTCGTCCGAATTGAGCCTGGCGGCGATCAGTGCGCTGAAATGGTAGCCGTAGATATGGCCGATCGAGCCGTCGACCTTGGCGAACTCGCGCCCGATCTTCAGCGCCGTCGAATAGGGTTCCCCGGCGCCACCGAATTCCTTGGGGATCACGATGGTGAGTAGGCCGCTTTGCTTGAGAAGACGGATCTGTTCGGTAGGCCTGCCGCCAAGCTGGTCGCGCTCGACCGCATCGCGGGCAAAGATGTCGCGCAACTCGACCGCCTTGGCGATCCATGGATTGGACGTATCGGGATCGAAGGTCATCGTCTCACTCATGCAGCTGCGGGAAGCCGTGGCGCTCGGCAAGCAGTGCAAGAATGCGCCTGGTGTCATCGGCGAAGACCTTGCCCTTGGCCGTCGGCAAGTCGGCGGGCGGATTGCTGCCGATGATCAGCACCGGCAGCGACTGGTGCCGTTCGCCGAGCGCGTCGATCACCTTGCCTCTCGGCCTCGAAAACGGCACGCGCTCAACGTCGAGTCTGGCGGCGAGATCGGGAAAGGCTGCGAGCAATCCCTCAACCTGGTTGCAATAGGGGCAGACGAACGTCTGGCCCGGCTGATTTGGGTCGGCGAAACCCGGCTGGATGAGAAAGAGCGTGTCGCGCGCCATTGCCGGCCTATTCCGCAGCTGCCGCGGCATGCCGCGAAAAACGGTTTGCCGGTCGCTTCAGGCCGAGATTGTCGCACGAGGTGCTGCCCTCATACTCGTCGCGGAACAGGCCACGGCGGCGCAGTTCCGGCACCACCAGCTCGATGAAATCCTTCAGGCCACCGGGCATGATCGGCGCCATGATGTTGAAGCCGTCGGCGCCGTAATTCTCGAACCGCTCTTCCATGGTGTCGGCGATCTGTTGCGGCGTGCCGACCACCTGCCAGTGGCCGCGGGCGCCGGCGATGCGCAGATAAAGCTGCCGGATCGTCAGGTTCTCGCGCCACGCCAGATCGATCACCAGCGCTTGCCGGCTCTTGCCGGCATTGGTCTCCGGCAAATCCGGCACCGGCCCGTCGAGCGGATAGGCGCTGAGGTCGAAGCCGCCGGCCAGCGCCGAGACCAGACCGAGGCCGACTTCCGGCTGGATGAGATCCTGCAGCTGTTCGAACTTCCCCCGCGCCTCGGCTTCAGTGAGGCCGACGACCGGGAAAATGCCTGGCAGGACTTTCAGGTCATCCTCCGAGCGGCCATATTTGCCGAGCCTGCCCTTGACGTCGGCATAGAAGGCGGTGGCTTCGTCGAGCGTGATCTGCGCGGCGAAAATCGCTTCCGCGGTACGAGCCGCCAGCTCTTTGCCCGGACCCGACGCGCCGGCCTGGACCACGACCGGACGACCTTGCGGCGTTCGCGGCGTGTTCAGGGGACCACGCACCTTGAAGTGCTGGCCCTTGTGGTTCAGCACATGCAGTTTGTCCTTGTCGAAATAGCGCCCGCTTGCTCTGTCGCGCGGGAAGGCGTCATCCTCCCAGCTGTCCCACAGGCCGAGCACGACATCGGCGAATTCCTCGGCGCGGTCGTAGCGCTCGCCATGCTGGATATGCGTCTCGTGACCGAAATTGAACGCTGCCTCCGGATCGGAAGAGGTGACCAGATTCCAGCCTGCGCGCCCGCCGCTCAGATGGTCGAGCGACGCGAACTGGCGGGCCAGATTGTAGGGATCGGAAAAACTGGTCGACGCCGTGGCGATGAGGCCGATGTTCCTCGTCACAGCCGACAGTGCCGACAGCAGCGTGATCGGCTCGAACGGATAGACGCCGCTATGCGCCTTGCGGCTGGCGGCCTCGAGGTTGCTCAGCCGCGCCGCGACGCCATCGGCAAAGAAGATCGCGTCGAATTTGGCCGCTTCCGCCAGCCGGGCAAGTTCGACGTAGTCGCCGAGGCTGGTCCCCTCGCCTGCCGCTGGATGGCGCCAGGCCGCCACATGGTGACCGGTGAAGAGCAGAAACGCTCCCAGCTTGAGCTTGTCCTTGCGCCTGGCCATTTTTTTCGCCTCCTCAGCGGTACAGTCCGCCGGCCGGGAATTCCCCGGTCAGCAACCAGGTGCCGATCGTGCGCTTCTTGTATTCGGCCGGATTGTGCAGCGTGTGCGTGCGCACGTTGCGCCAGAACCTGTCGTAGCCGTTGGCCTTGGTGGCTGAGCGGGCGCCCATCACCTCGAAAACCTCGCTCGACGCGTCGAGGCCGACTTGTCCGGCGTAGACATTGGCGGTGGCGAGATCGATCGCCGTCTGCCCGCGCTGCTCCAGGGTCAACGCCTCGCCCTGGCCATAGGCGGCATCGAGGCTGCATGCTGCTATATCGGCCAGTTCGGCCGCGGCGAGCGTGCGGATATAGAGGTCGCCATATTTGCGTTGCACGAACGGATCGTCGGTATGTTTCTCATAGCCGGAATAGACCCAGGGGCGCGATTGCGAGACCGTATAGTCCCGGCCTTCGCTCAGCGCTCCTTGCGCGCTGCCGACGAACAGGTTGAGCAGGACCGCCTGCTGGAACAGTGACGTCAGCGTCTGGAACGGCGTCAGCGGCACCGCGGGCGAGCCAATCAGTTCGTCGTCGCCGACATGCACGTCCTTGAACGTCACCTTGCCGCTGCCGGTCTGCCGCTGGCCGACACCATCCCAGTCATCCTCGATGACGATGCCCTCACGGTCAGCCGGGATCGCTGCCGCTAGTCTATCCTGGCCGTCCTCCCAGGCAACCTGGATGTAGTCTGCGATGTGGGAACCGGAGGAGAACGGCCGAAAGCCGCTCAGGATCCAGCCCGTGCCGTTGCGCCTGGCCGTCGACGTCTTCGACATGGCGTTGCCGGAATTGCCCCAGACCCAGTTCTCCCTTGCCGAGCGTGTCAGCAGCCGGTCCCTCTGCGCCTGCGTGCCACGGAACAGCACGCCATTGAGCGGCAGATGATGGTATCCGTAGAGATGGGCGAGCGAGCCGTCGGTGCGGGCGAATTCGCGCACGACGCGAAGCACCGACAGCCAGGGTGCGCCCTTGCCGCCATAGCGCTTGGGAATCTGCGCCGACGGCAAACCACTTTCCTTCAGCAGGCGGATCTGTTCGACGGGCCGCCCGCCGGCCTTGTCGCGCGCCACGGCATCCCGATCGAAGATATCGCGCAGTTCGACCGCCGTGGCGACGAACGGGTCGGAAAGGTCAGGGCTGAAGGTCATCGGCGTTTGTCCATCGAAAAATGCCTATTCCGCCGCGATGGTCTGCGCCGGCCGCCAGACGGAAGCGGCATAGGCGTCTTCGCCGAACTCGGCCGGATGGCTCCCGGTTATGCGGCTCTCATGGCTGTCGAGATCGGCGAGGAAGAGATCGCGGCTGATGCGCGCGACAACGGCCGGCACATCGCGCCTGATCGACGGAACATCGCCGATCGGCAGGCCGAAACTGACGAAGCCGCCGGGATTGAAAACATGGATATTCTTCAGGAACGGTGCTTCGCCCGGCGCCTTCTCGAGGAATTCATGGCCGAGGCCGAGATAGGGATGGGCGCCGAAAAATTCATCCAGCTCTGCTTCCGGCGGCCCGTACTGGTCTCGCCATAGCCGGATGGTGGCGGCGAAATCGGCGAACTCAGGCTTGCGCGTCGGGTCGGCGAAATAGCCGGTGCCGGCGACGACGAAGTCGAACGCAAACGTCTCGCCTGCGATATCGGTGACGACCTTGCCGTCTTCGACATCCGCATTTGTCCAGGGGGCACCGAGATGGAGATGAAAATTCTGGTGCCGCACCGCCCGCTCCACCGCATCGAGCGGCGGCGTTGAACCGGCCTCGCGGAAGCGCAATGCCTGGCGCCAGCGCACCGCATCGGGCAGCCGAGGATAATTGTCATAGGCGCCGGGATAGCTTCGCACGCGGTTGATCGGCACACTGGCAATGCTGTTGCGGCGGGCAAAGAGACGCACCGATTTCGCGCCGGCCTCAAGGGCAGCTCCGGCCGCATCGAATGCCGAAGCCGCCGACCCGACGACAGCGATTGCCTTGCCCTTGAGCGAGGCAAAATCGATTGCCGCTGAACTGTGTGCGACAAGGCCCCGCGGCAAGGCGGCAAGTACCGCCGGTATCACTGGACCGCCGCTGCCGCCAAAGCCATTGGCCAGAATGATCTTGCGCGCCGTTTCGACCGATGGCGTGCCGTCGGCTTCGAGGTGGAGGCGAAAAAGCCCGCCGGCCGGCTCGATGCGAATGAGACGCGTGCCGTAACGGATGCCGATACCGAGGAACGCGCGATACCATTTCAGGTAGTTCGCCCAATCCGTCCGTGCGATGCGGTCGAATCCGGCATAAGCTTCCGCACCGTGGCGGGCTTCGTACCAGGACTGAAAGCTCAAGCCCGGCAAGCCGAGTTCCGGCCCCGGCAAGCCCTTTGGCGTTCGCAGCCGGTTCATCCGTGCATGAGTGAACCAGATGCCGGCCTTGCTTTCATCCGGTGCCGCGTCGACGACAGTAACCTTGCCGATGCCGGCACGCCTCAACGCGAAGGCAAAGGTCGCCCCCGTCTGCCCACCGCCAACGATGAAGACATTGTGGTCGATGCCTTCCCGGTCCGGCACCCAGTTCTGCGGATCGGGGCCGATCAGCCGGAGCGTCTCCCGGGCGTGGTGATCTGGATCGGTCGGTAAGGCCATTTCGGTCCCGGCTGAAGTTGAGCCTCATCAAACTCCGCCTCGGTCGGCAAACAGTCCAGAAATGTTCGCTTTGATTGGCCGGTAGTTTTTTTCACTTGCATTGCAACGACGCGCTTTCACAGCCGACGAATGGGCGGCGCGTGTGGCCTCCCTGAAGCCGGGGCATCTTTTTGATATTGCAGCGGGCTCAAGCGCACTGGTCATTTTATTTCTTACGGCTCACGCGTAATGCGCCGACGCAGTCGGGCATTGGTGTCGAGCACATCAGCGGCGTCGCGTGGTCAGCGGGATCAAGCTTGATCTTGGTCGACCGACATGGGTGACGTCCGCCATCTGAAAGACGGCAGATCGCGGATACACCAGCAACGGTCCTCGCAGGATAGGACAGCGCAGCTACTCAACAGGCGTCCCAAGAGGCCCGTCGGCTACTCCATCGCAGGAACGAAAACCAGAAGAGTAGCGGACCTTTCGTGTGCAGTTTTTGCACACGATCTCTCATAACATATTGATTTTATGTATTGATCTGTCCCATCCATCACCGGACATTGCGGAGTATCCTGGTGGAGGTGGGCGGCCGACACGATTCGAACTCTGGCGCGACAGGTGAAATGACTGCCGTTCTCAAAGTTTGTTGGCCGATAGTTGGTGCGGGTGGTCGGGCTCGAACCGACACTCCTTTCGGAACTGGATTTTGAATCCAGCGCGTCTACCAGTTTCACCACACCCGCAAGGCGCTAACTCATTTACCTCTCAACGCTCTCATGCTGCACCTACGCAGAGGGTGGCAGTTCGAGAATTAAGCGGCTCTTAACTCCTAACCCATTGACCTCCAATCCTATTACCCTGCGGGCTGACGGTAGACGCATCCTGATTTTGAGTCGAGCGCGTCTACCAATTCCGCCATAGGGGCTCAGGCCGGGCGGCCTGGATGGGCGCGGACTATACGGTTGGAGGCCTGTTCGTCAACTGGCCAAATCCCGACATCTGGGCTCGCTCAAGCCTCAGCCTTTCGATTTCGTGAAGCAGCTGCCATTGTGCAGCGCGGAAAATCTTTCTAGACAGGCGGCGCATGTCATTGAAGCGCACCTCGTCCGACGAGGTTGATGCTGGGCGCTTCCAAGTCTTGTTTGTACATGTCGTGATCCCAAGACCGCTTCTGGTTTGGGCGTGCATTAGGAGTGCCGATGCTTCGCGGACTTTACGACTGGACCTTGTCGCTGGCGGCGAGCAAATCCGCCGAATGGTGGCTGGCCTTCATCGCCTTCGTCGAGAGCTCGGTGTTCCTGGTGCCGGCCGACGTCCTCTATCTGCCGATGGCGCTGTCGCGGCCGGATCGCGCCTATCGTTACGCGCTGGTCGCCACCGTTGCCTCGGTACTGGGCGGCATCGCCGGCTGGTTCATCGGCCATTATGCCTATGATGCGGTGGCGCGGCCGATCCTCGAATTTTATGGCAAATATGACGAGTTCGAGGCGATGCGCGTCTCGTCGGGTGTTGGCTTCATCATCCTGATGCTGGTCACCTCCGGCCTCGCCCATCTGCCGCCGATCAAGGTTGTGACGATCCTGTCGGGCGTCATCGGTGTTCCTTTGCTGCTGTTCATCGTGCTGGCAATCGTGGCGCGCGGTGCTCGCTTCCTGTTTCTCGCGTGGCTCTTGCGCCGCTATGGCGAGCCGATCCGCCACTTCATCGAAAAGCGCCTCGGCCAGATTGCAGGCGCCGCCGCCGCCGCCCTGATTTTGCTCTATATCGTCGTCAAATACGCCGTCTGAACGGCATCGAACCGAATGGACTGAGCCCGATGACAGCGACCGTGAATACCGATACCGGACGCCAGCGGCTGCGCACCGCCCTGTTCCTCGCTGTCGCCATGGCCGCCACGGTCGGCTCGGCGCTGGCCTTCCAGTATCTCGGCGGCTACATCCCCTGCAAGCTCTGCCTCGAGCAGCGCACGCCTTACTACGTCGGCGTGCCCTTGATGCTGCTGGCGGTGCTTGCGTCGGCTCTTCAGGCGCCAGCCTGGGTAAGCCGTGGCCTGCTGGCCATTGGCGGCCTGCTGATGCTCTACGGCGTCTATCTCGGCGTTTATCACTCCGGTGTCGAATGGGCGTGGTGGCCAGGCCCGACCGATTGCACCGCAGCCGCCGGGCCGGTGGACACCGGCGGCAAGGGCGTGCTCGATGCGCTCGACAAATTCGTCCCGCCCTCCTGCGACAAGGCGGCGCTCCGCATTCTCGGCCTGTCGCTGGCCGGCTGGAACGCCATCGCCAGCTTTGTCCTGGCAGTCGTAGCCTTCCGCAGCGCCTTCGCCCGCGACTGATTTAGCGCGACACGAGATCATCCAAGAATTCGGCAGGCTGAGTCGGGTGGAGTGATTGCCGAGAACCGAAGCGGAGCGGACATTGGTCCGTGAGCATCGGAAGCGCAGAAAATCGCTTCAGACGGCCAGCGTCCCGAATTATCGGATGATCTCAGGGCTCGAGTTCGACATCCCAGTACAGATAATCCATCCAGCTTTCGTGTAGATGGTTGGGCGGGAACAGCCGGCCGTTATTATGCAAATCATGCACCGTCGGCTGGTAGGGCTTCTGCAGCGGCCACATCTTGGCGTGGGCCGGCATCATGCCGCCCTTCCTCAGATTGCAGGGCGAGCAGGCAGCGACGACATTCTCCCAGGTCGTGGCGCCGCCGCGATGGCGAGGAATGACATGGTCGAACGTCAGATCGTCCGGCGTGCCGCAATATTGGCATTGGAAACGGTCACGCAGGAAGACGTTGAAACGGGTAAACGCCGGATGCCTCGACGGCTTCACGTAAGCCTTCAGGCTGACGACGCTCGGCAGCTTCATCGAAAAG
Source organism: Mesorhizobium sp. M0207 (assembly GCF_040321995.1). NCBI lineage: Bacteria > Pseudomonadati > Pseudomonadota > Alphaproteobacteria > Hyphomicrobiales > Phyllobacteriaceae > Mesorhizobium > Mesorhizobium sp. M0207. The sequence continues at coordinate 97,379 of NZ_JAMYSQ010000013.1, forward strand.
GTCGGTGAAGAGACGGCGTGTTCGTATTCGGCGACGATGTTCACCCTCTCGAGGAACACCGCCTTGATGGCATCCTGCCAGGACCAGAGCGACAGGGGGTAATAGCTGAGCGGACGGTAATCCGCGTTCAGCACCAGCGCTGGAAGCCCATCCGGAGATACGGCAACCGTCACGTCGTTGACCTCCTTCACCCTAGAACCGGTCGACGCGGATACTGTAAGCCCGACATGACAGGGATGTGAAGCGGATTGTCGATCATGCCGGGTCTCAAAAACGCATGATTTCAATGCTTTTTTGCGGATTCAGGCCGGAGGCGCGGCATCCCTGCCCTTCAATTCGCGATAATAAGCCCAGAAAAGCCGCGATGCGACACCGCGCCACGGGCTCCATGATTCGGCAAGCCGGATCAGCATTTTCTCCGGCGGACGCGGGTCGATGCCTAGTGCATGGCCGACCGCGCTCTGCAGTGCAACGTCGCGCGCCGGAAAGATGTCCGGGTGTCCGGCGGCAAACAAAAGGTAGACTTCAGCCGTCCACGGGCCGATCCCCGGCACCCTGGTCATGGCCGCGATCGCCTCGCTTGCATCGAGCCGGCAGAGGTGATCGAGGTCGAGCCCGTCGGCCACCGCCCGGGCGACGGCAAGCAGGCCGCGCTGCTTGGGTCGCGACAGCCCGGCCTCGCGAAAGATCACCTCGTCGGCGGCAAGTATCGCCTGCGGCGTCAGCGGATCGAGCAGTCTCGTCAGCCGGCCGAAGATGGCGTCGGCGCTCGCGCGGGACACTTGTTGCGAAACGACGATGGAAGCAAGGCTCCTGAACCCCGGCTCCGATAGCCTGAGCGGCACCTCGCCGGCCATGCCGCGCACTCTTTCCAGGCGTGGGTCGAGTAAGCATAGCCTATCCAGCCCTTGCGCAATGTCGTCGAGACTGGCGATGCGTTGCATGTCTGCTTGTTCCAAAATCAAAAGTGCCGCACGCTTCGTCACGTGTCCCTCTGGACGCACGACGCCACCGGCGCAAAGTAGCAATTGGCGAAAGCGCCACACAACCCGATTGCCGCCGGACAATGACACTGCTGACATTCCGCTTCGCGCCGAGCCCGAACGGCGAACTGCATCTCGGCCATGCCTATTCGGCGCTGCTCAATCAGAAATTGGCAAAGGCGACGGGCGGACGCCTGCTGCTGCGCATCGAGGATATCGACACGACACGCTGCACGCCGGAATTCGAGGCAGGCATTTTTCGCGACCTGAAATGGCTGAGGCTTGGCTGGGAGGAACCGGTGCGCCGCCAGTCCGAGCATTTTGCCGAATATCGGGCGATGCTCGAGCGGCTGATCGAGGAAGAACTTGTCTACCCGGCCTTCATGAGCAGAAGTGAGATCCGCGCCTTTATCGCCGACAGCGAGAAGCGTGGCCGCGACTGGCCGCGCGACCCGGACGGCGTGCCGCTCTATCCTGCCGCCGACAAGGCGTTGACGGCGAGCGAACGCAAGCGGCGCCAGGCCGAAAATGTGCCATTTGCCTGGCGGCTGGACGTCGATGCGGCAATAGCGCGCGCCGGCAAGGACCTGTCATGGGCCGAATACACGAACGAGACGCTCTCCGCGACGCGTCGTGTCGAAGCCCATCCGCAGGATTGGGGCGACGTGGTCGTGGCGCGCCGCGAAATCCCGACCAGCTATCACCTCGCCGTCACCATGGACGACGCGCTGCAGGGCGTCAGCCATGTCGTGCGCGGCCAGGATCTCTATTCCGCGACCAGCGTGCAGCGGCTGCTTCAGCAACTGCTTGGCCTGCCGCAGCCGGCCTATTTTCACCATCGCCTGATCCTCGGCCCGGACGGACGAAAACTGTCGAAGAGTCTTGGCGATACCGGCCTTGCCGCCCAGCGTAAGACGGGCGCATCGCCGGACGATGTGAGGCGGCTGGTCGGTCTCTAGCGGCGCCAAAGGCATTCCTTGAATGGAAATGAGCCTATGGATCAACGGTTTGGTTTTGCCTTCCGCTCGGAACGGCATTAGAGCAAGCGCGACAATCAGTCCTCACCGACGCGTGGCCTCCGGAAAAATGCACAGCCTCAAGCGGTTCATCCCCGCCTCTTTCGTCGTCCTGTGGGCGACCGGCTTCATCGGCGCGCGCTATGCCATGCCGTGGGCGGAGCCCTTTACCTTCCTGGCCGCGCGCTTTGTCCTGGCCGCAATCCTGCTTGTCGCTTTGATGGCCGCGCTTGGTTCGAGCCGTGCCACCCGCGACGAGGCGCTGCACGCGACCGGCGCCGGCATCCTGATGCATGGCGTCTATCTCGGCGGCGTGTTCTGGGCCATCCACCGGGGCATGCCCGCCGGGCTTTCAGCCCTGATCGTCGGCCTGCAGCCGCTGATCACGGCAGTGCTCGCCGGCAGGCTTCTCGGCGAGGCCATCCTGCCGCGCCACTGGGCCGGTCTCGGCCTCGGGCTGATCGGTGTGGTGATCGTGCTCTGGCCGAAGCTCGGCGCGCTCGGCGGCGGGGTGACGGCCGAGACGGTGGGCGCCTCACTTGTCTCGGTGCTCGGCATGAGCGCCGGCACGATCTGGCAGAAGCGCTTTGCTTCCGGCGGCGATCTGGTGGCTGCCACGTTCTGGCAATATGTCGGCGGTGCATCTGTAATGGCCTTGGCCTCGCTAGCCTTCGAGACGCGAACGGTCATCGTCAATGGCGAACTGATCTTCGCCATGGCCTGGCTCGTGCTAGTGCTGTCGATCGGCGCCATCTTCCTGTTGATGGTGATGATCCGCGACGGCGAAATGTCGAAGGTCGCCTCGCTGTTTTACCTCGTGCCGGCCGTCACCGCGGTCATCGCCTGGGCATTGTTCGGTGAGCACTTGAGCCCGCTCCAGATCGCCGGCATGGCGATCGCGACGCTCGGCGTCGGGCTGGCGACGGCTCAGCCGCCGACGCGGGCACGCGCCTCTAAATAGCGGCTGATCGCGGCGTTGAGCTCGCCACCGAGGATGAAGATCGCTGATACGATGTAGAGGAAGACGACGGCGATCATGATCGAGGCGAGGCCGGCATAGGTCGTCACATAGGACGAGAAATGATCGAGATAGGCGGCGAAGATGGTCGACCCGATGAGCCAGCCGACCAGCGTGAAGATGATGCCAGGCACGATCGAAACGAAGCGGCGCTTGCCGGCCGGCAACCAGAAATGCACGGCGAACAGGCCGCCGATGATGACGACCGAGGCGATGACGTACCGCCACAGCGTGATCGTGCCCATATAAGGTTTTATCCATTCGAAATGCGACTCGGCCAGCCGTGCCAGCAACGGCGCGAAGACCAGCAGCACGCTGATGGCCAAAAACCCGGCCGTCGCGATCAGCACGAAGATGATGCTCTGCACCCGCCGGTAGATGATGCCGCGCGTTTCCGAGACACGATAGGCCCGGTTGAGCGAGGTGCGCAGCGCCTCGATGCCGTTCGAGGCGAAATATCCGGCAAGCACGATACCGTAGGTCAACAGGTCACTGCGCCGGACGGTAAGCACGTTGAGCACCTCGCGCGCGATCGGTTTGGCGATCTGCTCGGGCCATGTGTCGAACACAAGGTGCACGGCGGTGTCGGCGAAAGCCTGCGCGCCGAAAAAACTCGCCAGCGTCGTAGCGAAGATCAGGAAAGGAAAAAGCGCCATCAGCGCGGTGATCGCCAGATGGCTGGCCATTGCCCAGCCGTCGTCGGTGTTGAAATGGCCGAGCGCGTCGTAGAGAACGCGTTTGAGGGCTACGATCTTCCGCAACAAGAACCGCGTTCCCTTCGATTGTCCCGACGCCGCGAATATGGGAAGGGTTTGCGGTAAATGACAACCCTAGGTCAAACCACCATTCCTCCCGGAGAAGAGTTGCGCACCATCATTGTCACAGGTGCCTCTTCCGGTATAGGCGCCTATTGCGCCCATGCTCTTAAGAAGGAAGGCTGGCGGGTGTTCGCGACGGCCCGAAAGCCAGAAGATATCGCTGCGCTCGAGGCCGACGGCATCGAGGCCTTTTATCTGGACTACACCGAGCCCGGATCGATCGAGGCGCTGGTGGCGTCGGTGCTGGAACGGACCGGCGGCCGGCTCGATGCGCTCTTCAACAATGGCGCCTACGGACAGCCCGGCGCCGTCGAGGACCTGCCGGTCAAGGCTTTACGGCAGCAGTTCGAGGCCAATGTCTTTGGCTGGCATGACCTCACTCGCCGTGTCGTACCGGTGATGCGCCGTCAGGGCCATGGTCGTCTCGTTCATTGCTCATCGATCCTCGGCCTCGCGCCGGTGCCTTTTCGCGGCGCCTACTCGGCATCGAAGCACGCTATCGAAGGGCTGATGCTGTCCCTCTATCAAGAACTCCGGGGTAGCGGCATCCATGTTTCGCTGATCGAGCCGGGGCCGGTGAAATCGAAGATCGCCAGCAACAGCCTCGCATGGTTCCTGGCGAATATCGATCACGAGAATTCCGTTCATCGCCTCGCCTATGCGGCGCAACTCAAACGGCTGCGGGCCGGCGGCAGCACATCGCGGCTGAAGCCCGGGGCGGAGGTGGTTTATGCCGCCTTGCACCATGCGCTTCTGTCGCGGCGCCCGCGCCCGCATTATGTGGTAACAGTGCCGGCCAGGATCGGTGTGATCCTTAAACGCATCCTGCCGGCTTCTGCACTCTACCGTCTGCTCGCCAATCGCGCCTGAACGCAATTCAACTGGAACACACCATGGCAACCGTCTTCAACATCCTCGCCGTTCTTGTCATGGTCGCAGTGGTGATCGTGCTGATCCGCGGCCTCATCAACATGATGCGCGGCGGCTCCAGCATGACCTCCAACAAGCTGATGCAGACGCGCGTGCTCTTGCAGTTCGTGGCCTTGGTGCTGATCATGCTGGCGGTGTATTTCACCCGTAAGTGACGCAGCACCAGCCGGGAGGTACCCCGTGGTCAAGCTCAACAAGATCTACACCCGCACTGGCGACGATGGCACCACCGGTCTCGGCTCCGGCGAGCGGCGGCTGAAATCCGACCTTCGCATCGACGCCTACGGCACGGTCGACGAGGCCAATGCCTGCATCGGCATGGCCCGCATTCATACCGCGGCAGTAAATCCGGCGATCGATGCGATGCTCGGCCGCATCCAGAACGACCTTTTCGACCTCGGCGCCGATCTGGCAGTCCCCAATAATGGCAAGCCGCTCGACTACGAGCCGTTGCGCATCATCGCCTCGCAGACCGACCGCGTCGAACAGGACATCGATCTCCTCAACAAGGACCTTGAGCCGCTCAAATCCTTCGTGCTCAACGGCGGTACGCCGGCAGCGGCTGCCCTTCACCTCGCCCGCACGGTGGCCCGCCGCGCCGAGCGCATCATGGTTGCGCTGTCGCAAGATCCAGACGAGCACGTCAACCGCGAGGCGATAAGATACATCAACCGTGTCTCGGACTTTCTGTTCGTCGCCGCACGCGCGGTCAATGACAACGGAAATGCCGACGTGCTATGGGTTCCCGGCAAGAACCGCTGAATCTGCCGGAACCGGGAGAGGCCTGATGTTTATCCCGCTTTATGACACCAACCGGCTGCGGCACATCAAGCTGCAATATGTGACGATCAGCCTGATCGCGCTCAACGTGCTGATCTACTTTGTCACCACATTGGGCGGCGAGGATTTCGCCAACGCCGCGGTGATGGGCCTCGGTTTCATCCCGTCGGTTGTGCATGACAGCGTCGAGCTCGCTCCGCAATTTGTCGTCATTCCGGAGAGCCTGAGCTATCTGACCTATTCCTTCCTGCACGCGGATATCTTCCACCTCGGCGGCAACATGCTGTTCCTGTGGGTGTTCGGCGACAATGTCGAGGATGCACTTGGCCATGTCCGCTACCTCGTCTTCTACCTGCTTTGCGCCATCGCCGGCGCTTTCCTCCAGGGTCTGGTTGCCTGGGATTCGCGGGTGCCGCTGATTGGCGCGTCGGGCGCTATCGCCGGTGTGGTCGCCGCCTATCTGATCCTTTATCCGCGGGTGAAGGTATGGGTGCTGGTCTTCGCGCGCATCCCGTTGCGCATTCCGGCCTTCATCCCGCTGATCCTGTGGATCCTTTTCCAGATCTTCATGTTCGCCCTGGGGGGCGAGGATCAGGTTTCCTGGGCCTGCCATATCGGCGGCATCATCGCTGGAGCCGTGCTGGTGCTTGTCTTGCGCAGCCGCGGCGTACCGCTACTCGCCGGCGCAGACGAGGAGCCGGCCGTGGTCGCCGGTCCGGCGCCCGTAGCCGTGGAGCCGGCGCCAAGCGACCCACAACCTGCGCAGCCGGCGCCGCGCTGGGGCCGGGGGACAGTTTCCGGTCCGGACTGAACCGATTTGAGTGCTTCGCCGAGCATCCGAGTGCGCCCCGGATATTGACGCGCGGGGTCGCCGCAACTACGGAAGCGCCACCCTACTGGCGTGGCGAAGACCAGAATTCCGTCCGGAATGTCGGCTTTCGACAACTCTGAAGAGGTGCACGCTGCTATAGCGCGCCCGACGAGCGTGAAGAGACTATCGTGAAAGAGGTGACAGGCAAATGAAGATCCTTGTGCCCGTGAAGCGGGTTGTGGATGCGAACGTCAAGGTCCGGGTGAAGGCGGACGGTTCGGCGGTGGAACTCGCCAACGTCAAGATGGCGATGAACCCGTTCGACGAGATCGCGGTCGAAGAGGCGATCCGGCTGAAGGAAGCTGGCAAGGCCGAAGAGATCATCGTCGTGTCGATCGGGCCGCAGCAGGCACAGGAGACCTTGCGCACGGCGCTCGCCATGGGCGCCGACCGCGCCATCCTGGTCAAGACCGACGAGCAGACTGAGCCGCTGGGCGTCGCCAAGGTGCTGAAGGGCGTCGTCGAGGCAGAACGGCCCGGCCTTGTCATTCTCGGCAAGCAGGCGATCGACGACGATTCCAACCAGACCGGCCAGATGCTGGCCGCACTTCTCGGCTGGGCGCAGGGCACCTTCGCCTCCAAGATCGTGCTCGACGGTGACAAGGCCACGGTGACGCGCGAGGTCGATGGCGGCCTGCAGACGCTGGAACTGAAGATGCCGGCGATCGTCACGGCCGATTTGCGGCTGAACCAGCCACGCTACGCGTCTCTGCCCAACATCATGAAGGCCAAGAAGAAGCCGCTCGACGAGAAGAGCCCTGCCGATTACGGCGCCGACGTCAAGCCGCGGCTTAAAGTGCTCAAGACCGAGGAGCCGGGCGGCCGCAAGGCGGGCGTCAAGGTCAAGAGCGTCGCCGAACTGGTAGACAAGCTGAAGAACGAAGCCGGCGTGCTCTAAGGAAATCCGATGAGGCCCGGCCTGCAAACGGCCGGTTTCTCCGCTTCCGGTGCTCACGTACTGAAGTACGCTCCGCTCCGGTTCTCGAAACCAACCGTTTTCGACTCGGCCTGACCGGATTTCAGGAGCCTCGAAGACGAAAGTCAGGAAAACATCATGGCTATTCTTCTGATTGCCGAACACGACAACGCTGCGCTTTCCGACCAGACCGCCAAGGCGCTTTCGGCGGCGCTGCAGATCGGTTCGGACGTGCATGTGCTGGTTGCCGGCAAAGGTGCCAAGCCGGCAGCGGACGCCGCCGCCAAGCTCAAGGGCGTCACCAAGGTGCTGCTCGCCGACGCCGACGAACTGACCGAGCGTCTCGCCGAACCGCTGGCGGCACTCGTCGTTTCGCTTGCTGAGCCATACGAGACGATCATCGCGCCGGCGACCTCGTCGGGCAAGAACGTCGCGCCCCGCGTGGCGGCGCTGCTCGATGTCGCCCAGATATCTGAAATCATCGAAGTCGTGTCGCCCGACACCTTCAAGCGGCCGATCTATGCCGGCAACGCCATCCAGACGGTGCAGTCCAGTGACGCCAAGAAGGTCATCACGGTGCGTACCGCTTCCTTCCAGGCAGCGCCCGAGGGCGGTTCCGCGCCGGTCGAGACGGTCCAGGCGGCGGCCAATCCCGGCCTGTCGAGCTTTGTCGAGAACAAGCTCTCCGAGACCGACCGTCCAGAGCTGACCTCGGCCAAGATCATCATCTCGGGCGGCCGTGCGCTGGGCTCCTCCGAGAAGTTCCAGGAGGTCATCCTGCCGGTCGCCGACAAGCTCGGTGCGGCGGTTGGCGCATCTCGCGCCGCCGTCGATGCCGGCTATGCGCCGAACGACTGGCAGGTCGGCCAGACCGGCAAGGTGGTAGCGCCCGACCTTTATATTGCCGTCGGCATCTCCGGTGCCATCCAGCACCTTGCCGGCATGAAGGATTCGAAGGTGATCGTTGCCATCAACAAGGACGAGGAAGCGCCGATCTTCCAGGTCGCCGACTACGGTCTCGTCGGCGATCTCTTCGTCATTCTGCCGGAACTGCAAAAGGCGCTTTGACGCCTTCTGCCAAAGCGTATTAAATTCTGAGGGGTGGGGTAGACGAAGTCGCCCCGCCCTTTTAGTTTGCACTGCACAAAAAACCGGCCGCAAAGGCCTCGACGGGATCGGGTAATGAGCAAGATCGAAACGATCGGCATCATCGGCGCGGGCCAGATGGGTGGCGGCATCGCCCATGTGTCGGCGCTGGCGGGCTATAAGGTGCTGGTTTACGATATTTCGCCCGACCGCATCGAAAAGGGCATCGCTACGATCAGCGGCAACATGGCCCGTCAGGTCGGCTCAGGCAAACTCGAGGAAAAGCTGCGCAATGAGGCGATGGCGCGCATTTCGGCGGCACCGGCCATGGCCGACCTTGCGGGCGCCGATCTGGTGATCGAAGCAGCGACGGAGGACGAGACGGTCAAGCGCAAGATCTACGCCCAGCTCTGCCCGCAGCTCAACCCCGAGGCCATCCTGGCGACGAACACGTCATCGATCTCGATCACACGGCTGGCTTCGCAGACCGACCGGCCGGAACGCTTCATCGGCATACATTTCATGAATCCGGTTCCGGTGATGAAACTGGTCGAACTGGTGCGCGGCATCGCCACCGAGGACCAGACCTTCGAGGCGGCAAAAACCTATGTGAAGCAGCTCGACAAGACGATCACCGTCTCGGAGGATTTCCCGGCCTTCATCGTCAACCGCATCCTGCTGCCGATGATCAACGAGGCGATCTACACGCTCTATGAAGGTGTCGGCTCGGTCGACGCCATCGATACCGCCATGAAGCTCGGCGCCAACCATCCGATGGGGCCGCTGCAGCTTGCCGACTTCATCGGGCTCGATACCTGCCTATCGATCATGCAGGTGCTGCATGACGGGCTGTCGGATTCGAAATACCGCCCCTGCCCGCTGCTGGTCAAATATGTCGAGGCCGGCTGGCTCGGCCGCAAGACCGGGCGTGGCTTCTACGACTATCGCGGCGAGCATCCCGTTCCGACACGCTGATCGCCTCGCTACCAGCGCACAAAAAGTCGTCCGCCGAGCGCCCCGAGCACGGCAAGGATGGCGACCGCGATCGTATACCAGGTGCCGACGAAAAGCGGCGAATCGTCGAAGCAATGCGCCGCATAGAAGGTCGCCGCCAGCCCGCCGGCAAGCAGGCCCGCGGCCGCACCGGCAAGCACCGGCCTTGTCGGCGCGCCATGGCGCAGCACCGCGAGAAAGACGGCAAGCGGGCCGATCCCGATCAACGGAACGAAGGTCAGGCAGATGACCATGTTCGTGCCGACCAGGCGCGTGCCCCAGTCGGACGCAGGCACGGCGAAGAGTTCGAAAATCACAGCCACAATCACCAGCAGCGGCGCGGCGATCATCCAGCTCACCGCCCGGCCGGTCGATGCACCGGGCGTCGACAGCCCACGCACCAGGACAAAGGCGCTGACGGCAAGAGCAATCGTGAAGACGAATTTGGACAGGAACCGCATCGTGTGCATGGCGATCGCAATGTCGGGGCGCGGGCCGATCGTCAGCCAGAAAACCGCGGCCGCGATCACGATGGCCACGCCGGCGGCAAGCCACCAGGCGGTGCCTAGCGGCAGCGCCTTGCTGCGGGCATCGGCGTCAAGCGCCCTGATGAAATCTTCGGTCCTCATGTTATTCTTATTCCCGCCCCGCCCTGAACCGTTTGGCAATGGCGGCAAGCCCGCGGTGCAGTGACACCCGCACAGCCGTCTCGCTGATGCCGAATTTGGCCGCGGTCTCACCGATTGACCGGCCTTCGACCGATACGGCCGAGACGACGGAACGCTGTGCCGGCGACAGGCTGTCGAGCGCCCGGTTGACGTCGCGCTCGCTCACCGTCTCCGATTCCGGCTCGGCAAAGGTCTCGGCGATTTCGTCGATCTCGATCTCGATCCGCCGACCGCGCCGCCGGAACGCATCGATCAGCTTGAAGCGGGCTATTGCATAAACCCAAGGCAGCACCGGCGCATCATGGCGCCAGGTGTGTCGTTTCACATGAATGGCCAGCAAGGTTTCCTGCACTACATCCTCGGGATCCACCCCGCCCTGCACGATCTTGCGCCGGGCAAAGCCACGAACGAGCGCGGCGATCCGGTGCAGAAAGTCGGCATAGGCTCTTTCGTCTCCGGCGATCGCGGCCCGCAGCAGCCGTGAAAGCTCGGCTTCGTCCTTGCCGCTCACAAGAGTTCACTCCCCGATATTCGCGTCTCGGCGCTGATTTGTTACGTGGCCGGCGAAATAATGTCCAAGGCAAATTAGCTGAGCATGACGAAAGTTTGCTCCTTTTGAGCGATTGAGTGGGCCAGCAATGTTGACTGCGCTAGTCATGTATTGATAGGTGCAGCGTGCCAAGCCAAAGCCAATCGAAATCGAGGACGACGCCATGAAATATGCTCTTTCCGCCCTTGCCGGTGCGACAGCACTTGCAATCAGCCTGATCGCCGGCCCGGCAATGGCAGAGGACGAGGGCATCGTCGTCTACAACGCCCAGCACGAAAACCTGACCAAGGCTTGGGCGGAGGGATTCACCAAGGAAACCGGCATCAAGGTTACCGTCCGCAATGGCGGCGACAGCGATTTTTCCAACCAGATTGTTGCCGAAGGCACCGCTTCGCCCGCCGATGTATTCCTGACGGAGAATTCGCCGGCCATGGCATTAGTCGAGGCGGCCGGCCTGTTCGCATCGGTCGACACCGAGACGCTGGCTCAGGTTCCGCAGGAGTACCAGCCGGCGAGCGGCAAATGGGTCGGCGTCGCCGCGCGCAGCACCGTCTTTGCCTACAACAAGACCAAGCTGACCGCCGACCAGCTGCCGAAATCGCTGCTCGATCTCGCCGATCCGAGCTGGAAGGGCCGCTGGGCCGCTTCTCCCTCCGGCGCCGATTTCCAGGCGATCGTCAGCGCGCTTCTGCAGCTCAAGGGCGAGGCAGCGACGGCCGAATGGCTGAAGGCGATGAAGGAGAATTTTACCGCCTATAAGGGCAACAGCACGGTGATGAAGGCGGTCAATGCCGGCGAGGTCGAAGGCGGCGTGATCTACCACTATTACTACTACGGCGATCAGGCCAAGACCGGCGAGAACAGCAAGAATGTCGAGTTGCACTATTTCAAGCACCAGGACCCCGGCGCTTTCGTCTCGGTTTCCGGCGGTGGTGTGCTGGCCTCGAGCAAGCACCCGAAGGAAGCGCAGGCTTTCCTGAAATGGGTCACCGGCAATGGCGGCCAGGACGTGCTGAAAACAGGCGATTCGTTCGAATACGCAGTCGGCAAGGGCGCCGAGTCCAATCCGAAGCTGGTGCCGCTGGCCGATCTGCAGGCGCCGAAAGTCGACCCAACGACGCTGAACTCGAAAAAGGTGACCGACCTGATGACGGCGGCCGGCTTGCTTTAGCCGGCGTTCGTCCTAAAAGGGCAACCGACTGCGCTCCTGTGGGAATTCGCTTTCCACAGGAGCGCTCTGTTTTCAAGATGGCATTTGCCTATGACCACAAGCTACCCGCGAGATTATCCGCCGCCGATCGTTTCCGCCTCCGGGCGGAGCTGGCGCAACGTCTGATCTGATGCAATCCGCGATCGATCTCGCACGCCCAGGCTTGCCGGCCGACGCCACGGCCGTGCGGGCACGTCGTTGGTCGGTCTCATGGATTGCGTTGGCTGCCGTCTTTGTCTCGCTTTTCGCGCTGCTGCCGCTTGCCTTCATCGTCTGGGTGGCGGTGCAGACCGGCTGGGAAACGGTGGCGGCGCTGGTGTTCAGGCCGCGCGTCGGCGAACTTCTGGTCAACACCAGCCTGCTGGTGGTGTTGGCGGTGCCGATCTCGATCGTGCTGTCGGTCATGCTGGCCTGGCTGACCGAGCGCAGCGATCTGCCGGGTACCCGCCTATGGGCCTGGCTGTCGGTGGCGCCGCTCGCCATTCCGGCCTTCGTCCATAGTTACGCCTGGATCACCATGGTGCCCAGACTGCACGGCCTGTGGGCCGGCGTGCTTGTGTCGGTCATCGCCTACTTCCCCTTCCTTTATCTGCCGGTGGCGGCGGCATTGCGCCGGCTCGATCCCGCTCTCGAAGATGCAGCGGCAGCCCTTGGTCTCGGCCCGTGGCGTGTGTTCAGGCGTGTCGTGCTGCCGCAGCTCCGGCTCGCCATTTGCGGCGGCTCCCTGCTGGTCGGCCTGCATCTCCTGGCCGAATACGGGCTCTATGTGTTCATCCGCTTCGACACCTTCACCACCGCGATCGTCGACCAGTTCCAGTCGACCTTCAACGGTCCCGCCGCCAACATGCTGGCCGGCGTGCTGGTGACCTGCTGCCTTGTGTTGCTCGGGCTGGAGGTGCTGGTGCGCGGCGAGGAGCGCTACGCCCGCGTCGGTTCGGGTGCTGCGCGCCAGCAGCAGCGCACGAGCCTTGGGCGCGCCACCATTCCTTGCCTGCTGCTGCCTGCCATTACCACGCTGCTGGCGCTCGGCGTGCCGTTCGCCACTATCGGCCGCTGGCTCATGGCCGGCGGCGCCGATGTCTGGCGGCTCGACGAGATCGGCCTGGCGCTTGGCCAAACGCTGTTCCTAGCAATTGCCGGCGCGCTGCTCGCCACCGTCGCGGCAATGCCGATGGCGTGGATTTCGATCCGCGCGCCGGGGCGGCTGCAACGCGTCCTGGAGGGCTGCAACTATATCGTCGGCGCGTTGCCCGGCGTTGTCATCGCCCTGGCGCTGGTCACCATCGCCGTGCGTATCGCCATGCCGCTCTACCAGACCCTGTTCACCATCCTGGTCGCCTATGCGCTGATGTTCCTGCCGCGCGCTCTGATTAGCCTCAGGGCGTCGATCGCACAGGCGCCGGTCGAGCTCGAACGCGCCGCCTCCAGCCTCGGCCGGTCGCCGCTCAAGGCGCTGTGGTCGACGACCATCCGCCTGTCGGCGCCGGGCGCCGCAGCCGGCATGGCGTTGGTCGCGCTGGGTATCATGAACGAATTGACCGCAACCCAGATGCTGGCGCCCAACGGCACCCGCACGCTGGCCATGGCGTTCTGGTCCTATAGCGGCGAGATCGACTATGCGTCGGCGGCGCCTTATGCCCTGATCATGGTGGCGATGTCGCTGCCTTTGACCTGGTTGCTCTACGTCCAGTCGAAGCGGATGGCCGGGCGATGAGCTTTCTCGAGCTGAGCGGCATCCACAAGCACTACGGGCCCGTCGCAGCACTTGCCGGCGTCGACCTCAGCGTGGCCAGCGGCAGCCGTACGGCAATCGTCGGGCCGTCCGGTTGTGGCAAGACCACCTTGCTGCGGCTGATCGCCGGCTTCGAGGCGCCGGACCAGGGCCGCATCGTGCTCGATGGCGAGGTGCTGGCCGATGGCGACACGGCCGTGCCGGCGCATCGCCGCGGCATCGGGCTGGTGGCGCAGGACGGCGCTCTATTCCCGCATCTGAGCATCGCCGCCAATATCGGCTTCGGCATGGGGCGTCACGAGGAAAAGCGCAGTGAGCGCATCGCCGAGCTCGCCTATGTCGTCGGGCTGGACAAAGGTATCCTGAAGCGCCGTCCGCACGAACTCTCCGGTGGCCAGCAGCAGCGCGTCGCGCTCGCCCGCGCCATGGCCATGAAGCCGCGGCTGATGCTGCTCGACGAGCCGTTCTCGGCGCTCGACACCGGCCTGCGCGCCTCGATGCGCAAGGCCGTGGCCGAGCTCCTTGAAACCGCCGGCATCACCACCATTCTGGTCACCCACGACCAGGCCGAGGCGCTGTCATTCGCCAGCCAGGTCGCGGTGATGCGCGACGGCAAATTCTCGCAGGTCGGCACGCCGCGCGAGCTCTATTTCAAGCCGAAGGACAGGATGGTCGCCGAGTTCCTTGGCGACGCCATCGTCCTGCCGGCAAGGATCGCCGATGGCTTCGCCATCTCGCCGCTCGGCCGCATCGCTGTCGACAGCTCGGAGCGGCGCGACGTCGCCCGCATCATGCTGCGGCCGGAGCAGGTGTTGCTGAAACGCACATCGCGTGAAGGCATGTCCGGCACGCCGGACATGCTGTTCGGCGAGGTGACGGATTCGGAGTTCGCCGGCTCGATGTGCACCATCGCGGTGCGTCTGTTGAACAGCCCCGATCCGCCCGACGCCGCCGCCATCGGCAATACGCCGTTGATCCTGCGCAAGCCGGGCATGGACGCGCCGGCGATCGGCGAGATCGTCCGGCTGACCGTGTCGGGCAAGGCGCATGTGTTTGCATGAACGGTTTTGCGCAAGGCCGACTTCAATCGACCCGTTTGCCCGCCTGATCGAACCAATGCAGCTTTTCGGACCTGGCCACGACGCGCAATTGGTCGCCTGGCTTGGCGCTGGCGCGGCCTGAGACGCGCACCACGATGCGGCTGCCGGCTGCCACGCAATGGAGAAAGCTTTCGGCACCGACCGGTTCGACCGCTTCCACTGTTGCCGGCAGCGCGAGCGCGCCGGCCGGCGCCTCTGCCGCGAAGGTGATGTCGGCGTCCTCCGGACGAAAGCCTAGTGTCACTGCCTTGCCCTGTCGAGGCGCCAAGCCAATCACAGTACCGTCCGCCAATACCGAGCTTGGGGAGGCCCCTGTGAGCGCCAGCAGATTCATCGGCGGTGCGCCTATGAACGAAGCGACGAAGGTCGAGGCCGGTTTCTCGTACACATCAAGCGGCGCGCCGGTCTGCTCGACCAGGCCGGCGTTCATGACGACGAGGATGTCGGCCAGCGTCATCGCCTCAAGCTGGTCGTGCGTGACATAAACCGAGGTGACGCCAAGCGAGCGTTGCAGATTCTTGATCTCGATGCGCATCTGCCCGCGTAATTTCGCATCGAGGTTGGACAGCGGTTCGTCGAACAGGAAGACCTTCGGGTTGCGCACGATGGCGCGACCCATGGCGACGCGCTGGCGCTGACCGCCGGAAAGCTCGCGCGGGCGCCGGTCGAGCAGCGCCGAAAGCTCCAGCACCTTGGCAGTCGAGCGTACCCTGCTGTCGATCTCGTCATTCGGCGTGCCGCGGTTGCGCAGGCCATAGGCCATGTTGTCATAGACCTTCATATGTGGGTAGAGCGCGTAGTTCTGGAACACCATGGCGATGTCGCGCTCGGTCGGGCCAATGGCGTTGACCACCTTGCCGTCGATGGCGACTGTACCGGCAGAAATCGTCTCCAGTCCGGCGATCATCCTCAGCAGCGTAGACTTGCCGCAGCCGGAGGGGCCGACCAGCACACAAAGCTCCTTGTCGGGAATGGCGATGGAAACGCCCTTCACGGCCTCGACGCCGCTGGGATAGATTTTCCTGACATCCTTCAGATCCACGGTCGCCATCGGCTTCTCACTTTTCGGATTCGACCAGACCGCGCACGAACCAGCGTTGCATCAGCACGACCACCAGGATCGGCGGCACGATGGCCAGCATTGCCGTGACCATCACGAGGTGCCATTGGGTGTCGGCATCGGCGAAGGAAACCATCTTTCTCAGCGCGATGACGATGGTGTTCATGTCGTTGCTGTTGGTGACGAGCAGCGGCCAAAGATACTGCGTCCAGCCATAAATGAAGAGGATCACGAACAGCGCGGCGATGTTTGTCCGCGACAGCGGCACCAGAATATCGAAAAAGAAGCGCCATGGCCCGGCACCGTCGACACGCGCCGCCTCGACCAATTCGCCCGGTATGGTCATGAAGAACTGGCGAAACAGCAGCGTTGCGGTGGCCGAGGCGATCAGCGGGACGATCAGGCCGGCATAGGTGTCGATCATGCCGAGATCGACCATCACCTTGTAGGTCGGCAGGATGCGCACCTCGACTGGAAGCATCAAGGTGATGAAGATCAGCCAGAAGAAGGTCATGCGCAACGGAAAGCGAAAGAACACGATCGCGTAGGCCGACAGGATCGAGATGAAGATCTTTCCCACCGCAACGCCGAGCGCCATGATCGTGGTGTTGAGGAGCAGCCTGCCGACGCTGACCCCGCCGATACGACCGATGCCGCCGAACAGCGCCTCGCTGTAATTGTTCCATAGCTGGCCGCCGGGTAAGAGCGGCAGGGGCGGCCTGAGGATCGTTTGCAGCGTGTGCGTCGAGGCAACGAAGGTGTAGTAGATCGGAAAAGCCACGATCAATATGCCGAGGATGAGCACGGCATGGGCGATGAAGGTGCGGAGCGGGGACTGGCCGATCATCGCTGCCCTCAGCCGTAGTGGACTTTGCGTTCCACATAGCGGAACTGGATTGCTGTGAGCGCGATGACGATGGCCATCAGGATGACCGACTGCGCCGCCGAGTCGCCCAGGATCAGATTGACGAAGCCGTCATTGTAGACCTTGTAGACCAGCGTCTCTGTCGTCTTGCCCGGCCCGCCGCCGGTGACGGCATGAACGATGCCGAACGTGTCGAACAGGGCATAGACGGTGTTGACGACCAGCAGGAAAAAGGTTGTCGGCGCAAGCAGCGGGAAGACGATGGTCCAGAAGCGCTTGGTTTCGCCGGCGCCGTCCATGGCCGCCGCTTCGATCAGCGTTTTCGGCACCGCCTGCAGGCCGGCGACGAAGAACAGGAAGTTGTAGCTGATCTGCTTCCAGGCAGCAGCCGACACCAGCAGGATCATGGCGTGGGTGCCGTTGAGGAGCGGGTCCCATACGACGCCGAGGCTTCTCAGCAAATAGGCCAACGAGCCGATCGAGGGATTGAACAGGAAAAGCCAAAGCATGCCGGCAATCGCCGGCGCCACGGCGTAAGGCCATATCAACAGTGTGCGGTAAAGGCCTTTGCCGCGCACGGCCTTCTCGGCCATGACCGCGAGCAGCAGGGCCACAACCATGGCAACGATCGCGGTCGCAAGAGAGAACACTACTGTGACCTTGATCGAGTTGAGGTAGGCCGGATCGGCCAGCACCTTCCGGAAATTGGCAAACCAGACGAACCTGCTCTTCAGCCCGAACGGGTCTTGCCTGAGCATCGACTGGTACATCGCCTGACCGGCCGGCCAGTAGAAGAAAACCAGGGTGATGGCGAGTTGTGGCGCCACCAGCAGGTAGGGCAGGATCTTGTTGGGAAAGACGACGCGTGGAGACAGGCTGATTTCCCTCGCTATCCAGGTATCGCCCGCGCGAGCTCGCGTGGGCGATATTCCAACCGACTAACTGAGATAATCCCGTCAGTTCTCCAGCGCTTCCTTGATCGCCGCGTTGCCGCGCGCAACCGCATTGTCGAGTGCCTGCTGGGCGGTTTGCTGGCCGGCCAGCATCTTCTCCAGCTCCTCGTTCTGGATATCACGCACCTGCGGCAGATTCGGCAGGCGCACGCCCTTCGAATTGTCGGTCGGCGACTTGCCGATCATCTGCAGGATGGGTGTCTCGCGGCCGGGGTTCTTGTCATAGAAGCCTGATTTCTTAGTCGCCTCGTATGCCGCAAGCGTCACTGGCAAATATCCCGACTTCTGGTGCAGATATTCCTGCACATCGGTCTTGGACAGATAGGCAAAGAAGGCCGCGACGCCCTTGTATTCCTCGTCCGACTTGTTGCCGAACACCCACAGGCTGGCACCGCCCGGCGTCGTGTTCTGCGGGGCACCCTTGGCGTCACTGTCGTAAGGAAGCTGGCCGATGCCATAGTTCATGCCGGACTTGACGATATCGCCGAGGCCGCCCGACGATTCGGTGAAGATGCCGCATTCGCCGGCGAGGAATATCTGCTTGGCTTCGGAGGTGCGCCCGCCATATTTGAATGTGCCGTCCTTGGCCAGGTCAGCGAGCGCCTGGAAGTGGTTGACGAAAATCGGCGCATTGATCTTGAGTTCGACATCACCGCCGGCCAGGCCATTCTGCTGGGTGGCCCAAGGCACGTCATTCCACGCCGCGAAATTCTCCAGGTGGATCCAGGTCAGCCAGGTCGAGGTATAGCCGCAAGGGGCGGCGCCGCTCGTCTTGATCTTCTTGGCAGCTTCCCACACCTCGTTCCACGTCTTGGGCGGATTGTTCACGTCGAGGCCTGCCTTCTGGAAGATGTCCTTGTTGTAATAGAGGATCGGCGAGGAAGAGTTGTAGGGGAACGATAGCATGGTGCCGTCCGGCTTCGAATAATAGCCGACGATGCCGGGCAGATACTGGCTCTTGTCGAAAGTCATCCCGGCGCCGGTCATCACATCGGCCACCGGCTTTATCGCACCCTCGGCCGCCATCATCACGCCGGTGCCGACGTCGAACACCTGGAGGATATCTGGCGCTTGCCCGGCACGAAAGGCAGCGATGCCGGCATTCAGCGTCTCCGGATAGGTGCCCTTGAACACCGGAACGAGCTCATAGTCGCTCTGGCTGGCGTTGAAATCCTTGGAGATCTTGGCGACGACCTCGGCGTTGGCGCCGGTCATGGCGTGCCACCAGCTGATCTGCGTGACGGCGAAGGCGGAGGTGGTGGAAAGCAGGGTCACGGTGGCGGCGATACCGGCCGCAAAGCCGAAGAACTTCATGTTTCATCTCCCGTTTGTCATTGGCGAAAGGGGCACTTCCGCAAAGCCAATATGTGGCGCTGATGACAATCGGACAACGGTTTTATTGCGGATCAATGAACATCATTCCTTCCTAAAGTGCACTCGCTACTGAAACCGGGCGCCAGAAATCACATCACTGTCTTTTTGGGCGCAGCGGCGTCGGTTTTCCCCCGAAAAGACCCGCCTCATGGCCCACGGGTTAACCATTCGTTAAAATCTCCAAGAGCTAATCAGTCACACCTCCCCTGTTAATTTTGGCAGACCGAGTGAACCAGGATGCTGACGGTCTATAATTGTATTGTAAGTCAGCACGATCCGAGACTGGTTGCGCTTGCCGCACTCATCTGTGGAATTTCTTGCTTCTCAGCGGTTAATCTCCTTAAGCATGTCGGCCGATCGACCGAGCGAAACCGGCTTGTCTGGCTGATGATCGCCGCGGCCTCGACCGGGTTCGGCATATGGGCGACGCATTTCATCGCCATGACCGCGTTTACGCCGGGAATACCGAACGCATACAATCCGGGATTATCCGCCTTTTCGCTTGCCGCCGCCGTTATCATGACCGCGCTTGGGATGTGGGTCGCCACCTTGCGCCGCGGCATCGACCATTTCCTCGTCGGTGGCGCCATTCTGGGCGGCGCCATCGCGACGATGCACTACATCGGCATGGCAGCTTTCGAGGTCGAAGGCCGGGTCGTATGGAACCTGCTCCTTGTCGCGATATCGCTTCTGGCCGGCGTGACCCTCGCGGCACTGGCGCTCCTTGTCGTCTTGCGCCGTCCGTCAGCGCTCGCGACTTTCGGCGGCGCCGCGCTTTTGACGCTGGCGATTTGCAGCTTGCATTTCATCGCGATGGCCGCGGTGTCGATCATTCCGGATTCCTCGATTGAAATATCCGAACATTCCATCGAGCCCATTTCCCAGGCCTTTGCCGCAGCGGTCGCCAGCCTGATAATCCTTGTGCTATCGGGTGCCGCGCTGTGGATCGACCTGCGCTTTCGCCGCCAGAAGCTCGAGGCCGATCGCATGCACGATCTCGCCAATGCGGCGGTGGAAGGTCTGATCGTTTGCGATGGCACCCGCATTGTCAGCGCCAATGACAGTATGGCGAAGCTGACCGGAACAGCGACAGCCACCCTGAACACGATGCAATTCGGCGAGCTTTTCGACGGACAGAGCGCAGCCGATATGTCCGGCTTCGGCGAACAGGCGCAGGAAGCGAAGTTAAGGGGCAGCGACGGGGCGAGAATTCCTGTCGAGCTGATCGCCAGGAAAATCACCTACTGCGGCAGGCCTCATACGGTGCTTGCCGTTCGCGACATCCGTGAGCGCAAGAAGGCAGAACAAGAGATCCTCCGCCTCGCGCATTTCGATCCGCTTACCGGGCTTGCCAATCGGCGGAGCTTTTCTTCCCGGCTGGAAGCAGAATTCGCCTCGATGGATCGTGGCGGCAAGGATGGACATCTGGCGCTCCTGCTGCTTGACCTCGACCGGTTCAAGCAAGTCAACGACCTCTATGGCCACGGGGCCGGCGATGCTATGCTGCAGAAGCTGGCGCACTGCATTTCCGGCATCCCGCGCCACGGACAGATGCTCGCGCGTCTCGGCGGCGATGAATTTGCCATCATAGCTCCGAACCTCCCCGACCCCCTGGCCGCAGGCCGGATAGCCGAGGACTTGCTGGCGGCGATCCGGGAGGAAAACAGGGTTTCGGTCGGCTCCGGCCTCGTCTCGGCCAGCATCGGCATCGCCTTCTTTCCGCTGGATGCCGAAGACCAGGCCGGCCTGATCAGCCATGCCGACACGGCACTCCATCGCGCCAAAACCGAAGGCAGGGACACTTATCGGTTTTTCGAGATAGCCATGGGCACCGCGGCCCGCGACAAGCGCGTGATGGAGCATGAATTGCGCCAGGCGATCGCCCGCAAGGAGTTCCACCTCGTCTATCAGCCGCAGAAGGAGATCCGCGGCGGCAGGATGATCGGCTTCGAAGCCCTGGTCCGTTGGCAGCACCCTGAGCGGGGTGACATTTCTCCGACCGTTTTCATCCCCGTGGCCGAGGACAGTGGCGCTATCGCGCAGATCGGCGACTGGGTGCTGACGACGGCTTGTAACGATGCTGTTCGCTGGACAAACCCGCTGATGGTCGCCGTCAACGTCTCCGCCGTGCAACTTCACAATCCGAACTTCAGCCGCAAGGTGCACGACGCATTGACGAGATCCGGCCTGGCCCCCGGCAGGCTCGAACTGGAGATCACCGAAACGGCCCTGGTGAAGGACATGCCGCGCGCGCTGGCAACCTTGAGGCAGGTCAAGGCGCTTGGCGTGCATGTGGCGATGGACGATTTTGGCACCGGCTATTCTTCGCTGTCCAACCTCAGCGCCTTTCCCTTCGACAAGATCAAGATCGACGGGTCGTTCATCAAATCGGTCGACAAGAACGCCCAGTTCGCGGCGATCGTTCGCGCCGTGCTGGGGCTTGGACGCGGTCTCGGCTTACCGGTTCTGGCAGAAGGCATCGAGACGCCGGGTGAATTGCAGTTCCTGGACGCCGAGGCTTGCGAGATCGGGCAAGGCTACTACCTCGGCAAACCGGCTCCGATCGAGACATTCGGGGAACTGACGGGCGTGGCCGCTCCGGCAATCCGCACCGCCAGCCGACGCGGCGCAAGCATTGCCGTGCTCAAGCCGCGCCTGCGCACGGTCTGAGCCTATCCCGGCTGAAGCGCCGCCTCGACCAGACGCTTGGCATCCGGCCCCGACCATTCGGCCGGGCCATTCATATGGGCGATCAGGCAGCCTTGCCCATCGATCAGCATGGTGACCGGCAGACCGAGCGCCAGGCCGCGCGTCTTGACGTCGTTGAACAGCGCCATCGTGGCATCGCGATAGTAGCCGAGCGACTTGACGCCGGTGTCCTCCAGGAACTTCTTCGGTTTGGCATCGTCGCCGGCATCGACGTTGACGGCAACAACCTGAAACGCATCGCTGCCCATCTCCTTCTGCAGCGCATCGAGCGCCGGCATTTCGGCGCGGCAAGGTGCGCACCATGTCGCCCACAGATTGAGCAGCACCGTCTTGCCGGCATGATCGGCGATCGTCGTCGGCTTGCCGTCGGGGCCGTTGAAGGCAAGGCTTTTCAGCGATTGCGGCGGATCCGCCGGCAAAAGCGCGGCAACCTGGCCGGTGGCAGCGGCGGCGATCTTCTTGGCACGGTCGGTCTTGGCGGCGCAGGCGACGTCGTCCTTGCCGCCGCCGGCGGCCACTTGCGCGGGCGCCTTGTTGCCAGAACTGCTTTCCCTGACATATACCGCGACCGCGCCGGCCAGCACGCCCGCAACCAAAGCGGCGAGGATGAGACGCAAAGCCGGGAAAAATCTATTGCCGTCTGCCATTTTTGAAAAACTGCTCCGGAGCACGGGTTATAGCGATGAACGACAAGAAGGCCAGCAACCAGATGTGGGGCGGACGTTTTGCCTCGGGTCCGGCCGCAATCATGGAAGCGATCAACGCATCGATCTCGTTCGACCGCAAACTCTATGCGCAGGATATTCGCGGCTCGATCGCCCATAGCCAGATGCTGGCGCAAACGGGCATTATTTCGGCGGCCGATCAAGAAAAAATCGCTCACGGGCTGAACACGATCCTCGCAGAGATCGAGGCCGGCACATTCGAGTTCTCGACCAGGCTGGAAGACATCCACATGAATGTCGAGGCCCGTCTGGCCGATTTGATCGGCCCCGCCGCCGGCCGCCTGCATACCGCCCGCTCGCGCAACGACCAGGTGGCGGTCGACCTCAGGCTGTGGGTCAAGGACGAATGCTTTCGTGTCGCCGAGGCGCTGAAGGGCCTGATCACGGCGTTCCTGGATCGGGCCGAGGAGCATGCGGCAACGGTGATGCCGGGCTTCACCCACATGCAGGCGGCGCAGCCGGTGACCTTCGGCCACCACTGCATGGCCTATGTCGAGATGTTTGCGCGCGACCTGTCGCGTGTCCGCGACGCCATCGAGCGGATGGATGAAAGCCCGCTCGGCGCCGCCGCCCTTGCCGGCACCAGCTTTTCCATCGACCGGCACCAGACGGCGAAGGCGCTTGGCTTCCGCGAGCCGATGCGCAATTCGCTCGACAGTGTTTCGGACCGCGATTTCGCGCTCGAGTTCCTGGGCTTTGCGGCGATCTGCGCGACGCATCTGTCGCGGCTGGCCGAAGAGATCATCATCTGGTCGACGCCGCAATTCGGCTTCATCAGGCTGTCGGATAGTTTCTCGACGGGTTCGTCGATCATGCCGCAGAAGAAGAACCCGGACGCTGCCGAACTGGTGCGCGGCAAGACCGGCCGTGTCACCGGCCATCTCGTCGGTCTGCTGACGGTGATGAAGGGCATGCCGCTGACCTATGGCAAGGACATGCAGGAAGACAAGGAATCGGTCTTCGACGCGGCCGAGACGCTCGACCTGATGCTGGCGGCGATGACCGGCATGGTGCGCGATATGACGGTGAACACTGCCGCGATGAAGAAGGCGGCCGGCGCCGGCTATTCGACTGCGACCGACCTCGCCGACTGGCTGGTGCGCTCGCTCGGCCTGCCGTTCCGCGAGGCGCACCATATCACTGGCCGGGCGGTGGCGCTGGCCGAGGAGAAGAAGGTCGGGCTCGACAGGCTTTCGCTGGAGGATCTGCAGTCCATTCACCCCGGTATCAGCGCCGACGTGTTTTCGGTTCTTGCCGTGCAGAATTCTGTAAAGAGCCGCACGAGCTTCGGCGGCACCGCGCCGTCCGAGGTGCGCAAGCAGATCCGCTACTGGAAAAAGCGGCTCGCCAAGGCGTAAGACGCGGGGTGCAATGGCCGCAAAACTCGGCTAGAAGCGGCTGCGGGCAACAGTTTCGGACGGATGGCACGATGACCGGAAGCAGGATTTTGGTGACGCTGACGCTGCTGGCGGCAATGGCCACCGTTGCGGCCTGCGGCAGGAAGGCTGCGCTCGACACGCCGTACGCGGCAGCCGTGCAGGCCCGCAAGGACGCCGAGAAGGCCAAGCAACCCTTGCCGCCGGAGCCGGAAAAACCTGTCGAGGACAAGAAATTCATCCTCGACCCGCTGCTCTGATTTCGGACCAATCTCGTGAACCATTTCGACTACCGCGACGGCGCGCTGCATGCCGAGGACGTGGCGATATCAGACATCGCCGCCAGCGTCGGCACGCCGTTCTACTGTTATTCGACGGCGACGCTGACCAGGCATTTTCGCGTCTTCACCGAGGCCTTTGCCGGGCTCGATGCTCTCGTCTGCTATGCCATGAAGGCGAATTCCAACCAGGCCGTGCTGAGGGTGCTGGCAAGGCTCGGCGCCGGCGCCGACGTGGTCTCGGAGGGCGAATTGCGCCGCGCTTTGGCGGCCGGCATCCCGGCAAGCAAGATCCTGTTTTCGGGCGTCGGCAAGACCGCGCGCGAAATGGATTCTGCGCTCTCGGCCGGCATTCTCTGTTTCAACGTCGAATCCGAACCGGAGCTGGAGCTGCTGTCGGCCCGCGCCACCGCGCTGGGCAAGATCGCGCCGATCTCGCTGCGCATCAACCCGGATGTCGACGCCAGGACGCACAAGAAGATTTCGACTGGGAAGGCCGAGAACAAGTTCGGCATTCCGTGGCAGCATGCGCGGAAGGTCTATGCGCGCGCGGCTGAGCTGACGGGCATCAAGGTCACCGGCATAGACACCCATATCGGCAGCCAGATCACCGAATTGCAGCCCTTCGACGACGCCTTTGCGCTGCTGGTGGAGCTGGTCGGCGCCTTGCGCTCCGACGGTCATGCCATCGAGCACATCGATGTCGGCGGCGGCCTTGGCATTCCCTACCGCGTCGACAACAACCCACCGCCTTTGCCCGATGCCTATGCCCGGATCGTCAGGAAACATGTTGCCAAACTTGGGCTGAAGGTAATGTTCGAGCCAGGCCGGCTGATCGTCGGGAATGCCGGCATCCTGGTGTCGGAAGTAATCTTCGTGAAGGAGGGCGACGCCAAGAACTTCCTCGTCGTCGACGCCGCGATGAACGACCTGATCCGGCCGACGCTTTACGACGCTTTTCACGACATCAAGCCGGTGGCGCAGCAGCCGGCCGCTGCACCACGCATGAAGGTCGACGTCGTCGGCCCGGTTTGCGAGACCGGCGACTATCTCGGGCTCGACCGTGACCTGCCCCGGCTGAAATCCGGCGACCTGATCGCTCTCTCCACCGCCGGCGCCTATGGCGCCGTTCAGGCCGGCACCTACAATACCAGGCTGCTGGTACCGGAAGTGCTGGTCGACGGCGACCGCTTCCACGTTGTGCGTCCGCGCCAGACCTATGACGAGCTGATCGGACTGGACTCGGTGCCGGACTGGTTGGAGTAGAACTCTGCAGCTACAGCCAGTGCTGAATGAGCGCCCTGATTTCGGCGATTCTGTCCTCATTCCGGCGATAGAATATCCACTGCTTGATGCGCTTGCTGCGCAAAAGCCCTGCCTGGGTGAGCACGCGCATATGCTCGCTGAGTGTAGCCTGGGTGATCCCTAGCCTCTCCGCGATCAGCAGCGCGCAGACGCCGTCCTCGACCAGATCGCCGTCCGTCTGCGGCGGAAAATGCGCCCGCGGGTCCTTGAGCCAATCGAGGATCTGGAGCCTGCGCTCGTTGGCAATCGCTTTGAAAACGTCGACCTCTTGCATTTAGGCACATTGCCAAGTTACTAAATAATGTCAACTCTGGGAGTGAAAGCATGCTGCACGGCCACACGATCACACGCGAGCGCATTGCGGCGATAGAACCCCGCATCCGGCCCTTCGTGCGCCACACGCCGGTGCTGCGCGTCGACATGGCCGATTTCGGCCGCCCGCCTCTGCCCGTCGACCTGAAGCTTGAGTGCTTGCAGCATTCCGGCTCGTTCAAGGTACGTGGTGCGTTCACCAATCTCCTCGAACGGCCGGTTCCTGCGGCCGGCGTCGTCGCCGCGTCGGGCGGCAATCACGGCGCCGCCGTCGCCTATGCCGCCATGCGGCTCGGCCACAAGGCGACCATCTTTGTTCCCGAAGTGAGCCCGCAGGCCAAGCTGGACCGCATCCGCGGCTACGGCGCCGAGCTGATCGTCGGCGGCGCCCGTTATGCCGAGGCGCTGGCCGCCAGCGAGAGCTTCGCCGAAAAATCCGGCGCGCTGCAGATCCACGCCTTCAACCAGGAGGAGACGCTGGTCGGGCAAGGCACGCTCGGCCTCGAGATCGAGGCCGACCTGCCGAAGCTCGACACCCTGCTGGTCGCCGTCGGCGGCGGCGGGCTGATCGGCGGCATCGCTGCCTGGTTTTCCGGCCGCATCAGGATAATCGCGGTCGAGCCGGAGGGTGCGCCGACGCTTCATCGCGCCTTCGAGGCGGGCCGACCCGTCGACGCGCCGGCTGAGGGCATCGCCGCCGATTCGCTCGCGCCAAAGCGTGTCGGCGAAATGATGTATCCCATCGCCGAGGCATTCGTCGAGCGCTCGATCCTGGTCGGCGACGACGACATTATCGCCGCCCAGGCGGCGCTGTGGGACCGCGTGCGAATCATCTCCGAGCCGGGCGGTGCGGCCGCCTTCGCGGCGCTCCTGTCCGGCCGCTACGCACCGGCTGCAGGCGAGCGCGTTGCCGTACTGGTCTGCGGCGCAAACGCCAATCCGGCGAAATTCTGACAATATCCGGGGCATTATTGTTCACGTTTTGGGGAACCGCCTCGCCTTCGCCGTGTTTGTTGGTATCCTTAGGGCGATGTGCATCCGCTTGGACGCACGAAGTACGCGCTAGGATTTTAGGTCTTCGCATCGTGCTTCCCGAAAATCGACTTTTCGGGCCCATGCGATAGACTCGTGAGGCCTGGGCTATCCCGCCCGGCCAGGAAGGGCCGATGACACAACGACCCATTTTCACCAGCGATCGCAGTCTGGCCAGGCGCCTTGCCTTGAGCCGGCTGGGGACGCAGGTCTCGATAATCGTCGAACGCGGCTGGCCATTGCTGCTGCCACTGATCATCGTCGCCAGCCTGTTCCTCAGCATTTCGTGGCTCGGCCTGTTCCCATTTTTGCCCGATCTGGCGCGGATCGGTCTTATCACGGCATTCGGCGTCGCAGCGCTTGCCGCACTCTATCCACTGCGTTTCTTCCGCACGCCATCCAGGGCCGAGGTCGACCGCCGCATCGAGGCGGCCAACCGTTTGCTGCACAGCCCGGTGCAGGTCCAGACCGATCGCCCGAGCGGCAAGGAAAGCATTTTTTCGCAAGCCCTGTGGCGCGAGCATCAGCGGCGCATGGCGGACCGGCTGGGCGAGCTTGGCGGCGACGTGCCGCGCACACGCGTGCCGGAACGCGACCCGTGGGCGCTGCGCGCCGTTGCCGCGCTTTTGTTGGTCACTGCCTTTGCCTTCTCCTTCGGGCCATCGGGCGGCAGGCTGAGCGACGGTTTTGTTGCCCGTGCCGCCCGCGACGTCGTGCCGCCGCGCATTGATGCCTGGGTGACGCCGCCGGCTTATACCGGCAGGCCGCCGGTATTCCTGAACGCCCCCGTCTTGGCCAACAACGCCACTAAAGCGTCGCCGACCTTCACGGTTCCGGAGGGCAGCGATGTGTCGCTGCGCGTCACCGGCGGTTCGGGCGAGGAAACGCTGAGCTACGCCGATACCGGCGGCAACACCCGCGCCATCGATCCGACCGGGCCGCAAGCCGCCAAGACTGAGGCAAGTCCGGCAACGCCTTCCACCGTGCGCCAGTTCAGCGGCAAGTTGACCGCCGACGGCACGCTGACGCTGCAGTCCAGCGACGGCGAGCTCGACCGCTGGGCCTTCGCCATAATTCCCGACAAGCCGCCGCAGATCCGCTTTGTCGGCGAGCCGAAGCGCGCCGTCAACGGCGCCTTCGAACTCAACTACCAGATCGACGACGACTATGGCGCGGCCTCCGCCAAGGCGGTTTTCGCATTGGCCGATCCGCAAGTGCCCAACGCGCATCCGCTCTATGGCCCGCCGGAAATGCCGCTGACGTTGCCGCACCGCGGCGGCAAGGCCAATGCTGCTAAGACGACGAAGGATCTGACCGACCATGTCTGGGCCGGTGGCAACGTCAAGCTGTCGCTTGTCGTCACCGACGGTGCCGGACACACGGCGACCAGCGAAACCAAGACGCTGGTGATGCCGGAGCGGCCATTCTCCAACCCGTTGGCGGGGGCTGTGGTCGAGCAGCGCCGCATGCTGGCGCTCGACGCCTATGCCAAGGACCGCGTGCTCGACCTGATGGATGCGATCACGCTCAGGCCCGAAGACACGTTCGACAACATGACGCACTATCTCGCCATCATGAGCGCCCGCACCCGGCTGAAGATGGCCGACAGCGACGACCAGTTGCGCGACGAGGTCGCTTACCTCTGGGAGATCGCGCTCGGTATCGAGGAAGGCAATCTTTCGGCGGCCGAGAAGCGGCTGCGTCAGGCGCAGCAGGCGCTGCAGGACGCGATCAAGAACGGCGCCAGCGACCAAGAGATCGAGAAGGCGATGAAGGAACTGCGCGAGGCGATGAATCAGTTCCTGCAGGAATTCGCGGCGCGGGCGCAGCAGAATCCGAATGCGCCACAGATGCAGCAGAACGGCCAGGAACTGCGCCAGAGCGACATCGACCGCATGATGGACCAGATCGAGAACCTGGCGAAATCCGGCAATCGCGACCAGGCGCAGCAATTGCTGTCGGAGCTGCAGGACATGATGAACAATCTGCAGGCAGGCCGCCAGCAACAGGGCGGTCAGCAGGACAGCGAGATGCGCCAGCAGATGGACAAGCTGGGCGAAATCATGCGGCGCCAGCAGGAGATGATGAACGACACTTTCCGCATGGACCAGATGCAGCGCGGCCAGCAACAGCGCGGGCAGAACCGCGACGAGCAGCTCGGCGAGAACAGTGAGCCAGGCCCGATGGGCGAAGAGGGCAAGCCCGGCCCAGGTGACGACCGCGATCCGCTCGGCCGGCCGAACCCGATGACGCCGCAGGAATTTGCTGACGCGCTGAAGCAATTGCAGGAAGGCCAGGGCAAGCTGCAGAGCGAGCTCGATCAATTGAGGAAGAGCCTCGAAGGCATGGGCCTCGACCCCAATGAGGGGTTTGGCGAGGCCGGCAAATCCATGGGCAATGCCGAACAGGCGCTCGGCGAGGGCGAAGGCGACCAGGCCGTCGGTCACCAGGGCCGCGCATTGGAAGCCTTGCGCAGGGGCGCCAAGGACATGATGAAGCAACTGCAGGCGATGCAAGGCGACCAGGGCGGCAACGGCCAGGGCGGACGCCAGCAGAATGCCGACCGTGACCCGCTCGGGCGGCCTCGCACCAGCGAGGGTCCCGACGACGGAAGTTCGGTGAGAGTGCCCGACGAGATCGACGTGCAGCGTGCCCGCCAGATCCTCGAAGCGATCCGCAAGCGGCTCGGCAACGCACTCAGCCCCGATATCGAGCGCAGCTATCTGGAGCGGTTGCTGGAGCTGAAGTAAGGCTGCCTGTATTCGGAAGATCGCCGCGCGCAGTCCGTGGTGGCCGCCAGCGCTGAGCTGAGTGGCATGCTTTAACGGTTGGTGAAAGCCTCGCGGATCGCCTCTTCCATGCCGTCGATTGCCTCGCCGGAAGCGTTCGCATTGCGCCGCAGCACCACGTTCGAGGAATCGATGTCGCCGAACCCGTCGGCGGCCGTAAGCTCGCGGCAGCCGGCCGGGATGTTGCTGCGCGAGATCGGCGCAATCGCCAATCCGGAGGTGACGGCGAGCCGCAGGCCGCCATTGGTATCGCTGGTGTAGGCGACACGATAAGCGAGACCGCGCTGTTCCAGCGACTTTATCGCGAAATCCTTGCACCAACCGGCACGGTTGTAGAGCGCGATCGGCACCGGCCGCTCCTCATGCATGTGATGCAGCTCCGACGTCACCCATACGGTTGGGTCATGCATCAGCACCTCACCGCCTGACAGATCCTGCCATTCGAACACCACCGCCAGATCGAGCTCGCCGGCGGCGAGCGCCGCGATCTGCGCACCGGAATGCGCGTAGCGGACGGTGATGTCGACCTGAGGATGGCGCTTGGCAAAGACGCCGAGTGCCCGCGACAGGATCGCGTGGCCATATTCCTCCGGGATACCGATGCGCACCGGCCCGCCAAGCGGCGCCGCGACCATCGATGCCGCCGTCTCGTCGAGCAGTGAAACGATACGCCTGGCGTTGGCGATGAGTTCGCCGCCGCGCTGCGTCAACGCTACACCGCGCGACCCGCGCTCGAACAGGCTGTCGCCGATCATGCCTTCGAGCCTCTTCATCTGCATCGAGACTGCCGACTGGGTGCGGCCGGCCCGCTCCGCCGCTTTGGTGAAATTGCCGGTGTCGGCGACCGCCACGAAGGTGCGCAACAGGTCGCTGTCGAGATTGGGTCGCATGTGCCCACCATAAGAAAATCTGATTGCTGGCATCATTCCAATTCGTTTGCAACATGTCAAACGGGGGACGATAGTCGCCTTACCCATTGGATATGCGGCCGCGAAATCGGCTGCGGACCAATCAAAAGTCCTCACTCGTACCCGCTGCCCGAAACGGTGGCGGGTTCTTTTTACCCCGGATGCAGGCCTGCCTTCGGCCACGCACGCGGGAGACAGGAGCGCCTATGCAGAATCGGCTTGTGCTCGGCATCTTCAGCCTCTGTCTCGGCGTGCTGGTCTTTTCGCTGCAGGACCCGCTGGTCAAGGCGGTGTCGAGCCACTATCCGGTCACCGAGGTGATGGCGATCCGCTCGATCGTCGCCCTGCCGATCCTGGTTTTCCTTGTCCACGCCGATGTCGGATTGCAGGCGATCCTGTCGAAGCGGTTCGGCATGCTGACGATGCGCGCCTTCATCCAGTTCACCTCCTACACGGCCTACTATCTGGCAATCGCCGCCCTGCCGCTGGCTGACGCGGTGGCGCTCTATTTCATGGCGCCGCTGTTCATCATGGCGCTGGCCGGCCCCTATCTCGGCGAACGCGTGTCCTGGCAGGCGCTCGCCACCGTCCTGGTCGGCATGCTCGGCGTGCTGGTCATGGTGCGCCCGGGCGCCGGCTTGTTCGACTGGGCAGCGCTGCTGTCGCTAGGTTCGGCTCTGCTCTACGGTTTCTCGCAGCTGATGGCACGCAAGATCGGCGACACCGAATCCTCGACTGTCATGGCGTTCTATCAGAACGGCGCCTATCTGGTCGGCGCCGCCTTGGTGGCGGCATTGTTTTGGCTGGCAGGCATTGACCACGCCGTGCATCCGAGCCTCGAATTCCTCGTCCGGCCATGGGTCTGGCCGGCGACGCCGGATCTCCTCAAGATGGGGGCATGCGGCTTCGTTGCCTCGGCCGGCATGATCCTGTTGTCGCAGGCCTACCGGCTGGCGCCCGCCAACAGCGTCGCCACCTTCGAATACACCGGTATCATCTGGTCGCCGCTATGGGGTTTTCTGTTCTTTGCCGAAGTGCCGCGACCAGCGACGGCGGCAGGCGCAGCCCTCATCATCGGCGCCGGCCTGTTTGCGCTCAATGCCAGCCGGCGCCTGAGCGGCGCGCCAGCCATTGCGGCGACCTGCGACCCCGCCTGAAGGCGGTCGGCCTTGGGCTTAGGCGAAGCAGGCGAGCGCCTGTTCGACGCGGGCGCGGATTTCAGCCAGCGTGAACGGCTTTTGCACGACGTCGAGAATAATGCCGTCCAATTCCTCGGCGCGCTCGCGCTGGTCGGCATAGCCCGTCATCAGCATGATCTTCATCGCCGGGAACAGCGCTGCTGCCGCCTTGGCCATCTCGATGCCGTCCATCTCCGGCATGCGGATGTCGGACAGCACAAGGTCATAGCTCCCTTGCGCCGCCCGGATCAGAGAAAGGCCATGTGCGCCGTCGGCGGCGACAGTGACATTATGCCCGGCACGTTCGAGCGCACGAGCGGCGAGAGTGCGGACGGATTCATCGTCCTCGACGATCAGGAGCTTTGCCATGGGCAAGATATTTGGCGGGGAAAAGTTGATGTTTCCTGAAGGCGCTGAAGGTCGATGAGGCCTTTTCAGAATTCGCTCCGCCGAGTCAGATGGCGTGGTTTTCGAGAACCGGAGCGGAGCGGACGTTCGAGTCCGAGAGCACCGGCAGGTGGCCGCCGGAGTAGAATTATCAAAAGACTTCAAGCGTCGCCCTTGACGATGCCGACGAAGGGCAATTCGCGAAACGCGTGGGCGACGTCCATGCCATAACCGACGACGAAATAATCGGGGCAGTCGAAGCCGACATAGTCGGCGTTGAGCGTGGTCTGGCGGCGCATGCGCTTGTCGAGCAGCACGGCGATGGCACAGCTCCTCGCGCCGCGCGACAGCATGAGGTCGCGGGTGAAACTCAGCGTCTTGCCGGATTCCAGAATGTCGTCGATCAAAAGCACATCGCGGCCGGCGACCTCGTTGTCGATGTCGCGCAGCACCCTCACCTCACCGCTGGTCGTGCCGGCGCCATAGCTGGAGATGAAGATGAACTCGACCTCCGGCGACAGGCCGACATCGTGCATGGCACGGATAAGATCGGCGGCGAAGATGAACGATCCCTTCAGCACCGAGATTACCAGAAGGTCGTGGTAGTCGTGCCCGGCGATCTCCTTGGCAAGTTCCAGGTTCCGCCGCGCGATGGCGGACGCCGAAAACAGGACTTCGATGTCCTTGCCGCGCACAACTGGCATTGGCTGCCCTTCCAGAAATGATCGCCTTTGTAGGCGAAGCCGACCGAAACGGTCTTCAACCCGTTTCTAGGCATGTCGTGCCGTCTGGCAAGGCCAAATCTTTCGCAGGGCGCCCGCGAACGGTCGGATGTCCCAGCGCGTCGCGAATCGTTTATCTGGTGACCTGTTGATTTTCTGGCGCCGTTCTAACGAACCAGCGCATGGCCGCCCGAAATCCAGAAGGCGGCAAAGACGGCACCGACGCCGACAATCCAGAAGATCGGCCCACCATGCACCCACAACGGCCGTTCGACGGCGGTTTCGGGCTTGCGCAACATGTCCATGCCTTCGATCGAAGGCATGGAAATCATGCGCGCAGGCGGCGGCGCAAAGTCTTGACGTGCAAAATGGCGGGGCAGCACCTCATAGTCGGCATCGATGACCTCGGCGGTCACGTCGCGCATGATGCGTTCCGGCTCGGCGGCCGGATCGGTCATGATTTCGCCGGAAACCGGGCGCGCGGTTCGATCCTCAGCCATCATGGCCCAATACTACCGCACCTGTTCGCTGTTCGTTTCTTTCGGGTAAACGGAAATGGTTAACGCTTCCCCACCGGAACCCCTGTGACTCGCTCGAAAAGCCCCCAAATTAACCGTCGGTTAACCATGCCGGCCGATGGTCTTTCCACAGAAAGGGCTGGCATCTTGCCGCCGAGAATTTCAGGTCGTCGAAAGTGATCCGCTTCGAAAATGTCGGCCTCCGCTATGGCATGGGTCCGGAGATTCTCCGCGACATCTCCTTGCACATTCCGGAGCGCTCCTTTCAGTTCCTGAGCGGACCTTCAGGCGCCGGCAAGACGACGTTGCTGCGGCTTTTGTTCATGTCGCTGAAGCCGACGCGCGGCCTGATCACCATTTTCGGCAAGGACCGCTCGCGCATCTCGCGCACCGAATTGCCGCATCTGAGACGTCGCATCGGCGTGGTGTTCCAGGATTTTCGCCTGCTCGACCATATGACCACCTACGAGAACGTGGCATTGCCGCTGCGCGTGCGCGGCCGCGAGGAGGCGACCTATCGCACTGACGTCACCGAGCTGCTGAAATGGGTCGGCCTCGGCGAGCGCATGCATGTGCTGCCACCGGTGCTGTCTGGCGGCGAGAAGCAGCGCGCCGCCATTGCCCGGGCGTTGATCGAGCAGCCCGAGATCCTGCTCGCCGACGAGCCGACCGGCAATGTCGACCCGCCGCTGGCGCGACGCTTGCTGCGGTTGTTCATCGAGCTCAACCGGCTGGGCACCGCCGTGGTGATCGCCACACACGACCTCGGCCTGATGGAACAGGTGGACGCACGGCGAATGATCCTGGCCGGCGGAAGGCTGGACATCTATGACTGAGCTCTCCGTCGAACATTTCGAGGGTCAGGACTCCGCGGCGGCAAAGCCCCGCGTCCAGCGCAAAATGGCGCCGATCGTGCCGGCGCAGAACATCGCCGGCCGGGCGCTGGTGCTGGTCATCGCCATCATGACGTTTCTGTCCTGTCTGACGTTTGGCGCCGTCACGCTGGTGCGTGACACCGCCTCCGTCTGGGAGAACCAGATCTCGCGCGAGGCGACCATCCAGATCAAGCCGGTCGACGGCCTCGACATGGAGGCCGCACTTGCGCTGGCCTCGCAGATCGCCGGCGAATTCCCTGGCGTGAAAAGCGCCCGGATCGTCGACCGCGAAGCGACGGCCCGGCTGCTCGAGCCTTGGCTGGGCTCGGGCCTGAACATCGATGAGCTGCCGGTGCCGCGCTTGATCATCATCACCATCGACGAGAATAGTCCGCCCGATTTCGCCGCACTGCGCGCGGCGAT
Source organism: Mesorhizobium sp. M0207 (assembly GCF_040321995.1). Taxonomy (NCBI): domain Bacteria; kingdom Pseudomonadati; phylum Pseudomonadota; class Alphaproteobacteria; order Hyphomicrobiales; family Phyllobacteriaceae; genus Mesorhizobium; species Mesorhizobium sp. M0207. Next base: position 131,839 of record NZ_JAMYSQ010000013.1, read on the forward strand.
CACGCCGAAGCTGCCGAGTGCCTCGCTCGACGATCATCGCACCTGGGTCGACCGGCTGGTTGCCATGGCCCGCACCACGGTAACGATCGGTATTGCAGTGCTGGCGCTGATGCTGTCGGCGACGGTGCTGACCGTGGTATTCGCAACGCGCGGCGCCATGGCCGGCAATGGCCACATCATCGAGGTGCTGCATTTTGTCGGCGCCGAGGCGCGCTTCATCGCGCGCGAATTCCGCCGGCATTTTCTGGTCACCGGCATGAAGGGCGCCGCGGCAGGCGGCGCCGCGGCGATCCTGGTCTTCATCGTCTTCTCCTGGTGGTCGTCACGCAACATGGCAACGCCGCAGGCCGACCAGGCGACCGCCCTGTTCGGCAATTTCGCCATCGGCTCGGCGGGTTATCTCGGGGTCGCTGTCATGGTGCTGGTGATCGGCGCGCTGACGGCGGCAACCTCCCATTTCACCGTGGTTACCTATCTCAGCGACATCGACATTCGCCAGCCGGACGCCGGCTAAAGGAAAGATCGATCACGGATGAAAACGCATCGTCACGAAAATTGCATTTTTTTCCTACCAAAGGCCGTATTTCGGGATTAACCATTTCATGATGGACGTTCGGGACTCGACCGATACCGCTGGATGCATGCCAGTGCTGGTTGCGCGCCCGCCTGTATTCGCCGAGCCTGATGAATTTGCCAAGCCGGATCAGTTCGCCGAACGTGGGCGGCTGCTGGCAGCCCGCTCCTTGCGCATCTCGGCTCTCCTTCTGCTCGCCTTTATGGCGCTGTTTGTCGCCGGCTTCGGCTGGTTCGCCAATACCGTCAGCCGCCTGACTACGCCCGCCAATCCGGCAAGGGCCGACGCTATCATCGTGCTGACCGGCGGCCAGTCGCGCCTCGACGCTGCGATGGGCTTGCTTGCGTTAGGCAAGGGCGAGCGGCTGCTGATTAGCGGCGTCCATCCCTCCGCCAGCCGCCGCCAGCTTCAGGCCGCGACCGGCGGCGACAAGAGGCTGTTTTCCTGCTGCGTCGACATCGACCGCGCCGCGCTCGACACGATCGGCAATGCCGAGGAAAGTGCCAAATGGGTCGAGGACCATGCCTACGGCACCGTCATTCTCGTCACCAACAATTATCACATGCCGCGCAGCCTGCTGGAAATGGGCCGGCTGCTGCACGGCGCCAGGCTCGAACCCTATCCGGTGGTCAACACCAACCTCGAGAATGGCGGCTGGCTGACCAAGCCAGAAGCGCTGCGCGTGCTGTTCACCGAATATAACAAATACCTGCTGGCGCTGGCGCGCGGCATCATGCCGGTGAAGCAATCGCCCAACGGCGTCACGCTGGCCGACGCCGCGGGCGGAAACTGAACGGCACCGGCACTTTTATTCCCTAGCTCTTATTCCCTGGCTGCAGCATCTGATCGCAAGCGTGCGATCTCCTGTTCGAGCCGTTCGATGCGCTTGTCGCGTTCGTCCAGCGCCGCCGCCACGTCGGCCGCTTCGAAACGCTGCGGGATGTGCTGCGAGCAATTTGAATCCCAAGCCGAAACCGTAAACAGGATAACCTGCTCGGGTCGCGCCTTATAGTCTTGCGGCATCAGCTTTGCCGTCAGCTCGGCATCGCCCTCGACGACGCGCGCCCTGCCCCAGATCTTGATGCGCTGCCGGTGCGCATAATCGATCAGGAATAGGAAAGCCTGTGGGTTGTCGCTGAGGTTGCCCTGGGTGATGAACTGCCTGTTGCCGGAAAAATCGGCAAAGCCGATCGTCCGTTCGTCGAGCACCGTGAGGAAACCGGCAGGCCCGCCGCGATGCTGGATGTAAGGCTGCCCGTCCGCATTGGCGGTCGACAGAAAGACGCTGGTCTGCGCCTCGATGAAGGCGGCGAGATCGGGCGTGATTGCCGCCTGCCAGCCGCCACGCTCCTCGACACGGGCATAGGCCTGGCGCGAGCCCTTGCGCGCCTGAATCGCCTTCACCGTCGGGGTGAAAGCAACATCGCTGGTGTGAGCGTTCATGGAAGCCTCCTCAAGCGCCAAGCTGCGCTGTATTGCTAGTCAGGAAATAGGTCCTTCCATCTTCGAGATGCAGATGCCATATCTGCAATCTATCCTTCCGTTTTTCGGGAGGGCAAATTTTCGGGAGAGCTATGGATCGCCTCCAGTCCATGTCGCTTTTCGTTGCCGCGGCGGAGACAGGCAGCCTCTCGGCTGCCGGGCGCCGCTTCGGCATTCCGCTGACGACGGTCAGCCGCAAGGTTTCGGACCTGGAAAAGCATTTGAAGACACGGCTGTTGAACCGCTCGGCGCGGCAGCTGTCGCTGACCGATGCAGGCCATGCCTATCTCGCCGCCTGTCGTCGCATTCTCGACGAGGTCGGCGAGGCCGAGCGAATAGCCGCCGGCGAATACAATGCCCCGACCGGCGAACTCATCGTCACTGCGCCGATCGTCTTCGGCCGCCTGCATGTGCTGCCGGTCGTCACCAGCTTCCTCTCCGTCTATCCTGAGGTAGGTGTGCGGCTGACACTCGCCGACCGGATAACCCAGTTGGTCGAAGAGCACATCGATCTCGCCATCCGCATCGGCGAGCTTGCCGATTCGAGCCTGATCGCCACCCGCTTGGGTTCAATCCGCCGCGTCGTTTGCGCGAGCCCGGCCTATCTCGCCGAGCACGGCACACCGAAAACGCCGCAGGAGCTTGCAGCACACAGTGCCATCACCTTCGAAGGGCTCACCGCCGCCGCCTGGAGCTTCGCCACCGGCAAGACCGAATTCAGCGTGCCGGTCCGCTCCAGGTTACGGGTCAACACGGCTGAGGCAGCGATCGATGCGGCGATTGCCGGCGTCGGCGTGACGAGGCTGCTTTCCTATCAGATTGCCGCCGCAGTCCGGTCGGGTACGCTGCGCCCGGTGCTGCAAGAGTTTGAGCCAGACCCATGGCCGGTGAGCCTCGTCCATGCCGGCCAGGGGCTACTGCCGGTGAAGCTGCGCGCATTCCTCGACTTCGCCGCCCCGCGCCTGAGACAGCGCCTGCTGCAGGCCGCGTGGGAAACGTGACGAAGACGGCCCTCGCAAGGCCGGGCCGATCGCCCGCCTCGCAGCGTTTCCTTTTTGCCGGCGCTTGGTGTAACGAACGCACACCTCCTCACCGGGCACTTGCTGTATGCTGTATTTCCGCTCGCTGGCGTTCAATCTCGCCTTTTACCTCAATCTGATCGTCCAGATGATCCTCTGGACCCCGTATTATTTCCTGTCGCCGCGCCATCGCGCCTGGTTCGTGCCGAAATTCTGGTCGCGCACCAGCATGTGGCTCTACGACAAGATCGCCGGCACCAGAAGTGAGATCACCGGCCAGGAAAACCTGCCTGACGGCTCTTTCATCCTGGCGCCGAAGCACCAGTCCTTCTGGGACACGATCGCTTTCCTGCCTTATCTCGACGATCCCGTTTACATATTGAAACGGGAGCTGACCTGGATCCCGTTCTTCGGCTGGTACATTTTGAAGATGCGGATGATTCCGGTCGACCGCGGCAGCCGCTCGAAGGCATTGAAGACGGTGATCGCCGCGACCAAACAGGAATTGGCGCGCAATCCGCGCCAGCTGATCATCTACCCCGAGGGCACCCGCCGGGCGCCGGGCGACGAACCGGTCTACAAATACGGCATCGTCGAACTTTATGCCCAGCTTGGCATTCCGGTGGTGCCGGTCGCCCACGTCGCCGGTCTCTATTGGCCGCGCCGCAAATTCCTGCGCTATCCCGGCACGATCAAGGCGCGCTTCCTGCCACCGATCCCGCCCGGCCTCGGCAAGGACGAATTCATGCAACGGCTGATCGGCGAGACGGAAGCCGCCTGCGACCAGCTTCTCGTCGAGGCGGCACAGACGCCGAACCCGCCGCCGATGCCGCCGACGGCAATGAAACGGCTTGGTGAGCTCGATGCGAAACCTGAATTGAAAGGCTGAGACACCTGCCGCGCATGCCGGAAAGGCTCACGGCAAGGCAGCCAGGGCGGCTGTTGCAACCAGCGTCACGGCAAACACCAGATTGATGATCCGCGACGCCAGCGGTTTGCGCAGCAAATGTGCAAAAGCCGCGCCGGCGAGAAGCCACAAGAGATGAATGGCAGCAATCATCAAGGCGAGGACCGCCAGCTTGGCTGAAATAGCAAGACCGCCGGCGCCAGGAGACGCGCCGGCGAACACGGCGGCAATCGCCACATAGGCTTTCGGATTGGCAACGGCCAGAAGGAACCCGCCCAGGAAAGTGGGAGGTGCCGCCCCACCAATGCGTGCCGCCAGCGGCGGCGCCGTCGCTATCTTGAACGCCAGATAGAGGATGTAGGCTGCTGACGCGACCGCCAACAGCGCTGCGAGCTTCGGCAGCGCGGTGAGAACGGCCATGATGCCCGTCGCCACCACCAAAAGCACGAGAACCGTCCCGACAACGATTCCCGAGGCATAGCGCAGCGAACCGCGCAGGCCGAACGCGGCGCCGATCGCGGTGACGCTTATCGTCGCCGGCCCCGGGCTGCCCATGACGATGGCCGACGCCAACACAAGCGCCAGCAATCGCTGCCATAGCTGCTGATCGAGAAGACCCTGTCCGGCCATGCGGCGCTGCATCCTGTGACGAGGCAGGGACGGTAGGGCAAGGCAGCGGCGCCGGTCTTGAACGATCGTGCGCGGCTACGCGCTGGCCTTGTCGAGCTCGGCGATATCGTCCGGGCTGAGCTGCAACGACGCGGCACGCACCAGGCTGTCGAGCTGGTCGAGCGTCGTCGCGCTGGCGATCGGGGCGGTGACGCCGGGCCGCGCCATGACCCAGGCAAGCGCCACTTCCGCCGGCTTGGCCGAATGTCTGGCCGACACCGCGTCGAGCGCTGAGAGAATGCGCATGCCGCGGGTGTTGAGATAGCCTTTCACACCGCCACCGCGCGGACTTTTGCCGAGGTCGGCCTCGCTGCGGTACTTGCCGCTCAGAAACCCCTTGGCGAGGCTGAAATAGGTGATGACGCCGATGTCCTCGGCCGCGCAGAGATCGCGCAGCGGACCATCGAAGGACGAGCGGTCGTAGAGGTTGTATTCCGGCTGCAGCACCTCGTAGCGCGGCAGGCCGCGCAGGCTTGCTACGTCAAGTGCGGCCCGCAGCTGGGCGGCGTCGAGGTTGGAAGCGCCGGCATAACGGATTTTGCCCTTGTCGAGCAGTTTCTGGTAAGCGCCGAGCGTTTCCTCATAAGGGGTCGCCGGGTCGGGCCAGTGCGACAGATAGAGATCGACGCTATCGACCTGCAGCCTGTTCAGCGAAGCATCGATGGCCTTTTCGATATAGGCGGCGGACAAGTCCCTCTTACCCTGTCCCATATCCGAACCGACCTTGGTGATGACGACAACCTTGTCGCGGTTGCCACGGCTCTTCATCCATTTGCCGATGATGGTTTCGGATTCGCCGCCCTCGTGGCCGGCAATCCAGCGCGAATAGGAATCGGCCGTGTCGATGGCGTTGAGGCCAGCGTCGACAAAGCGGTCGAGCAGGTCGAACGAGGTTTTCTCATCGGCGGTCCAGCCGAACACATTGCCGCCCAGAACCAATGGCGCGATGGATAGGTCGGTGCGACCGAGACGACGTTTCTGCAAGGCTGATCTCCATGGTGATTCATGCTGGGGCGGGTGGGAGCCGCCGACCGAGCCAACCTATGTCGCACCGTGGCAACGTCAAACGCATAGCCTCTTTTCCAGCCCGCCGGCGCTTCACAAAACCGCGACCCGCCGCGCCGTGTCGGGCTTCAAGAGGCTGGTCCCGGGCATCCAAACCAGCAGCCTCTGAAGAAACGATCTGGCAAGTTTGGCACATAGATTGTCAAATCTGCCAATTCAGACCTTTGCCGGCCGGCCATAGGTTCCGCCGCGCCGACGCAAGTCTCGGCACGGCCTGGCCGGGGCTCAGACTGTTGGCCTCGGATCGTTTGTTATGGAGACCGGCATGAAAGCAATTGTATTTGACGCCATCGGTTCGCCGCGCGACGTGCTCTATGTGGATGACCTGCCGATGCCACGGATCAGCGACGGCGAGGTGCTGGTCAGGATGGTCTCGGCCTCGATCAATCCGGGCGACTTCCTGTTTATCCAGAACCTCTATCCCGAACCGAAGAAGCCGCATTTTCCCCGGCAGATCGCCGGAAACCATGGCGCCGGCATCGTCGAAGCCGTTGGCGCGAACGTCTTGCTGGAACCGGGGATGCTTGTCGCGTTCAGCTATTATGGCAGCTGGGCCGAGTACGCCGCCATTCCCGCCGAATGGCTGATCCCGTTGCCTGCCGGCTATCCTGTCGAACGCGCCGGGCAGATGGTGAACCCCATTACCGCGTGGGATCTGCTGGTGGATTCCCGTGTGCGGCCTGGCCAATGGCTGGCTGTCACGGCCGGCTATTCGTCAATTTCGACAATGGTGATGCAGTTCGCCCAACGACGCGGCATCAACGTCATCGCTCTTGTGTGGCGCTCGCACCAAAGCTTCGATCTGAAGACGCTTGGCGCCGCCGCCACTCTTGACCTTTCGGAGTTGAAGACAAGTATCCGGGAAGCCGTGATGGATATCACCGGCGGCGCCGGATTGAACGGGATTATCGACAATGTCGGCGGACCTGTCAGCGGCGAATTGATCCGCACCCTGGCGCTCGGCGGGCAGATGGTGATCAATGGCGGCATGAGTGCCGAGCGCTTCGAACTGCACAATTTCGATGTCTTGCTGAGCGGCGTCGAAATCAGGGCGAATATCTATCGCTACTTCTTTTCGCCGCCTGCCGAACCCGACCGGCCTGTCCTATGCGAGATTATCGACACCTTCGGCCAGCCCGGCTTCCACGTTCCTGTCGGCGGTCTCCACCCGCTGACCGAGTTCAAGCTTGCCGTGGCAAACAGCCTGGATCGCGCCGATCTTGGTAAACAGATTTTCAGGATGTAGCCCGCGTCACGGCACCGAAGCTACGTCGTGATCCGTCTCGTCACGTCTTCCAGCCAGTGGTCGCTTATACCCAGTGCTTCGAGGTGCTCCAGCGTGCTGAGCACGTAATCCTCATTCCTCCCCGATTGGCCGACGGCGCCGCGAACGACGGCCGCCGCCTCGGCCGGGTCGAGCGCACCGGCATATTGCTCATGGCTGCGGTCCACGACATAGGCGACGGCGTCGACCGTCTTGCCCCCATCCGTTTCACCCTTGTCGAGGCGAACGCTGAGCACACGTTCGAGATAGACGTTGGTGACCAGCTCGCGTTCGCGCAGATAGGTAATGACCTCGTTGCGCAGCTCGCCTGGAACCCGGAACGCCAGCCCGATGCAGGAGCCTCCGCGGTCGAGGCCGAGCACCAGGCCCGGCCGTTCGCGCGTGCCGCGATGCACGAAAGAATAGACGCAGAGCGAACGGCGGTAGCCATGCAGGCGGGCGCGCCGCGTCTCGACATGTGCGAATCCCGGTCGCCAGATCAGTGAGCCGTAGCCAAAAACCCAAAAATCGCCCATATCGCCAAGCCTGATTGTGACGACCACCTCACCGGTGGTGTTTCAGTCCGCCTACCTGTTGGTGCCGCAAGCGACAGCCCGCCCGTGCCACCCCGCGTTAACGAAAGCCGCAGCATGACGTCAAGTGACGAGCGCCCGCCGCCCAGCCAACGTCGCCGCCTGTTGTGGCTTGCCGCTTTCATCCTCGTGCTGTTCGGCATCTACAGCGCCGGCTGGTTCTACCTGGCGGACCTGGTCGAGAGCGCCACCAAAAAGGCGGTCGCCGATCTCGACGACAAAGGCATCAAGGCCGACTGCGCCAATCTCGCGGTCAGCGGCTATCCCTTCAGCTTCACCGTTTCCTGCGACAGCCTGGCTTACGAGGACGACAGCCGCAACGTCGCGGCATCGACAGGCAAGATCAACGCCGCCACGCAGATCACCCGGCTTCTGTCGCCTGCCGCCGAGCTCAGGGGGCCGCTCAGGACCTCTGTTCCCGGCATGACCCCGCTCTGGATCGACTGGGATGATCTGCGGGCCGACATGAAGCTGTCCTGGCCGCTGCCGAGCCGCCTCTCGCTGCAGGCAGAAGGCCTGTCCGGCCAGACCGATCCGGCAGACGACACCGATCCCATCTCGCTGTTCAGCGCCGGAACCGCCACCGGACAATTGCGCCCAAACGGCCCGGACATCGACTATGCCGGCAATTTCACCGATCTTGAAATCGACGCGGCGGCCATCGGCGGGCGCGTCTTGCCGCCGCTCGACGGCAGCGGCGACGTGACGCTGAAGAACGGCGTGACACTGATCAAGGCAAATCCGAAGAGCCTGCGCGGCCAGGCGGCCGAAATCCACGAGCTCGATCTGTCGTCCGGAACTGCGCGCATCACCGTTTCCGGACCGCTGTCGGTCGATGACGACGGTCTCATAAATGCCGACCTGACGATCAGGCTCAATGATCCAAAGGCCGTGGCGGCAATCCTCGCCACCGCCATCCCCGAGCAGAAGAAAGAGATCCAGACCGGCTTTGCCGGACTGGCGCTCCTCGGCAACCAGCCGTCGATGCCGCTGAAGATCGTCAGGGGCAAGGCCTCGCTCGGCTTCATCCCGCTCGGCAAGATCAAGCCGCTCGACTAGAGCAATCCCAGGAAAAGTGTGAAACGGTTTTCCGTCCGGAATTGCGCAAAACAAAGAGATAGAGCCGTTCGGCGTTTCTGTGAAACGATGAACCGCTCTAAGCCAGGCCGGCCTGCGATCGGCCTGCCGCGGCTTATCCCTTCGGCGGGTGTTCGACTGCCTGGCGGCCGAAATCCGGTACGTCGATATCCTGGCCGGCCTCGATGATCGAGCGGCGGACGGCGCGGGTGCGGGTGAACAGGTCGAACAGTTTTTCGCCGTCGCCCCAGCGGATCGCCCGCTGCAGCGAGGACAGATCCTCGGAAAACCGCGCCAGCATTTCGAGAATGGCGTCCTTGTTGTGCAGGCAGACGTCGCGCCACATGGTCGGGTCGGACGCCGCGAGACGAGTGAAGTCGCGAAAGCCGGAAGCCGAGTATTTGATGACCTCGGACTTGGTCACCGACTCCAGATCGTCGGCGGTACCGACGATGTTATAGGCGATGATGTGCGGCAGGTGCGAAACGATGGCCAGCGTCATGTCGTGATGCTGCGGGTCCATCGTGTCGATGTTGGAGCCGCAGCGGCGCCAGAATTCCGAGAGCTTTTCCAGTGCTGCGGGATCGGTACCGGGCAGAGGCGTGAAAATGCACCAGCGGTTCTCGAACAGTTCGGCAAAACCGGCGTCCGGTCCCGATTTTTCGGTGCCGGCCAAAGGATGGCCGGGGATGAAGTGCACGCCATCAGGCACATGCGGCTGCATCTGCGCGATCACCGATGCCTTGGTCGAGCCGACATCGGTGAGGATGGCGCCCTTCTTCAGCGCCGGCGCGATCTCCGCGGCGACCGTGCCTGAAGAGCCGACCGGCACCGAAACGATAACCAGATCAGCATCGCGAACCGCCTCTTTCGCATCCGTCGCATAGGTGTCGCCAAGGCCGAGTTGGCTCGCCCGTGCCAGCGTCGCGTCGCTGCGCGTCGAAATCGCGACTTGGCCGGCGAGTCCCTCGCGGCGGATGACGCGGGCCAGCGACGAGCCGATCAGGCCGATGCCGACCAGCGCGATCTTTTCGAACATCGGTGAGGTCATGGTGTTCTAGCTTTTCAGGAATGTCGCGAGTGCTGCGACAACGCCGCGATTGGCCTCTTCGGTGCCGATGCTCATGCGCAGCGCGTTCGGAAAACCGTAGCCGGAAACGCGCCGCAATATGTAGCCGCGCGCACTGAGGTAGTCGTCGGCGGCCGCCGCCGAATGCTTTTTGTCCTCGGGAAAGTGGATGAGGATGAAATTGCCGACGCTCGGCGTCACCCGCAGCCCGAGCCCGCTTAATTGCTCGCTCAGCCAGGCCAGCCAGGTCTCGTTGTGCGCGACGCTGCGTTCGATGTGGGCACGGTCGCGGATCGCCGCGATGCCGGCCTCGATTGCCGTCGCATTGACGTTGAAGGGTCCCCGCACGCGGTTGATCGCGTCGATGACGTGCATTGGCGCATACATCCAGCCGATCCGCGCCCCGCCCAGGCCCAATTTGGAGAAAGTGCGGGTCATGACCACGTTTTCCGCGCTGCCCACCAACTCGACGCCGGCTTCATAATCGTTGCGCCGGACATATTCGGCGTAAGCTGCATCCAGCACCAGAAGCACGTTTCGCGGCAGGCCGGCATGCAGGCGGCGCACCTCCTGGAACGGCACGTAGGTGCCGGTTGGATTGTTTGGATTGGCAAGGAAGATGATCCGGGTAGCCGGCGTCACCGCGGCGAGGATCGCATCGATGTCGGCGCGTTCATCGGTCTCCTTGACCGTTACCGGGACGGCACCGGCCGACTGTATGTAGATCTTGTAGACCATGAAGCCGTGTTCGGTGATGATGGCTTCGTCGCCGGGTGCGAGGTAGGTCTGCGCCAGCAGGCCCAGAATCTCGTCGGAGCCGTTGGAGCAGACGATGTTCGCCGGGTTGAGCCCGTGCACCTCGGCGATCGCTTCCCTCAGGCGCCTGGCGCTGCCGTCGGGATAGACCGCGAGCTTGTCGGCGACCGCGCGCGCGGCCTCTATCGCCTTTGGCGAAGGGCCGAGCGGGTTCTCGTTCGCCGACAATTTATGGACCTTGGCGACACCTTCAGGCGCCGCGCTCTTGCCGGGCACATAGGCTTCGATGTCCATGATGCCGGCGCGGGGCTTTGGACGTGTCTGATCCGGTGTCTGGCTCATTTCATGAAATCCGTCGAGAGTGCCTCCGTCCGGAAGCCGCAGCGGAAATACAAGCCGTGGCCCGGAATGTCGAGGGGCGGCAATTCGGGATCAAGAACTTGCCGTTGACGAAGCCATGCGTCGGTCCTAGAAGAGCAGCAACAGTTCCGTGGTGATTTGGCCGGTCGGCTTGCAGCCACGTTAAACAACTTGCTAAAGGGCCGTTTGCATCTTGTAACCGGCTCTGCGAAGGCATGGCCGGTTTTTTGTTGCCCTGACTGGCTGTTGCCCGGACCGGTGGACAACTGAAGGCCGGGCAAGGAGATGTGATGGTCGCTTTGCGCGCGCGAAAAACCAACAACGAGGCCGACCAGCCGTCGAGCCCGGTGTTGCGTTTCGGCGCCGACAAGCCGCTCAAGCTCGACGCCGGCACGCTGCTGTCGCCGTTCCAGATCGCCTACCAGACCTATGGCACGCTCAACGACGCGCGCTCCAACGCCATCCTCGTCTGCCATGCGCTGACCGGCGACCAGCATGTCGCCAACACCAATCCGGTGACCGGCAAGCCGGGCTGGTGGGAAGTGCTGATCGGTCCCGGCAAGATCATCGATACCGACCGTTTCTTCGTCATCTCGTCAAACGTCATCGGCGGCTGTCTCGGCTCCACCGGCCCCGCCTCGACCAATCCCGCCACCGCCAAGCCCTACGGGCTCGACCTGCCGATCATCACCATCCGCGACATGGTGCGGGCGCAGCTGATGCTGGTCGAGCATTTCGGCATCGAACAGCTGTTCAGCGTGCTGGGCGGCTCGATGGGCGGCATGCAGGTGCTGCAATGGGCCTCCAGCTATCCGGAGCGCGTCTTCTCGGCGCTGCCGATCGCCACCGGCGCCCGCCATTCCTCGCAGAACATCGCTTTCCACGAGGTCGGCAGGCAGGCGGTGATGGCCGACCCGGACTGGCATGGCGGCAAGTATTTCGAGCACAGCAAGCGGCCGGAAAAGGGGCTGGCGGTGGCGCGCATGGCCGCCCACATCACCTATCTATCGGAAGCAGCGCTGCACCGCAAGTTCGGCCGCAACCTGCAGGACCGCGAAGCCCTGACCTTCGGTTTCGATGCCGACTTCCAGATCGAGAGCTATCTGCGCCATCAGGGCATGACTTTCGTCGATCGCTTCGATGCCAACTCCTATCTCTACATGACCCGGGCGATGGATTATTTCGATCTCGCCGCCGACCATGGCGGCCGGTTGGCCGATGCCTTCGCCGGCACCAAGACGCGCTTCTGCCTGGTTTCGTTCACCAGCGACTGGCTGTTCCCGACCGAAGAGAGCCGCTCGGTCGTGCACGCGCTGAACGCGGCCGGCGCTTCGGTCTCGTTCGTCGAGATCGAGACCGACCGCGGCCACGACGCCTTTCTGCTCGACGAGCCCGAACTGTTCGCCGCCATCAAAGGCTTTATCGCCTCGGCCGCTCGGGCGAGAGGGCTCGGCGCATGACCTCGAAAGGTTGCGGACCGTTCGGATCAGGACCATGCGCCAGGCATCAGCGCATGACCCCGAAAAGTTGCAGACTTTTCGGATCAGGATCATGCGCCAGGCAGGAGCCGAACGCATGAGCGTCAACCGCGCCCAGCGCGTCGATCTCGAAGTCGTCGCCGATCTCATCCCGCCGCAGTCGCGGGTGCTGGACGTCGGTTCCGGCGACGGCCTGCTGCTCGAATTGCTGCAGGAGACCAAGAAGGTCGATGGCCGCGGGCTGGAACTGTCGCAACGCGGCGTCAACGAATGCGTGGCGCGCGGCCTGTCGGTTATTCAAGGCGATGCCGACAAGGATCTCCAATTCTATCCCGACAAGGGTTTCGACTTCGTCGTTCTGTCGCAGACCTTGCAGGCGACCCGCAATCCGAAGCTGGTGCTCGACGAACTGCTCCGGATCGGCAACCGCGCCATCGTCTCATTCCCGAATTTCGGCCACTGGCGGGTGCGCCTTTCGCTGCTCTTCAACGGCCGCATGCCGGTGACCAAGGACCTGCCCTATTCCTGGTACGACACGCCCAACATCCATTTCTGCACCATTCGCGACTTCGTCAATCTGTGCGACGAGCTTGGCGCGACGGTGGAAAAGGCAACCGCGCTCGACGCCAACGGCCAGCGGATCGGCTTCTCCATGCCTTGGTGGTTCTGGAATTTTTTCGGCCAGCAAGCGATATTCCTGCTGAAACGATAGGTTTGACAGGCAGAAGCAACGAACCTCAGACCTGCGCAAGAAACCATATTTTCAATTTTCAATCCAATGAAGTTGCCCGGCATTCTTTGTTGCTTTAACAGGTCTCAAACGGGTTGGTTTGGGGGAAGCAATGAAGACGTTAGTATTAGCAACAGCTTTGATGTCGGCCACTTTGATTTCCGGATGCACGACGTCGAAGACCGATTTCCAGAATGGACAAGTCGCGTTGAGCGGCAGCCCGGCGCTGAAACGGCAGGCGATCCAGCGGTGCATGACCAAATTCAAGATGCGGTTCGGCAAGGTTGAAAGGGCAAACCTCGCCGCGCTCATGAACGTCCCGGATGCCGGATTGGAACACACGTTCTGCACGCGATTGATGAACGGCTTCGCGAACGGGAGGATCAACTACTCGGATTACCTGGCTGCATTGTCGCATGGCGACATGTCCAACGCGATCAAGGTGCTGCAGGGGCGGTGAAGCTGCCGATGCAGACGCGATCCAAATTCGGTGCCGCCAGATAGATGGCGGCACCATAGACGCCGGTTGTACCCGATCATTCCCTCTATTCAAGCACGTCCGTGGCCTTGTGCGGGTGCTGGACGCCATCAACGAAGACCACATCGGACCGGGAATTGCCGGTACGCAGCGGCAATATCTCCTGATAGGCGGGCGAGTCGTACCATGCACGTGCCTGCTGCCGGTTGGGAAACTCGATGACTATGAGATAGCCCGGCCAGGTGTTTTCAACGACTTCCACCTCGCCTCCGTGCACCACGAAGCGGCCGCCAAACGGTTCCAGCGTGGCATCGATCTTGTGCAGGTACTCGACGATCTGCGGTCCCGGCGTGACCTGGCGCATATGGGCGACGGCGTAGGCGGTCATGGCGTAACTCCTTGTGGTCGAAGGCCGGACAACCGGCTTGATGGGAGCAGTTTGCCGAGACGTCGCGCACAGGTCGATTACCCCCGAGGTAATGACACTGAATACAAAACCGACGCGCCGCTGCCGTCAGCTGAAAGATATTTCCGCCTGGCACCGATGATTTCCACCCACCTGCGCTGTCCTTTCGATGAGCGCGCCTGGATGGTCCGGCGGCCGGGAACGAGAGGTGATCCATGGGATCGTTGCAAAATCAGAATGTCGTCGTCGTCGGAGGCAGCCGTGGTGTCGGCCGCTCGATCGCGGAGGCCGCTCTCAAGGAGAAAGCGACAGTGCTGGCCGTCGCCCGCGGAAAACAGGCCCTGGCGCAATTTGCCTGGGAGGTCTCGGGCGTGAAGACGCTCGCGGTCGATGCTACGATGGACTCCGCCCCGGATAAGGTCTTCGCCGCGCTTGAGCCGGACGTACTGGTGATCTGCGCAGGTGCGCTGGCGCCTTCTGCGCCGGTGCATGAACAGAACTGGAAGGCGTTCTCGGCAAATTGGGACACGGACGTCAAGGCGTCGTTCCTGTTTTGCCGGGCCGCTCTGCGGCGTCCGCTCAAGCCGGGGACCCGGATCGTTCTGATCTCCAGCGGCGCGGCCTTGACCGGCGGACCACCGAACGCCGGCGGCTATGCTGGCGCAAAACGCATGCAGATGTTCCTGGCCGGTCATAGCCAGAAGGAGGCCGACCGGCTTGGCCTCGGCCTGCGCTTCATGGCGCTCGCGCCGATGCGCATCATGCCGGAAACCGGCGTGGGCAAAGCCGGCGCCGACAGCATAGCGGCCTATATGGGCATCCAGCCGGCGGACTTCATCGCCGCCATGACCGACATGCAAACGCCGGCCGATGTCGGACGGGCGGTGGTCGCACTCGCCACCGGCCAGCCGCAAGGCAGTTCCTTCATGGTGAGCGGTAGCGGGCTTGCCCCGGCCGCCTGAGGGGCGCGTAATGCAACGCTCGCTCGTAACCGCAGAAGCCACATGACAAACGGTCAACCACCTCTGCAACCATCACGCCAGCCGATCCTCGATCGGCTGGCCTTCGAGAAGGTCACGGCCGCGCATCGCCGCGAGCTCAAGCTGCATTGTTATCGCATGATGGGTTCGCTGCACGAGGCCGACGACCTCGTCCAGGACACGTTGCTTCGCGCCTGGCGCGCAAGATCGGAGTTCGACGGGCGAGGTTCGGTTCGCGGTTGGCTCTACATGATCGCGACCAACGCTTGCCTCAACGCCATCAAGGCGAGGTCGAGGGCGCGTCGCATTCTCCGGGAACCCGGACGGCCGCCCTCGCACGGGGCGGCCATAGGCGGGCCGGTAGCCGACATCGCCTGGCTGGAGCCCTACCCCGACGCCGAGCTTCCAGACATTGCCGGCAGCGAGCCAGGTCCGGAAGCCCGTTACGAGAGCCGCGAGGCCGTCCAGCTCGCCTTCGTCGCGGCGATCCAGGATCTGCCGCCCAGGCAGCGCGCCGCGCTGCTGCTTGCCGACGTCCTCGGATGGTCGGCTGTCGAGACGGCGCGTTTGCTGGGCGGATCGACGGCTTCGATCAACAGCGCGTTGCAGCGAGCCCGCGTAACGCTGGCGGCGCGCTATCCTCAGGGACGGCCGGCCAGCCGATCACGGCCCAGCCGCGAAGAAGGCCTGCTGCTCGAACGCTACATGCAGGCCTGGCAGGCCGCCAATCTCGACGGCTTGATCGAGCTGCTGCGTCAGGACGCCATCTACACCATGCCGCCTTGGCGTGAATGGTATCAAGGCCGCGAAGCGATCCGCGGTTTCTTCGAGACCGTCTGGCCGAGGTTTGGCGGCTTCCGCACGCTGGCTACCCGCGCCAATGCCCAGCCGGCGGTCGGGGTTTATTCCCGCAGCCACGATGGCCCTGAATGGCGGGCCCATTCCCTGCATGTGTTCGACGCAGCCGAGGGCGGGATCGCTTCCTTGACGATCTTCATAGGGCCGCTCGGGCCATCTCTGTTCCCGGCCTTCGGCCTGCCACCAGCTTAGCTTACCCCTGGGCCAGCCTTATCGGTCGAGTTCCGGGAAATATGGGTCCGAGAAAAACCTTCGGTCGCGCTCGCCTTGCAGGCAGTCGATCGGTGCGTCGATGCGGATCGTCCTCGGATCCACCTTGGGATACTCGATGCCGCTGACCTCGAGGATCAGTTTGCGGCGAGTGGCGGTGGCGAATTCGGAAGCAGCATAGATCGGCAGCACGAACGAGCCCGGCCCGCCGGTGACGCATTCGGCATAGTACCGGTCGAGATGGCTGAAGGTGGGTGACGGGCTGATCAGGATCGGCAGCCCGTTGATGACGATGCCCTTCGCCAGCGCCGCATCGCGTGCCGTTGTGACCGGCAAGCCGGTGTTGTTTGGGCCGTCCCCCGAGACGTCGATGACGCGGCGTTTGCCGGTGAAGGCCGTGCCGTTGAAAAGCTCGGCACCGAAAGCCACAGCACCGGAAATCGAGGTGCCGCGAAAGCTCCTGAACGGGCGGGCCGCGATCTTGTCGGCGAAAGCGTTGGCGCTCTCCTTGCTGTCGACGACCTGCCAGGCAATGACCGCATCGTCGCGGATGGTGCCGGCCCATTCGAAATAGGCGATGGCGATGCGGCCGAAGGTGCCGGCACGCACGGCGTTGATGAAGTCGGGGTGGCGCAGCGCCGCGACATAGCCGGCGCGCTGCAGGGCAAACTCCCTTTCATCCATCGACTGCGAGATGTCGACGGCCAGCACCAGCTCGACATCGACGGCAATTGCATTGGCCGGTGCGGCCGCAGGTGCCGCCGGGGTGCAGGCAAGGCAGGCGAGCAGGGCGAGAGCGTCAAGCATGGCCGATCGGAACGTTCCCATCTGAAACGATCGCGACAGTTTTTCGCCGCGATCGCGGCGAAATAAAGCTTGCCTTCTATTTCTTTCGGCCAGCCGAAACGACAACCGGGGGCGGTTCGATGGCACCTGCCCTGATACGGGCCGGCTTGAGTGGCGGCTGGCCGGCATCCTTGACGATGGTCAACGCCCGCCGGAAGAAGCGGGCATTGTGCTGGCCGCGGCCGATATTGAGGATCGCGGCGTCGGGAAGGCGCTTCTCCAGCATCGACAGCACTTGCCTCAGCGTTGGGCCGTCGAACGCGTCCAGCGCCTCGTCGATGATCACCCATTTCGGCCGTCGCAAGGCCAGCCTGGCAAAGGCCAGCAGACGCTGCTCGTCGTCGCTGAGCTCACGCTCCCAGCGCGCCGAGCGATCGAGCGAGGACGACAGGCGTTGCAGCCCGACATCGGCCAGCACCTCCGAGATCTCGGCATCGCTCGCCTCCGCCGCGCCGTCTGAATGGTTGAGCACCTCGCGCAGCTTGCCGAGCGGGAAATAGGGGGTACGCGGAACAAAGATCGGCGCTTCTCCCGCCGGCATGCCGATCCGTCCGCTGCCCCATGGCCACAGACCGGCAATGGCCCGGAAGAACAGCGTCTTGCCGGCGCCCGGATCTCCGGTGATCATGACCCGGTCGCCGGCGCGGATTTCGACATGCGGCTCGGCAAGCTTGGTGCATCCCTCCGGCGAGGCGACCTCGAGTTTCTCGAAGGTCAGGCTGCCGTCCGGGTTTTCGCCGAACGAAATGCGCCTTTCCGTATGGTGCAGCGCGTCGGTGTCGGCAAGCGCGATGCGGAAGTCGGCGACCCGCATCAGCGTAGCGCGCCAATCGGCGATGCCGCCGATATTGTTGATGAACCAGCGCAGCGACGAATGGACCTGGTTGAAAGCGCCGACTGCCATCATCAAGCCGCCAAAGCTGATATCGCCGGCGAAATAGACCGGTGAGGCGACCAGGATCGGCGCGACGACAGTGATCCAGCCATAGGTGTCGGTAACCCAGGAAAGATTGATCTGGGCGCTGTAGATGCGCCGCATGGCGCCCAGCACCATGCCGAGATCGAATTCGAGCCGGCGCCTGGCATCGGCCTCGCCATGCGCCAGCGCGATGGCATCGACATTCTCGTTGACGCGAACCACCGAGGAGCGCAGCTCCGCTTCACGCGTATAGCGATCGTTGTTGAAGCGGATCAACGGTCGCCCGACCAACCAGCTCAACCAGGAGGCGGTGCCGGCATAAAGGATCGCCGCCCAGACCATGTAGCCGGGTATGGCCAGCGAATGGCCGCCTATGTGGAAGACGAAGCCGGAGGACAGCGACCACAGGACCCCAACGAACGAGGCAAGCAGGATGCAGGACTGCAGTAGGCCGATGCCAAGACCGGTGGAAAGATCGGAGAGATGCCCGGCATCCTGCTGCAGGCACTGGTCGGGATTGACGCCGATGGCGCCGGCATGGGTCAGCCGGAAGGCACGCGCCGGCCGCATCCATTCGTCGATCAGGTCGAGCGTCAGCGCCTCGCGCAGCTTCAGGCGGAGCATCTGGTCGAGCCAGGTCTGGCCGACATTGAGCACCACAAGCCCGCCGGCGATGCCGGCAAAGACCAGAAGCTGATGCAGGAAAGCCGGCATGTCGCGCCGCGCCAGCGCGTCGTAGAAAGGCTGGTTCCAGCGATTGAGCAGAACCTGCCCGATCGAGCTCGCCACGATGACGGCGACGATGCCGATCGCTGCCCAAAGCAATTGTTTTCGCACTGGCGAGCTGGTCAGTGCCAATTTGATTGTTGCCAGCTGCTCACGCAGGCTGCTGGCCTCGATCGACGTGGCAAGCTTCTGGGCGCTGGCCTCGACATCCGGACGATCATCCATCGGTTAAATCCTTGCATTCGGAGCAATGCCAAACCGGTCATAGGATCGGCCGCACGGCCTTCAGTCGGACAGCAAACCTGATATCGTCAGATAGGCGTGAAAAAGCACGTCTCGGATCACGAACGCGTCATCCTGGCGGTGTCGGACGTTTGGCCCGCGACAGCCCGGCCAAGCGTCGGCGCGCCATGCGGCGAGAGAACCGGCACGAAGACGCGGCGGGACGCGCGCTGGGCAACCGGCACGCCTTGATAGAGCCGCTTCTGCGCCTCGACGACGATAACGCCGGAAAAGATCGGCCAGAAGCGCCGGCCGGCGCGTTCCAGCACATTATGGAACTGCATCATGAAACGTCGCGGCGACGGCGGGAAGAACAGCGCATCGGACCACGCCGCCGGCGTGAAATTCGCTTCGCGCAGCAATTCGGTCAGCTGGCCGCGCGAGAACGGCCGGCCATTGCCGAAAGGCGTATGCTCGAAGCGTGCCCAGACGCCGCGCCGGTTCGGCACGACGATGACGACACGGCCGGCCGGTGACAGCACCCGCCAGATCTCGTTCAGCGTCTCGCGCGGGTTCTCGACATGTTCGAGCGAATGGACGAGCAGCATGCGGTCGATGCAGGAATCGACCAGCGGCAGTTCCTCCTCGAAGACCAGGGCGGTCGCCGTCGGCCCCGTCGCCGGCCAGACCACCGCGCCCTGCGTTGCCGGCATGAAGGCAAAGACGCGCTCGGCATCGCTGCCGAAGCGCTCCAGCCATGGCAAGGTGTAGCCGAGGCCGACCAGCCGCTCGTTGGGCACGACGGCCCATATCGAGGACAGCGCCATGGTGATCGAGCGTTCGGCCAGGCGGCCGAGCGTGGTCGAATAAAACGAACGGAGATCGACAATGTCTGAATGCATGCTCGGAACGGTAGCTTCGAAGCAGTCCAAGTTCAACAAAGGCAGATGACATCGGCTGGCAGGCGCCCTATGTCTGCGGCAATAAAGGGAGAGATGCGATGCCGGTCGAGATAGAACAATTCATGTGCCGCAGCGACAATTTCGGCGTGCTGGTGCACGACCCGAAAAGCGGCCAGACGGCGCTCATCGATGCGCCCGAGGAGGCGCCCATCCTGGCGGCGATCAAGCGCACCGGCTGGACCCCGACGATGATCCTGACCACTCACCACCATCTCGACCATGTCGAGGCCAATCTGGCGCTGAAGGAGCGTTTCAAGCTGCGCATTGTCGGGCCGGAAGCCGAAAAGGCGAAGATTCCCGGCATCGACGAAACTATCGAGCAAGGCTCGGTCGTCCATCTCGGCGACGAGCGGATCGAGGTCATCGCCACGCCCGGCCATACCGCCGGCCATGTCACCTATCATCTGCCGGCGTCGAAAGTAGCATTCGCCGCCGACACGCTGTTTGCGCTCGGCTGTGGGCGGCTGCTCGAATGCAAGCCGCCGGTGATGTACGAATCCCTGAAGAAGCTCGCGGCGCTGCCGGCCGAGACGGTCGTCTATTGCGGCCATGAGTATACGCTGGCCAATGCCCGTTTCGCACTCACCGTCGACCCGACCAATTCGGCGCTGAAAGAGCGTGCCGCCAAGGTCGAGGCGCTGCGCGCCGACGGCAAACCGACGCTGCCGACGACCATCGGCGAGGAACTGTCGACCAATCCGTTCCTGCGCTGGCACGATCCGGCGATCCGCAGGCATCTCGGCCTCGAGAACGCCTCCGACGCCGAAGTGTTCGCCGAGATCCGCAAGCGCAAGGACAATTTCTGAGCGGCGCCAGGAGCTAGGGTCATGACCAGTTCCGCCGAAATCATCGCCCTGCTCGGCCTGAAGCCGCATCCGGAAGGCGGCTGGTATGCCGAGACCTTTCGCGACGGCACGGCAGGCACGCGCGGGCATTCGACGGCGATCTATTTCCTCCTCGAGAAGGACCAATTGTCGGCCTGGCACCGGGTCAAGGACGCGGCCGAGGTCTGGCATTTCTATGACGGTGCGCCGCTGGCGCTATCGATACACCGAGAAGGCGGTCCCGTCATCGAGGAGATCCTCGGTACGGCGCTTGCCGCGGGCGAGCGGCCGCAGATCGTCGTGCCGGCAGGCTGGTGGCAGTCGGCGCGCAGCCTCGGCGAATGGACCCTGGTCGGCTGCACCGTGGCGCCGGGTTTCGATTTCGCCGCCTTCGAACTCGCCGAACCAGGCTGGCTGCCGGGCACGCCCTAGGCACCCTAGCCCAGCAGGAAACCCAGCGTGATCGCCAGCTGGCCGGCGTAGTACAGCGCCCAGACCCCATGGCGCACCCCAATGCGGTGCGGCGAGATGGCGGGCAGCAGGAACTTTTCCGCGGCGTGCAGCCCGTCGGACAGCATGAGCAGGACGATGCCGCCAATGACCCCGACGCTGTTCAGGGTGAGCGCCGCAAGGCCCATGGCAAGCAGTGCCGCGGCATGGATGCCAATCGGCAAACGCAAGGCCGGGCCGACGCGGCGCCAGAGCGCGAAAATCATCGCCAACACCGACACGGCCATCGCCAGGGCAATAATTCCTCGCCACGGTTCGGCCGAGAGCAGCCCGAGGCCGCCGCCGGCACGCAGGAACAGCACGACGTAAAGCACATGCGCGGCAAGAAAACTGGCCGCGCCGCCAAGAAATGCCTTCTCGCCGTCGCGCGACAGGAAGGCGTCGCCGACGGCACTGACGCCGAGCGCGGCGACGAGCAGCCATGGGCCGCGCTGCTGCGCGACCAGCACCGCCAGCATCGCCACCGCCAATGTCCTTGCCGCCGACCGCGAAAGGCGCGGCGGCATGCCGAGGCTGAACGCGTAAATCACCGCCGCCGCCAGCGAAAACAGCAGCGTCGCATTGGCATTGGCATCGATGCCGCCGGGAAACGGCATCATGCGTTTGCCTCGCTCGTGGCCCCCTTGCGCAGGAACAGCGATTTCGCCGCCAGTGCCGCGCCGCCGGTGATCAGCACGCAGGCGGCGAGGATGCGCCATGACGGCTCGGCGAAGCCGGCGGCGATCAGCACCAGGGTGGACAGCAGCGGCGCGGCATAGCTCGCCGCCCCCAGCACCTGGATGTTGCCGCGCTTGACGCCGATGTCCCAGGCATAGAACGCCGCCCCCACCGGCATCAGACCGAGGCCGAGCACGGCCAGCCACTGGCCGGCGCCGTTGGGCAGCACCGTCTCTTCCAGCAACAGATGGCAGACCAGCGAAAGCGCCGCGGTGGCGGCGCAGAACCAGGTGACGATGCTGGTCGGCACCGACGGGAAGCGCCGCGACAACAGCGAATAGGACGACCACAGCACCGCGCAGACGCCGGCCATTGCATAGCCGAAGGCATAACGCGCATCGAAGGCAAGCCCGCCGCCGCCCTTGGTGACGATCAGGACCGTGCCGGCAAGGCCGAGCAGCGCGCCGGCGACGTGGTTCCAGGCCAACCGCTCGCCCGGCATCAGCGCCGACCCCAGCACGATCAGCAGCGGCCACAGATAGGCGATCAGGCTGGCCTCGACGGCCGGCGCATTGCGCAGCGCGGTGGAGTAGAAGAAGTGGTAGCCGAACAGGCCGGCAATGCCGATCACCCAGACTTTGCGTGGTATTTCGACCTGGCGCGGTATCTTCGCGGCGCCATCGGCTGCCGGCATGAACAGCCGGGCAAACAGCCCGACGCAAGTGCCGATCGTGAAGGTGATTGCCGAAAGCAGGAACGGCGGCACGGCGCCCGAAGCATCCGTAAGCAGCGCCAGCAGCGCCCACATGGCGACCGCGGAGAAGCCGATCAGTGTTGCGCGCGCCATACCCGTCGCCCCCTGCCCATCGTTGGCGGCGCACCATCACGCCTATTCGTTTGCTTCGAACCGCTCCGCGCTGATCGTCAACGGGCCGATTTGCGTGCTGACCGTGGCGCGGATCGGCGCATATACGCCGCTTTGGCCGACCGGTGCAAACGTCACCATGATGCGGCTGCGTTTCTTCAGGTAATTCAGCGCCTTGCGGTTCTTGCGGTAGCCGGCCACCGGCTCGAAGCCCAGCCTGCAGGTGACCGTATCGCCCTTGTAGCCGGCCACCGAGATCGACCCTTTGGACTCGTAGGTCAGTTTCAGATCGGCACGCATTTCGCCGTCATAGAGCTTCACCGTGCGCCCGCAGACCTGGTCGAGGCTGTCGGCATGGATGACGGTGGCGGCCATCGGATCGAGGACCGATACGAGATGGCTGCCGACCAGCGGTATCCAATTCTCGGGATTGCGCTTCTTCGGCTCAGGCACGACCTTGGTCGAGGTGACGACGCCGTTGGCAAACTGGATGTCGATCATCGATGCCTTCTTGCCGGACGTGTAGTCGGCGTGGAACGCTTGCGGCTGCAACTGCTTGCCCGAAATCTTGCCCTTCGACGAGATCGTGCCTCGCGTATCGTCGAACAAAGTGGCGAGCCCGGCGGCGGAAACGCTGCCCTCGATCGAATAGGTGTCATCCTCGTAATGGCTGGAGAATTTCGCCTTGGCCACGGAGAGGCCGAGGAACGACACCGAATATTCGCCCGTGAAGGATTGCGGCTCGGCCGAAGCCGTCGTCGGCAACGCGGCGGCCAACAGCACGACCAGGGCATGGAGGAAAGAACGAGGCATGGCGGGTCCTTGATTGTCGACCGGACGGGCGGCTCCGGTCTGGCATGTCCCTGTGCGACCGCTTATAGGCTGAATTCCGGCCTTAATGTGAAAGGCGGCGTCGGCAGGGAACGCTGGGGAGGGTCCAGGGCCAGAAATAAAAAACCCGCCTCGACGGGCGGGTCGTTGGAGCCAATTAGCACCATACCGAAATTAGTAGCATAGCTGCCGGCACAAAGCAAGAACAAAATGTGGCCACCTGGAAAATCGCGACAGGTTTGCGCAGCCCCTCATCGCCCTGCCGGGCACTTCTCCCCGTATAGGGACGGGGAGAAGGTCGCCTTGCAAACGGTTTCGCCAATTTGCGGAGTTGCAGAAAGCGCCGAGCCTGCGGCCCAGCCCCTTCTCCCCGTCACTATACGGGGGAAGGTGCCGGCAGGCGGATGAGGGGCAGCGCCGGCATCGGTCATCTTTTGATTGATTCCCTTGGCACTAACCAACCCCAAGCTTGACGCCTCGGCGAAATGCAACTATGGAACGCCAACTTTTTCCATGAGGCCGCCTGACCGAAACCGCGCGCCACCCGGCGCGGGTCGAATGTTTGGCCAGGACCGAGAACCGAAGGTTAGAACCATGTCCCGCACCTGCGAACTCACTGCCAAGGCAGTCATGTCCGGCAACAATGTGAGCCACGCCAACAACAAGACCAAGCGTCGCTTCCTGCCCAATCTCGTCAATGTGACGCTGATCTCGGAAGCGCTGAACCAGAACGTGCGCCTGCGCATTTCGGCCAACGCATTGCGTTCGGTCGAGCATCGCGGCGGCCTCGACGCCTTCCTGGCCAAGGCCGATGCCAAGGAATTGTCGCAGCGCGCCCGCCTGTTGAAGAAGCAGATCGCCAAGAAGATCGCCGAGCAGCCGGCCGCCTGAGTTTTTCGGCGGCAGCCGCCTTCCAGGGCGTGGTCCGAACTCCGGATCGCGTTCCGCTGGTTCCATTACCCAGGATAAAAAAATGATTTTCCTCTCGCGGTACCTGCCCTTCGTGGCGGCCATGGCGCTCGTCGTCGTGGCCTCGAACATCCTCGTGCAGTTCCCGATGCAAGGTTCAATCGGCGGGCTGTCGCTGGCCGACATCCTGACCTGGGGCGCCTTCACCTATCCGTTCTCCTTCCTGGTCACCGATCTCGCCAACCGCCGCTATGGGCCGGCGGTGGCGCGCAGGATCGTCTTTGTCGGCTTCATGACAGCGGTGATCTGCTCGATCGTCATCCCACCGCTGCTGTTTCGCCACGGCCTGATCGAATTCGAGACCGCCGCCGACCGGCTGGTGCGCATTGCCGCTGCCTCGGGCGCCGCCTTCCTCACCGCGCAGTTGCTCGACGTCACCGTATTCAACCGGCTGCGCCGGCAGAGCTGGTGGCGCGCGCCGATCGTCGGCACGCTGGTCGGCTCCGTTTTCGATACGGTGGTGTTTTTCACCGTCGCCTTCGCGGCGGCGTTCGCCTTCGCCGGGCCCAACGACGGCTTTGCGCTGGAAACCGCGCCGCTGATGGGCGTGCTGCCGGTCGAGACGATGCGCTGGATTTCCTGGGCGCTCGGCGATCTCGGCGTCAAGCTGGTCATAGCGGTGGTGGCGCTGATCCCCTACCGGCTGCTTGCCGCCCGCTGGAGCCAACCGGCACTGGCAGCATGATCCCGAACCAAAGGTCCGCGTTAGCGAAAAGTGGGAACCGGTTTTCGGACAAGATCATGCTCAAAGACTATCGAGCATGATCCCCTGGCTTCAACTGGACTCGGCAAAAACGCCTGACGGCGGACAGGAACTCCGCCTGAAGCGGCGCGGCGGCGAATTCTCGATCATGCTTGGCGCCAACGAGCTGATGAACAGCCGGCTCAGCGGTTCCGAAGAGGCGCTGGCGAAACTGTCCTGCCAAAGGATTGCCGGCCGCCGGACCCCGAACATCCTGATCGGCGGCCTCGGCATGGGCTTTACCTTGCGCGCGGCGCTGGCCGAGCTCGGCGACGATGCGCAGGTCACCGTTGCCGAATTGGTGCCGGCGGTCGTGGCGTGGGCGCGCGGCCCGATGGCCGAAGTTTTCGACGGTTGCCTTGACGACCGGCGTGTCGGCATTCGCGAGGCCGATGTCGGTCAGCTCATCCGATCGCAAGCTTCGGCCTGGGACGCGATCCTGCTCGACGTCGACAACGGCCCCGAGGGCATCGTCTACAAGGCCAACGATGCGCTCTACGGCGCAGCCGGCCTGATCAGCGCGAGAGCAGCTCTCAAGCCCGGCGGTGTGCTGGCGGTCTGGTCGCAGGGCCCTGACGCAGGTTTCACCCGAAGGCTCAAGCAGGGCGGCTTCACGGTCGAGGAGGTCAAGGTGCGGGCTCACGGCAAGCGCGGCGCCCGGCACATCGTCTGGCTCGCGACCAAGGGGCAATAGGCCACCTCGCAATCCGGGCGGGCCTTGTGGTCGCCGCCCGCCACGCCGACGAACCTCTACTTCGCCTTCTGAAGCTCGGCGGCGAGCGCCTGCAGCAGCCCGCGTGTGCCCTCCTCGCGCCCTTGCGCTGAATCGACGCCATCGAAGAACGCACCCTGTTCGGTATAGGTCAGGCGGGTGCCCTCGCCGGAAGGTGCAAGCTCGACCGTGGTGAGCGACGCCGACAGCGGCTGCGCCCCGACCGCCATCCGGTATGAAAATACGATGCGCCGGTCAGGGATGATGTCCTGGAACTGCGCATCGAGCCTGATCTCCGGGCCGCCCTGGTAGCTGAACCGCGAAACCTCGCTGCCGCCGACACGGAAATCGAAGGTGAATTCGGCGATGGTGAAGCCGTCGCCTTCGACACGCCAGCGCCGCACCGTCGCCTTGTCGGCAAAGGCGAAGAAGACGCTCTCGGGCGATTGCGGATAGGTCCGCTCGATCGTGAAGGTCGAATGGATGACGGAGTGCTCGTCGTTAACCGGGCCAATCTGGTTCATTTCTTGTCGTCCTTTTCCTGGTCGTGGAGTGTTGCGTTCGGTTGATCAGTCTCCGCCAGGATCTGGCCGAGACGGTCGAGCTGGCGTTCGGCCAGTGTACGGCGCGCGGCGATCCAGTCGGCGAGCGGGGCCAGCCCGCCGGGCTCGATCCGGCAGGTGCGCACGCGTCCGACCTTCTCGCTGCGGATCAGCCCGCACGCTTCCAGCGCCTGGAGATGCTGGAGTACGGCGGCGAAGGTCATGCCGAACGGCTCCGCCAACTGGCTGACGGTGGCCGGCCCGCGGCTCAGCCTTTCCAGGATTGCCCGGCGCGTCGGCTCGGCAAGAGCCCGCAGGATACTGTCGATCTCGGAATACTTAAGCATGGACTTGAGTATTTCGCCGATGACGCAAATTGTCAAGTCACGACTAAAGTATTTTTTCAGATGGTGAGAGCCGGCTGGAAAACCCGCGACGCGGGTCATTGCCAGGGGAAATTGCCTCCGCTGCAAAACGGCGCGGAAATGCCAGCGATGCTGTCGGCCAGCAGGCCTGTCGCGCGTCAATCCTCGTGCAGCACAAATTCCAGGTAAAGATTGCGCTGCAGGATCGAGTGGTTGTCATCGGACATCAGCGACACGATCAGCGCGCCATCGTCGCGGGTCCAGACGTCGAGCGCTTCCATGTTGTCGATCTGGTAGCCCATGTCGGCTTCGAGCAGCACCGGCCCGTCGGCGACGGCGCCCTTCTCGACGCCTTCGCCATAGATGCGCCGCAGCCGCATCTTGACGCCGCCGGCCATCGAAAAACTGCGCTCCAGAAGCAACAGGTCGCCGTCCGGCAGGAAGGCGCCGTCGGTGATGTCGAAATCGCCATTGCGCTTGACGGTGAAGACGCCCTTGTGCGGCCCTTCGATGATCGCGGCAAAGATGTTGCCGGCCTTGTCGAGGCTCTTTTCCGACACCACGACCAGTCCGCCCGCGTGCTGCCCGTTGGGGTTGGCGCGGGTGACGGTCTCAAAGCCGCGATTGCGGCGAAGTTCCCAGGCTGGAATCAGGAAGCCCAATTGCCTGAACGGCGCCTTCATGCCGTCCGGATCGATCTTGAACTCTGCGATACGGTGATCGCCCTCGAAACCGACCGTGGCAATGCCGTCCTTGACCGCGAGGCCTTCGGCATCGACCGCCCATTTCTCGTCGATCGGCTGACCGGCCGAATCGACCATCTGCTGCATGCGAAAATTCTGGATGCCGGAAGGCCGCTTCTCGGCATCGTGGACGAGGGTGCCGAAGAACCAGAAGCCGGTGTCGGCGACGCCGATGAAATCGCTGCCGGGCTCGAGGAACCGAAGTGCCGACAGCGCGCCGAAATCGCGCGTCGACGAGGTCATTTCGAGCCCGCCGATGAATTCGAGCGGCCCGAACTGTTTGTCCGGCCGGCCGATGTGGAATTCGCTGATCGGCCGTGCCGTGATTTCGGCCGGCTCGACCGAGGCCGGGCCGGCAGCGACAGCTGGCGCCAAACTGATGCCTAACAACGCAATGGCGGCCAAAAGCTTCTGCCAAAAGCCGCCGCGGGAAAAAATCATCCGGCGCGCCGCATGCCGCCGCGCCGCGTGTCGCGCACGGTTTCCTCGGCGAACAGCGAGGCCAGCTGCTCGGTCATGGCGCCGGCCAGTTCTTCGGCATCGACGATGGTGACGGCGCGGCGATAGTAGCGGGTGACGTCGTGGCCGATGCCGATGGCCAAAAGCTCGACCGGAGAGCGCGTCTCGATGAGTTCGATGATGGCCCGCAGATGCCGCTCGAGATAATTGCCGGGGTTGACCGACAGCGTCGAATCGTCGACCGGCGCGCCGTCGGAGATCATCATCAGGATCTTGCGCTGCTCCGGCCGCGCGATCAGCCGGTTGTGCGCCCACAGCAGCGCCTCGCCGTCGATGTTTTCCTTGAGCAGGCCCTCGCGCATCATCAGGCCGAGATTGCGGCGCGCCCGCCGCCACGGATGGTCGGCGGATTTGTAGATGATGTGGCGCAGATCGTTGAGCCGGCCGGGGTTCGGCGGTTTGCCTTCCTTCAGCCATTTCTCGCGCGCCTGCCCGCCCTTCCAGGCGCGGGTGGTGAAGCCGAGGATTTCGACCGAGACGCCGCAGCGTTCCAGCGTGCGCGCCAGGATGTCGGCGCAGGTCGCGGCGACCGTGATCGGCCGGCCGCGCATTGAACCCGAATTGTCGAGCACCAGCGACACCACCGTGTCGCGGAATTTGGTATCGCGCTCCTGCTTGAAGGACAGAGGCTGCATCGGGTCGATGACGACGCGCACCAGCCGTGCCGGATCGAGATAGCCTTCTTCGAGGTCGAAATCCCAGGAGCGGTTCTGCTGCGCCATCAGGCGGCGCTGCAGCCGGTTGGCCAGCCGCCCGACGACGCCGGAAAGGTTGGCGAGCTGCTTGTCGAGGAAGGCGCGCAGTCGGTCGAGCTCCTCCTCCTCGCACAGTTCCTCCGCACCAACGGTCTCGTCGAAGGCCGTGGTGAAGACCTTGTAGTCGATCTCTTTCGGCAGATTGGTGAAGGGATTGTCGTTGCGGCGCGCCTCGCCGGGCGTCTCCGCATCGGCGTCGTCATCGTCGGAGAGATCCTCGGCGGTGGCGTCGGAGGCTTCCGTCTCGGCCGATTGCTCGTCGTCCGACGATGCCTCTGTATCCTCGGACTGCGACTGCTCGGAGCCCGAATCGTCTTCGCCGCCCTCCTCGCTCTGCTCCTCGCCTTGCGGCTGGTTTTCGTCGTTGTCCTCGGAGTCTTCCGTCTCCTGGTCGTCGCCGAGCTCCTCCGCCATTTCCATGGAGGCGAGCATCTCGCGCACGACGCGGGCGAACGCCTGCTGGTCGTCGAGCTTTGCCGACAGCCCGTCCAGATCGGCACTGGCTTTTTCCTCGACCCAGGGGCGCCAGAGATCGACCAGCCGTTCGCCGCTCTTCGGCACAGTGCGGCCGGTCAGCTTTTCGCGCACCATCAGCGCCAGCGCTTCCTCGATCGGCGCGTCGGCCTTGTCCTTGACGTCGACGAGGTTGGCCCTGGCGTATTTGTCCTCGAGCATCGAGCCGATATTGTCGGCGACGCCCTGCATGGCGCGGCTGCCGATCGCCTCCACCCGGGCCTGCTCGACCGCGTCATAGATGGCGCGGGCCTGTTTGCCTTCCGGGGCCAGCCTGGTGTGGATGCGCGAATCGTGGCAGGCGCGCTTCAGCGCCATGGAATCGCCGAGCCCGCGGGTGATGGCGATGTCCGCCTTCGACGCTTTCTTCGGCAGTTCCGGCAGCCGGGCGCGGCTGCCGGCCAGCGCCGGCCGATCCTTGGCGAAACCGACCTCGAGATCCTTGTCGCCGGCGATGGCGCGCATGCAGACGGTGACGGCGCGCTTGAAGCTGTCGTTCTCAGCGCCGGTCTTGGATTTGTTTCGCGTGTTGTCGCCCGGACCCGCCATCGAGACTCTGCTTAGCCCAGCACCACATTCGCCGCCGATTCCGGCAGATCCTCGCCGAAGGCGCGTTGGTAGAACTCGGCCACCAGCGAGCGTTCGAGCTCGTCGCATTTGTTGAGGAAGGTCAGCCGGAACGCCATGCCGATATTGCCGAAGATCTCGGCATTCTCGGCCCAGGTGATAACCGTACGCGGGCTCATCACCGTCGACAGATCGCCGTTGATGAAGGCCGAGCGCGTCATGTCGGCGACACGCACCATCTTGTTGACGATCTCCTTGCCCTTGCCGTCGCGGTAATGCTTGGCCTTGGCCAGCACGATGTTCACTTCATTGTCGTGCGGCAGGTAGTTCAGCGTGGTGACGATCGACCAGCGGTCCATCTGCGCCTGGTTGATCTGCTGGGTGCCATGATAGAGGCCGGTGGTGTCGCCCAGCCCAACCGTGTTGGCGGTCGAAAACAGCCGGAAGGCCGGGTGCGGGCGGATGACCCGGCTCTGGTCGAGCAGCGTCAGCCGGCCCGACGATTCCAGCACGCGCTGGATGACGAACATCACGTCCGGGCGGCCGGCATCGTACTCGTCGAAGCACAGCGCGACATTGTGCTGGTAGGCCCAGGGCAGGATGCCGTCGCGGAACTCGGTGATCTGCAGCCCGTCCTTGACGACGATGGCGTCCTTGCCGACGAGGTCGATACGGCTGACATGGCTGTCGAGGTTGACGCGCACGCAAGGCCAGTTGAGCCGGGCGGCGACCTGCTCGATATGCGTCGACTTGCCGGTCCCGTGATAGCCCGACACCATGACCCGACGGTTGTAGGCAAAGCCGGCGAGGATCGCCATGGTCGTGTTCTTGTCGAACAGGTAGTCCGGGTCGATGTCGGGGACATGCTCGCTCGTCACCGCATAGGCCGGCACCACCATCTTGGAGTCGAAGCCGAATGTCTCCTTCACCGACACCGTGGTGTCGGGCAGGTTGGCGATGTCGCGATCGACCTTGTTCATCTCTATCAACGTCTCCACAAGCGAAACGCCGCGTTTCGCCGGCAATCGATTTTGTTCGGGGGCGGTCTTAGAGCCTTTTCCAACCTTATGAAAGTTGGAAAACGACACGAACCGTAAGGTCGCTCAGCACAAACCTGCCTGCTTGAGCACGCGATACGCCTGGAGCACATCGCGGAACCGGTCTTCCGAACCTCTGTCGCCGCCATTCGCATCCGGATGGTGGCGTTTCACAAGTTCCTTATAGCGCGCCTTGATATCCTTGCCAGTTGCCTTTGTATCAAGGCCAAGCGTTTCCAGTGCCTTGGCCTCAAGCGGCTTGGCCTTGCGCTCGCGTGCTTCGCGCGGGTCCTTCGGGCCTTTGAACAGGTCGAACGGATCGCGCATGCGATTGTAGTAGCCGGCGCGACCGGAGCGCGCCTGGGCAAAGTCCGGCGAGGAGCGGGTCGATGCGCCGTTGACGCCCATTTTCCAGGTCGGCCGGTGGCCGGTCATGGCTTCCTTCTGGAAGCGGGCGATCTCGGTGTCGGGAACGCCCGAGAAATAATTGAAGCCTTTGTTGTACTCGCGCACATGGTCGAAGCAGAACTGGAAATACTCGCCTTCCTTCATCCGTCCGACCGGGGCACGGTGGGTACCGGCCTCCTTGCAGCCATCCCACTGGCAGATCGGCGAACGCGACTTCAGCTCCGCGTCCTTCTCCGGGCGGATACGAATCTTCTCGAAATATTTTGGGTACGGCTTCATCTCACCCATTTATGGGCTGTTCGCGGATGCGAAACAAGAATTGACATTTTCGCGATGATCGCCCTAACCGCTGAATCGCGGCATAAAACCGGCGAATTGCGAATTTTGTGCGATGACATAGATGTGGTGAAGGGAAGCGGCGATGTCCATACAGGCAACGATGGAAGACAAGCTGAAAAAGGCGTTTTCGCCGGAACGGCTGGCCGTCATCAACGAAAGCCATCTCCATGCCGGGCATCATCATGTGGATTCCGGCCATCACGCCACCTTCGACGGCACCGGCGAGACGCATTTTCGCGTCCGCATCGTCGCGCCAGCCTTTGCCGGCATGAGCCGCGTCGAACGTCACCGCGCCGTCAACACATTGCTGGCCGAGGAATTGAAATCCGGCGTGCACGCCCTGGCGATCGAGCCGGCGGCGCCCGGCGAAAAGACCCGCTGGTAATTTCAGCCGAGGCTCGCCCTCAGGAAAGCCATCACCGCGGCGGTCAATGCATCGCCCTCGGTGCCGAAGTCGCGATTGATCGACATGTGCGAATAGGCGCTGCCGTCGAACAGCGTGACCCTGGTTCCGGTGGCGCGCAGACGCCCGGCGAAGGCCTGCGCATCCGCCGCGCGGGCTTTCGCGCGCGAATGGGCGATGAAGGTCGGCGGGTGCTTGCGGCCTTCGACGTAGGTGACAGGCGACAGCGCGCGCCACTGCGCCGGATCGGGAAAGGCGCGGGCATAGACCCCTGCCATGCCGCCGCTTCTGGCCAGCGCCTCCAGATCGTAGGCCCTGGTGTCGTCGAGAACCAGCGCCGCGACGCCGGGCAGGCCGCCGCGCAGCCCGGTCAATGCGACGAGATGGCAGCCGGCCGAATGGCCCATGGCGACGATCCGGTCCGGATCGCCGCCATGCCTGGCGATGTTGGCGCGGACGTAACGATAGGCCAGTTCGACATCTGCCGCCTGGGTGGCGACGTCGGCCTTGGGCAGCATCCGGTAGTCGATCGAGACGAAGCCGAAGCCATTGTCGAGCAGGAATTGCGGCTTGGCATTGACGTTGCCGCGGTTGCCGACTCGCCAGGCGCCGCCATGGACGAAAAAGACGACCGGCAGGCCGCTTGCGCCGTCGCGGGAATAAATGTCGAGCTTGGCCGGCCCATAGTCGAAGGTTTCGGGCGACGGCGAACGCAGCCGCAATGCCGCCGCAGCCTGTCCCGGCAGCAGCGCCGCCATCGACGCCAGAAGCAGGCTTCGCCGATCGATCTTCATCAACGCCTGACTGCCCACGGCTGCCACAAGGTGCGCACTGTCATTCTCCAAGCATCGCCGGCTTGATCCTCAGCCGCGCGATACGGTTCTTGTCGCGCTTCATGACGACGAAGCGCTTGCCGTGAAACGTAAAGGCCTGCTTTTCGTCCGGGATCGACTGCGCCTCGTGGATGACAAGGCCGGCGATGGTGGTGGCTTCCTCGTCCGGCAGGTTCCAGTCGAGCGCCCGATTAAGGTCGCGGATCGGCACCGTGCCGTCGACGACGACGGAGCCGTCGGCCTCCTGCTTGACGCCCTGGATGTCGATGTCGTGCTCGTCGGCGATCTCGCCGACGATCTCCTCGATGATGTCCTCCAGCGTCACCAGCCCTTCGACCTCGCCATATTCGTCGACGACGATGGCGAAATGCGCCTTGCGGCGCAGGAAGGCATTGAGCTGCTCCTGAAGCGTCGTGGTGTCGGGCACGAACCACGGTTTCGACGCGATCTTCATCACGTCGATCCTGGAAAAATCGTTGCCGACCTCGTTCAGCGCGCGCAGCAGATCCTTCGCGTGCAGCACGCCGACAATGTTGTCGAGCGAACCCTTCCATAACGGCATGCGGGTGTGCGGGCTCTGCAGGATCTCGCGCACCACCGCTTCGGGCGGGTCGTCGGCGTTGACGGAGCGCATATTGGTGCGGTGGACCATGACGTCCGACACTTCGAGCTCCTCGAGGTCGAACAGGCCGCCGATGCGGGCGCGGTCCTCGCGCACCACCTGGCCGTCGCGGCGGAAATCGTCGACGGCGCCGCGCAGTTCCTCGCGCGCAGAGCGCTGCGGCTCCATGCGTTGCAGCTCGTAGCCGAAGGCGGCAAGCAGGCGCCGGCGCAAGACGAAGCCCAGCACGCCGAGGCCGGCGAGCACGGCAGCCGCGATCCAGCCGGCCTGGCTCATCCCGGCCGGCTTTCCTGCCGACCCGGATGGTTCTCCCGGAGGAACGCCAGCACTTCCGAGGCCGGCACATCCCTGGCGATGAAGGCCTGTCCGACGCCGCGCGTCAGGATGAAGGTCAGCGCGCCGCGCGACACCTTCTTGTCCTGGGTGATGAAGGAGAACAGCGTCTCGGCGTCGGGCAGTTCGCCTGGAATGTCGGCCATCCGCCAGGGCAGACCGACGGCGCGAAGATGCGCCTCGACACGCGCAGCGTCGTCGGGGCTCGCCAAATTGAGCCTTGACGAAAAGCGGTGCGCCAGCGCCATGCCGATGGCGACGCCCTCGCCATGCACGAGCCTTGCGCCGTCATAGCCGGTTGCCGCCTCCAGCGCATGACCGAAGGTGTGGCCGAGATTGAGCAACGCGCGGTCGCCGGTCTCGAACTCGTCGCGGGCAACGACGTCGGCCTTGGCACGACAGGCCTCGGCGATGGCCGCAGCCCGCTCCGGCCCGCCGGCAAACACTTGACGCCAGTTTTCTTCCAGCCAGGCGAAAAACTCGGGCCGGTCGATCAGCCCATATTTGGCCAGTTCGGCATAGCCGGCGCGAAACTCGCGGATCGGCAGCGTGTCGAGCACTTCGGTGTCGGCCAGCACCAGCTTCGGCTGGTGGAATACCCCGACGAGGTTCTTGCCGCGCTTGCTGTTGATGCCGGTCTTGCCGCCGACGGAGGAATCGACCTGCGCCAGCAGCGAGGTCGGAACCTGCACGAAGTTCATGCCGCGCCGCGCGATGCCGGCGGCGAAGCCGGCCAGGTCGCCGATGACGCCGCCGCCGAGCGCGATGACGACATCGCCGCGCTCCAGCTTGGCGGCCAGCACGCCGTCGACCACCTCCTCGAGATGCGCAAAGCTCTTGGTCTTTTCGCCTGGCGGCAGCGTGATGACGGCATGTTGGATGCCACCGCTTGCCAGGCCGGCCGCAAGCGCTGCGAGATGCGCGCTAGCGACGTTTTCGTCGGTGACGACCGCCGCCCGCGTTCCCGGCAGACGGCGCGAGATCTCGGCGCCGGCGCGTGACAGCAGGCCGGGGCCGATCAAGATATCGTAGGCACGCTCGCCAAGCCCGACTTCGACAGTGACCGTTGCATCAGCGCTCACGACCGCACCTCGTCGATGCCGGCAACGCCAAGATGGCCGCGCAGCGCGTCCACCACTTCGGCGGCAATGATCTCCTTGCGGTCGTCGCGGGTCGGCACGACGACATCGGCCGCGGCATAAACCGGGTAGCGTTCCGCCATCAGCCGTTCAAGCACGGCGCGCGGATCGGCGCTTTTCAGCAGCGGCCGGTTCTGTTTCTTGGAAACGCGCTCCATCAACAGGTCGATCTCGGCCTTCAGCCAAACCGAAACGCCATGGCTGGCGATCGCCTCGCGCGTCTGCGCGTTCATGAAGGCACCGCCGCCGGTCGACAGCACCTGCGGCCCGTGCTCCAGCACACGCAGGATGACGCGCTGCTCCAGTGCCCGGAACTCCGCCTCGCCATAGCGCTCGAACAGGTCCGGGACGCTCATGCGCGAGACGCTTTCGATCTCCTGGTCGCTGTCGATGAAGGGCAGTGCCAGCATCGCCGCCACCTTGCGGCCGATCGCGGTCTTGCCGGCGCCCATCAGCCCGACAAAGACGATGGAACGGCCGCCCAGCCGGCCGAGCAGCGCGGCATGGCTCTCGCCCGGAGGATTTGCTGGTAGCGCGTTCATGCTTCTAGGGCCTCTTTGGCGGCGTATCGACATCAAAAGCCTGTTTGCGTCAAGCGCGGCGCAACCGGGACTATGGGCTTCACCCTTGAATTGGCCGGATTGGCGTCTCATAAGGGCACAGGGTTGGAAATGCAGAATAAGACGACGGGCGAAAATTAATGCCAACACTGTTTCGCTTTGTCGTGACGCTCGCGATTCTGGCCGGCATTGTCTATGGCGCGATGTTCGCCCTGGTCATGTTCGTCGAGCCGAGGAAGGCGGAAATGAGCGTGCGCATCCCTCCGGAAAAGCTCAATCCCAAAAAATGAACAGCGCCGCTCGCATCGAAGCGTTCCTGGAGATGATGAGCGCCGAGCGCGGCGCCGCCGAAAACACGCTTTCCTCCTATCGCCGCGACCTCGAAGACGCTTCCGCCGGGATCGGCGGTGGGCTTGCCGCTGCCACCAGCGCCGATATCCGTGCCTATCTCGACGACATCGCCGCGCGCGGCTTTGCCGCCACCTCGCAGGCGCGCAAATTGTCGGCGATCCGGCAGTTCTTCAAGTTCCTCTATGCCGAGGGCCTGCGCGGCGACGATCCGACCGGCACGCTGGACAGTCCGAGGAAAGGCCGGCCGCTGCCGAAGACGATGAGCGAGGCCGATACCGGCCGGCTGCTCGACCGTGCCGCGCAGGAGGCAATGGACCCCTCCCTGCATGACGGCGACAGCCTGGCGGCGCTGCGCCTGCACGCGCTGGTCGAGGTGCTCTACGCCACCGGCTTGCGCGTTTCGGAGCTGGTCGGCCTCCCCGTGACGGTGGCGCAGCGCGACGACCGCTTCTTCATGGTGCGCGGCAAGGGCAACAAGGAACGCATGGTGCCGCTGTCGGCCAAGGCGCGCACGGCGATGCGGACCTGGCTTGCCGCCCGGGCGGCGGTGCCGGCTCTTGCCGACAGCCCGTTCCTGTTTCCGGCCGCCGCCGACAGCGGCTATCTCTCGAGACAGGTCTTTGCCCGCGAGCTGAAAGGGCTTGCCGCGCGGGCCGGCATTGCCGCGGCGAAGATATCGCCGCATGTGCTGCGCCATGCTTTCGCCAGCCATCTCTTGCAGAACGGCGCCGATCTCAGGGCCGTGCAGCAGCTGCTCGGCCATGCCGATATTTCAACGACGCAGATATACACGCATGTGCTGGAGGAGCGGCTGGTGCGTCTGGTCAACGATCATCATCCGCTTGCCGACTAGGCGTCATGTCGCTATGTGAGAACGACGCTCCACCGCGCCCAGCCTGCATTTTCGGGCTTGCGTCAGTCATTGCCTTCCGACTTGCCGGTTCGCCCAAGAATGTACAATTACCTCGATTTCGAAAAGCCTGTGCAGGATCTCGAAGGCAAGATCCTTGAGCTGAAGAAGCTTGCCGAGAACGGCGAGGCGGTCGATGTCGGCGATGAGATCGCCCGTCTCGAGAAGCGCTCGCGCGATGCGCTGCGCGACGCCTACAAAGCGCTGACGCCGTGGCAGAAGGTGCAGGTGGCGCGCCATCCGGACAGGCCGCATTGCATCGACTACATCAAGGGCCTGCTTACCGATTTCACGCCGCTCGCCGGCGACCGCAATTTCGGCGAAGACCAGGCGATCGTCGGCGGCTTCGCCCGCTTCCGTGGCGAGCCGGTGGCGATCATCGGCCAGGAGAAGGGTTCCGATACGGCAAGCCGGCTGAAGCATAATTTCGGCTCGGTGCGGCCGGAGGGCTACCGCAAGGCGGTGCGGCTGATGGAACTCGCCGACCGCTTCCAGATCCCGCTGCTGACGCTGGTCGACACGGCCGGCGCCTATCCCGGCGTCAACGCCGAAGAGCGCGGCCAGGCGGAAGCCATCGCCCGCTCGACCTCGGCCTGCCTTGGCCTGAAGGTGCCGTCGATCTCGGTGGTGATCGGCGAAGGCGGCTCGGGCGGCGCCATAGCGATCGCCACCGCCAACCGCGTCTACATGCTCGAACACGCCATCTATTCGGTGATCTCGCCGGAAGGCGCCGCCTCGATCCTGTGGCGCGATACCACGCGGTCCAAGGATGCTGCGACCAATATGAAGATCACGGCGCAGGACCTGCTGGAGCTGAAGATCATCGACGCGATCATCGCCGAGCCGCTCGGCGGTGCCCATCGCGCCCCCGAAACGGTGATCGCCGCCACCGGCGACCTCATCGCCAGGACGATGAAGGAATTCTCCGGCGCCAACACCGACTTCCGCGAGCATCGCCGCGAGAAATACCTGGCGATGGGCCGCAATCTGTAACCAACGCAGGCACGCGGCCTGAAATGTGGCGGCGTGAACCAGTTTCGCCACAAAAATGCCGCCGCATTCGGCTCAGTGAGCTTAACGCAAGGGGACGCGCCGCATACTTGCGGTAAGGAATTTTCAAGGTTAACGGGCTTAAGGTCCGTCAGCGGTCGGTTTAGCAGCTGCGGCATCCGCGGCGCAGAGATGAGACGATAGCCATATCCATGTTTGCCAAGCTTGCCCGCACCGGAGTTCTGATCGCTGCGATCGGCGTCGCCGGCTGCAATGACGCTTCGATGAAGGATTTTGCGCCGCAAGCCAACAAGCCGCTGCCGGACAAAGTCCTGGCCGAAATGAAAGCCAAGGGCATGGTCCGCACCTCCTCGGTGATGGCCCGCATCTTCAAGGAAGAAGGCAAGCTCGAAATCTGGAAGGCCAAGACCAACGGCCGCTACGACCTGGTCGCCAGCTACGACATCTGCAAATGGTCGGGCAAGCTCGGCCCGAAATTCACCGAAGGCGACCGCCAGGCGCCGGAAGGCTTTTACACGGTCCGCCCGGCACAGATGAACCCGCGGTCGAATTACCACCTGTCCTTCAATATCGGCTACCCGAACGCCTATGACCGCGCCAATGGCCGCACCGGTTCCAACCTGATGGTCCATGGCGCCTGCTCGTCGTCGGGCTGCTATTCGATGACCGACGCCCAGATCGAGCAGATCTACGCTTTCGGCCGCGACGCCTTCCAGGGCGGCCAGACCGAGTTTCAGATCCAGGCTTTTCCGTTCCGCATGACCGCCGCCAACATGGCGCGCTATCGCAACGACCCGAACTACGAATTCTGGAAGATGCTGAAGGTTGGCTACGACAATTTCGAGGTCACCAAGGTGCCGCCGAAAGTCGACGTCTGCGAGAAGCGCTACGTGTTCAACCAGGTTGCGGCCGACGGCTCGACCTTCAATCCGACCGGCCCTTGCCCTCCGACCACCCAGCCCGATTCGCTGAAGAGCGCCATCAACGCCTATCAAAGCACCTATGAGGCGGCCTTCAACGGCGCCATAAAGGCCAGCGTGCCGGCGCCCAAGCCAACCATCGCCGGGATCAAGGAAGCCAGCATCGTTTCCGACTGGTCGAAGCGGCGTGCCCGCGGCGAACGCGTTCCGATCGAGCCGCCCTCGCTCAACCCGGACGGCACGGTGGCCGAAACGGCGCGCATGGGCCGCATCGATTCGCCGGCGGGCCGCAAGATGGCAGCGCTCGACGCCGAAAAGGCTGCCAAGCAGAAGGCCGAGGAACAGCGGCTTGCCGCGATAGAAGCGGCGAAGGCAGCGAAAGCGGCAGCCAAGGCACAGGCCTTGGCCGAGAAGGAAGCCGCCAAGGCGCAGGCATTGGCCGAAAAGGATGCTGCCAAGTCGGCAGCCGAAGCGCCTGTCGCGACCGCAACCGTCGCGCCATCCGCGGAGGCCGTTCCGGTCGCCGAAACGCAGGCTGCGGACGCCGAAAGCACGGCGACAAGGCTGAAGAAGAAGCTGCTCGGCATGTTTGGCGGCTGAACTTCATGCTTGAGCAAGACGATGGGGGCCAGGAACACAGGCCCTCAGCTAGCCCCGCCGCCGTCTACGACCTCAAAGGCCTGAACTGCCCGTTGCCCGTGCTCAAGGCAAAAAAGCGCCTGGCCGCAATGCAGCCGGGCAGCCGCCTGTGGCTCGAAACCACCGACCCGCTCGCCGTCATCGACATTCCCGCCTTCTGCGCCGAGAGCGGCCATCGACTGGTCGAGACAACGGCGATGTCAGGTGGCCACCGCTTCCTGGTCGAGCGCGGGATCGGCTGAGTCTCGACTTAGCTCGTTCTGGCGAAAGCGGCTGAGCGGGATAATCTCCCCCCTTGAGGGGAAGATGGCCGGCAGGCCAGAGCGGGTTGCCGCGCGTGAAGCGCCAACCCTTTCTTTCGTCCCACAAGGCGTTGCGCCAGCCGAGGCGACCCCCTCTGTCGCCTTCGGCGACATCTCCCCCCTCTCGTGGCAGGGCTATCGCATATGAGTGATGGCATTGATGAGATAGTCGTCGTTCCAGGCGCATTTCTTGATGCGATGGCTGATGGGAACTTTGGCAGCATCGGCGGC
>NZ_JAMYSQ010000014.1:0-169592 GCF_040321995.1 Mesorhizobium sp. M0207
TGCAGCCAAGATGGGTGCAGACCTGGACCATCACCATCCAGGCTTCCTTGCCCGGCGTGGTCCGGTTGGCGTCGGTTGCCGGCGCGTCGGCCGGCAGGTTGGCGTTGCGGGCAATTGGATCCTTGAGCTCGGCGAGACTGACTGCCTGGCCGTCCTTCCTCTCTTTTTCGGTGCGGTTGCGCACGACAACCGGCTTGCCGTGCCAGTCGACGATCAGCGACGTTCCCGGCGTCAGCGAGGAGACGTCGACCTCGATCGCGGCGGGCGCCTCGACGCGCAATGTGTGCTCGGCTGTGGAGGTTTCGGAAAGGTCGGCCATGATGGCGACTCCTATTGTCGGAAGCTGCGTCATCGCGTTGGTGGCAATCGAGCAAAAGTCAGACCACGGCTTTCGCGTTTCCAGTCTGCTCGTGCCGCGCGGAATATGCCGGCCGTGGCCGGGTGTGAGCCATCGTGCCAACGGCACGTGCGTCCAATACTTTCGTTTAGGATTTCCTGAGCGAAGGACTGGCCGGGCCGGCGATGATGCCATTATGGAAGGTTCTGGATTCCTCCAGATAACCGTTGGCCGCTGAGCTGGCATACGTCCCGGCATTGCGCACGGCGATCCCGAACTTCAGTCCGACCATACCTCGGCATAGGCACGTCTAGCTGTCGGTGTCGTAGTCGTCGTCTCCGCCAAGTGCGAGTTTCTGGAGCGGTTGTCTCGCGTGGCGCGGGGCAGGTTTTCCGCTCGGCGACGACCAGTTGCGGGATTCA
The DNA here is from genome assembly GCF_040321995.1 of Mesorhizobium sp. M0207. Classification (NCBI taxonomy): domain Bacteria; kingdom Pseudomonadati; phylum Pseudomonadota; class Alphaproteobacteria; order Hyphomicrobiales; family Phyllobacteriaceae; genus Mesorhizobium; species Mesorhizobium sp. M0207. The sequence continues at coordinate 760 of NZ_JAMYSQ010000014.1, forward strand.
ATCGGGTTCAGAAAAGGGAAAAGCGGTGAAACTCTACTACAGCCCTCTCGCCTGCAGCCTGGCGGACCACATCGCTCTGGAAGAGGCCGGTGTTTCCTTCGAGCGCGAAAGTGTGAACCTCAAGACCAAACGGACAGGCTCCGGGGATGATTTCACTACCGTCACGCGCAAGGGCTATGTTCCAGCCCTCGTGCTGGATAGCGGCGAAACGCTGACGGAAAATATCGCCGTCCTCGACTGGATTGCGTCGCAATACCCGCCACTGGCAGTGGCGGGGCCGTTGGGCCGTACCCGCCTTCTCGAAGCGCTGACCTACATCTCAACTGAAATACACCGAAGCTTCAAGCCGATGTGGCACCAAAGCAGCGATGCCGAAAAGGCCAGGGCGAGCGCGACGATTACGAGCCAACTCGAGTTCGTCGCTGACGGGCTCGAGACCGACTATCTGTTCGGCGACAAGCCGAGCGTCGCGGATTTTTATCTTTTCGTGATGCTGCTTTGGGCGGCCCGCTTCCAAGTCCCTGTTCCCGCGCCTTTGCAAGCCCTTCGCGTCCGAATGGCTGCCCGACCGGCCGTGCGCATCGCAATGGATCGTGAGGGCCTCGTCTGAAGCTGAGGGCGACTTCGAGCATAAGACCAGATGCAACATGTCCTCTCGCCCAAACAGAAGATCAGGAGTCATTCTCATGCTGCCGTTCCTGCGGATGCTACATCTACATCCAGCCGCTTCCAAGCGCGGGGACGGCCTAGGTCTCGAATTTCTGAGGAGGGAAATCGAGGAAACGCTTGACCTGACCGGCATTCAATCAGAGTTCGCCGCACTGCCTCCTGGCCGAGTGTTACAGTGGTTGGTCCGCCGCCCGCAGTCCCCATCGAAATAGGCAACATTTCCTGTCGGCCGATGAGGCGGGCGGTCCGGTCGTTCCTGCTTGTTGGTCATTACAGAGGCTTCATCATGAATGCGAGTAAGGCTCCCGACACGGTCGATCATCGCCGCCGGCGCATTGTTGGTGCTGCAGCAATGACGTTCGCCGCCACCGAACTCGGCTTGAGCGAGCCGGCGGCCACTTGGACGGTCGAGGCGAGGGCATCTGCTACGCAAGCCACGCAGAAATCATTCGGCTCGCTCGGGCAGGTCAATGCCGGAAATCTGAGCGTCGGATATGCGGAGCTGGGGCCCGCCGAAGGTGCCCCAGTGATCCTGCTTCATGGCTGGCCTTATGACATTCACACCTACGCCGATGTCGCTCCCCTGCTTGCCGCAAAGGGGTACCGCGTGATTGTGCCCTACCTGCGCGGCTACGGCACTACGCGCTTCCTGTCGGACGAGACGATGCGCAACGGCCAGCAGTCGGCGCTCGCCGCGGATACGATCGCCCTGATGGATGCGCTGGGGATCGAAAAGGCCACGATCGCCGGCTGCGCCTGGGGCGCTCGAACGGCCAATGTCGTTGCCGCGCTCTGGCCTGAGCGTTGCAAGGCGATCGTCTCGGTGAGCGGCTATCTCATCGGAAATCAGCAGGTCGGCATGGTGCCGCTGGCACCGGAGGCGGAGCTTCAATGGTGGTATCAGTATTACTTCGCCACGGATCGCGGCCGCGCCGGCTACGAGAAATACACGCGCGATTTCGCCAAACTCATCTGGCAACTCGCTTCGCCGCAGTGGAATTTCGATGATGACATCTTCCAGCGCAGCGCCGCAGCACTGGACAACCCGGATCACGTCAGCATCGTCATTCACAATTACCGTTGGAGGCTCGGCCTGGCACAGGGCGAGCCGGAATATGACGTTCTGGAAAACCGGCTGGCCGAAGCTCCCGTGATCACAGTGCCGACCATTACCCTTGAGGGCGATGCCAATGGCGCACCCCATCCCGACAGCAGTTCCTACGCCAAGAAATTCTCGGGCAGATACACGCACCGGATCATCACCGGCGGTATCGGCCACAACTTGCCTCAAGAAGCCCCGCAAGCCTTTGCCCAGGCTGTCATCGACGTCGGCGAATACTGATCAAAATCCATGACGTGCCCCCGACCGCAAGGAATAAAACGGGAAGAGTCCTGGTTCTCGGCACAGCCTCCGGTCCGCTTAGGCGAGAACAGCTCTCCCGCCGACCCAGACCGACGCGATGTTGGCCCTGGAAGCGGAGTAGACGATCTTCTGAAGGATGCCGTCGCCGTCGTCGAGTTCGTCCCACAGGTGAATTGTGCCTCTGGGCGCGGCGGTGTCGACCAGGATCGCATCGAAATGGTAGCCAGGCGAGAATCGCCCCACAGGCAAGCCGAGTGCCGCGCCACCGCCTGCCGTCGCCAGGTGGAAGGACTCGCGAAAGTCGACGCGTGCTGTTCCGGCCGTGCCGCGCGTCTCGGCCGCTAGCGCCGGGTCGGTGCCGGTTTCCAGCATGCGCGACGACATGACCGTCGCGCGCATCGCATCGAACATCGAGGCGCTCGGTCCCCCGGAAATGTCGGTGCCGAGCCCGACCTTGACACCCTTCTCGAGGGCCGCCCTCAACGGGAACACGGCGCCTGCGAAGTAGGCGTTGGAGACGGCGCAGTGCGCCACGGCCGCCTTGCGCACGCGGATCGTCTCCATGTCGGCAAGCGTAATGAAATTGGCGTGCGCGAGCACGCTGCCGGCGCGCAGCAGGCCAAAGCGATCAAGGCTAGACGTGTCGCTGATCCCGTGGCGCTGCAGCACGTAGCCATGCGCCCAGTCGCTCTCCGAGCAATGCGTCTGCACATGGCAGCCGCATTCCTGCGCAAGCGTGCCGAGCCCTTTGAGGGCGGCGTCGGTACAGGAGGGGATGAAGCGCGGCGTAATGACCGGCTTTACCCGTCCCGTGGCATTGTCCGGATGCCCATGCACGTAGTCGATCAGAGCGCGCGTGCCATCGATGGCCGCGTCCGCCGAGGTATCGCGATAATAGGCCGGGCACTCGTCGGGATTGTCCATCGCCACTTTACCGACCAGCGCACGTTGCCCACGTTCGAGGCAAATGTCGACGAGCAGCCTTGTCGCGTCCTGGTGGATGGTTGCGAAATAGAGCGCTGTGGTCGTGCCGTTAGCGATCAGGTCGTCGACCAGCAGGCCGTAGCTGCGCCGCGCGAAGGCGAGATCGGCGTAGCGCGCCTCCAGGGGAAACGTGTGTTTGTGGAGCCAGGCCTCGAGCGGCACGTCCAGCGCTCTGCCGAGCTGCGGATATTGCGGCGCGTGCACGTGAAGATCGACGAAGCCGGGCAGCAGATAACTCTGCGCCGGCAAGGTCGCCAGCGAACCGGTCCGGCGCGCGGCCTCCAGCGCCTCGTCATAGCCGGCATCATGCGGATGCAGCACCGAGGCGATGATGCCTGATTGATCGATTGCGATCAGGGCATGGAGCAACTCTTCCACGAGCCCGCGCTCCGGCGCGTGAAAGCCGCTGGCCAGAAGCGTCTTGCCGCTCAGGTCGCTCACCTGTCCTCCGCCGAAGAACAGCTACGCACTGCCGTCGCGAAGCGCCAGAGCGTGATTGCCCGTCCGTCGATGCCGATGACAATATCGGAAGGGCTGCCGCTCATGCGGCTTGCGCCGTCGTGCCGTAGGTGATGCCCTTCTCCTTCAGCCAGCGGCGATAGGCGATCGACGAGCCGTCGGCCCGCGTCGGGATTTCCGCGCGCGGCTCGAGCGGCAAAAGAAGTGGCCGCTGGTTCTCCAGGATGATGCGGTCCTGCAGGAAGATGAGCTGCTGGAACTGCACAAGTTCGGTCGTGGTCGATACGTCGTCGATCAGGAACATGACGGGGTGCGCGCGGCAGCGGTCCGGATCGAGGGGCTGCATGAACAGACAGATCACGTCCCACCGGGTAGCCGAGTTGGGGCAGGTCTTGTAGAGCATCACCGCGAAAGGATTGGCGACCCGGTACATGTATTGGGTCATGATGCCGCCGGTCGCCGAGAGTGCTGCCTGCGGCTGGAAGAATTCGCAGTTGGTCGCCCACACCTCATCCACGTCGCGGCGGATTTCGGTTGTGTAATGCCGCACTTCCGTGTGCGGCTCGGCGCCCAATATGTCGGTATGGACGAAGGGGAAATGCGCCATGTCGAGGAAATTCTCGACGATGCGCAGGCCGGACGCCTTTACCGCGATCGCTCCGCAAACGACAGGCCGGCGATCGTCCTCATAGGCCTCCGGGATCGACAGCACATCGCCGGCCGGCATGCCGAGCGTGATCCATAGATAGCCGTAGCGTTCCTTGGCCGGGACTTGGCTGCCGTCGCCGGCACGCGACACATTGACCGGGCCTGCCGTATCGCGGGCTACCAACAGATCGACGCCCAGAAGCCGGTTCGGCATCGTGCCGACCGGAATCTCGTTCAGCGCGTCAATGCAATACCATTGGTCGAGGGCCGCCTGCTCCGCAGCTCGCTTAATCGTCATTGTTGCGTCCTTCCTGTGCTATCTCACTGCCGATAGATGCGGTCCATCACGGCCCGGTGGTCGGCCATCGCCGCCTCGACATCGAAAGAGGCGAAGTCGCCTCTCGCGATAATCTGCCGGCCGTTGATGTAGGAATAGTCGACCTTGAAGGGTCCGCAAAGCACCAGCGCGGCGAGCGGGTCGCGCTCGGTGCCGGAAAGGCCGAGTTGGCTGCGTTTGACCGCGATGAAGTCGGCGCACATGCCGGGCGCGAGATGGCCGATGTCATTGCGGCCGAGCAGGGCAGCGCCACCGCGCGTCGCCATTTCGAGGGCCTCGCGCGCGGACAGCGCCGTCGGCGTGCCGCCGAAACCGCCGCGGCCGCCGGGCTTTTCGGAGAGGTAGTGGTGCGGCGCGACACGCTGAAGCATCAGCGCCAGCCGCGCTTCCATGAACAGGTTCGACGTGTCGTTCGAGGCCGAGCCGTCGACGCCAAGGCCGACCTTCACGCCCTTGTCGAGCATCTCGCGGATTTTCGCGATGCCCTGGCCGCAGCGCATGTTAGCCGACGGGCAATGGGCGACCCCGGTGCCGGTTTCGGCGAAGCGGTCGATCTCGTCGCTGGTCATGAAAATCGAGTGGGCGAACCAGACGTCGTCACCGAGCCAGCCGACGGATTCGGCGAACTCGACCGGCCGTTTGCCATAGATTTCGAGGCAGTACTTCTCCTCGAAAAGCTCTTCGGCAAGGTGCGAATGCAGGTTCACGCCCTTGTGGCTGCGCGCCAGCGATGCCGCATCGCGCATCAACTCCGGAGTCACCGAGAAAGGCGAGCAAGGAGCCAGGATGATTCGGCTCATTGAATGCCGCGACGCGTCGTGATAGCCGCCGATCAGCCGTTCGGCATCCTTCAGGATATCCTCTTCCTTTTCGACGCAGCGATCCGGCGGCAAGCCGCCCTGGCTTTCGCCGCGCGACATGGCTCCACGCGCAGCGTGGAAACGCAGACCGATATCGCGGGCCGCACCGATCGTCGCGTCGAGCGTGCAGTTGTTGGGCAAGATGTAGAGGTGATCGGAGCTGGTCGTGCAGCCCGAATGGATAAGCTCGGCCATCGCTACGCGCGCCGAGACACCTATCGCATCGTCGTCGAGCTCGGCCCAGATCGGATAGAGCGTCTTCAGCCAGACAAGCAGTTCGTCGTTCTGAGCCATCACACGGGTGAGGTTCTGGTACATATGATGATGCGTGTTCACCATGCCCGGCATGACGACATGGCCCGATAGGTCGAGCACCTCGTCGGCACTGGAGGCACTGAGTTCCGCGGTGGTGCCGACCGCTTCGATGACGTTGTCGTCGATCATCAAGGCGCCGTCGGAAATCTCGCGGCGCGTATCATCGAAGGTGGCGAGCAGATCGATGTTCTTGACAAGCAGGCGGGGCATGACGGTCTCAACGCATGTCGCGGAAATAGGGTTCGCCGAGAGCAGCCGGCGCGGCCATTACCCGGCGCATGCGCTGCCAGGCAAGCACCGGCACGATGATCAGGGCGATCGTGCCGAGATAGGGCAGCATCGACAGGATCGGCGCCGCGATCGGCCAGTTGCGTGCTTGGCCGACGAAGCCGAGCGAGGTGATGAGACCGAACAGCAGAGCGGCCAGCACGGCGTTGAGGGGCCGGTAGCCTGCGAAGATGACGAGAGAGACGGCAATCCAGCCGCGGCCGGCCACGACGCCTTCCGACCAGGAGGGAACGAAGGCAAGCGTGAGGTAAGCGCCGGCGCCGGCCGCCAGCGCCGAGCCCGCGGCGACATACCAGAAGCGGATGCTTAGCACCGAAATGCCGGCGGCGTCGGCTGCCGCGGGGTTTTCGCCCACCGCGCGCATGTTCAGCCCGTGGCGCGTGCGGAACATGATGTAGTGCAGCACAACCGGCAGGACGATGTAGATCAGGTAGACAAGGATGTTCTGCGTGAAGATCGCGCGACCGAGCAGCGGGATGTCGCTAAGATAGGGAATAGCGATCGGCGCGAAGGTCGCCGGCGCCGGCATGCCGGAATAGGCGCGACCGATCGTTGCGGCCATGCCGGTGCCCATCAGCGTCAGCGCCAGGCCGCACAACACCTGGTTCGCTTTAATGACGACGGTGCCAAGAGCGAAGACGCAGCCAATGAGGAAACCGACGGCAAGCGCAAGGACGAAGCCGAGCATAGGGTGCGGCGTGGCGACGACGACCGCGATGCCAGTGATTGCACCGAGCGCCATAAGCCCTTCGACGCCAAGATTGACGACGCCGGCGCGCTCGGAGAGCGTCTCGCCCAGCGCCGCCAGCGCCAGCACGCCGCCGGCGAGAATGGAGGTCTGGATCAGTCCGGCGATCATGTCCATGGGTGTTTCCTCAGCTCGCGACCGGTTCGGTCCGCGTGATGCGGTAGTGAGCGAGTTCGTTGCCGATCGCCGTGAAGAACAGGATCAGTCCGGTGATGGCGAGCACGGCCGAGACGGTGATGCCTTGCGTCTGCAGGATGATGCCCGAATTCAGGATGACGCCCATCAAAGCCGCGCCTGCGAGCACGCCAAGTGAGGAACCGCGCGCCAGCACCGCGACCATGATGCCGAGATAGCCGAAATTGTTGGAAATGCCGCCCTGCAGGCGATGCACCGTGCCAGCTACTTCCAGCATACCGGCGATGCCGGCGATCGCTCCCGACATCAGCAGGACGACGATCAGGCGGCGGCGGAACGGCATGCCCGCATAAAGCGCCGCGCTCGGGTTCGACCCAGCGACCCGCACCTCGTAACCCCAGCGCGTGTAGTTGAGCAGTCCTGCGATGACAAAGGTGAGCAGGATCGCCAGCGGGAAACCGTAGTGCACGATACCCCAGAATTCAGGCACGTCATGCGGCAGACGTGCAGTGGTCGCGAGCGCATGGCCGCTCGGGTCGAGCCATGGTCCGGTGGCGACGTAGTAGACCATCAGCGTCGCCACGAAATTCAGAAGCAGGGTGGTGATGAGTTCGCTGACATCGGCGTAGGCGCGCGCCAGCGTCGGCACCAGTATCCAGAGCAGCCCGCCGAGCGCGCCAGCGATGAACATAACAGGCAGGATCAGCCAGGTCGGGCCGGGAATGAACAGCGCGACTGCCGTGGCGCTGAAGGCGCCGGCATAGAATTGGCCCTCCGCGCCGATGTTCCAGGCGCCGATTCTCAGCGCTACCCAGACCGACAGGCCGGTCAGGATCAGGGGAGTGACCAGAAGTCCGACATCTTCCAGCCCGAAGCTCGAGCCAAAAGTCGAGTTGAGCACCTCCCAGGCGAGTTCGACGGGAGCATTGCCGCGAGCGGCCAGAACCAGGCCGGCGACCCCCAGTGCCAGCACGATCGCCAGGGCACGTGCCGCAAAGGCAACGGAGGGCTGCGCGGATGGAACGCGCTGGAGCTTGATCGCCAAGGTCAGTGCTTCCCGGCAGCGGCCTGGGCGCCAGCACTGGACCGCATCTGCCCGCCCATCATCAGGCCGATTTCCTCGATGTCGGTGGAGGCAGTCTCCACCGCGCCCATGATCCTGCCATGGAACATTACGGCGATGCGATCCGACAGGTTGAACAGCTCTTCCAGCTCCTCGGAAATGAAGAGCACACCGACGCCGGCATCGCGCAATTCGACGAGATAGTGCATCATCGTGTTGATCGCGCCGACATCGAGGCCACGGCTCGGATAGGCGGCGATCAGAACCTTGCTTGCGATGCGCATCTCGCGGCGTGCGACGAGGCGCTGCTGATTACCGCCGGAAAGGTTGCGCATGGGCATGCCGAAATTGGGCACCGCAACGGATGCCGCTTCGGCGATCGTGCGCGCAAGAGCAGCCGCTAGGCGCGGTCGGAACGCGAAGCCCTTTGAAACAGGCGCCGACGCATATTCGCGGATTATGGCGTTGTCGGTGATTGAAAGCGCCGGCGCCAGACCGCTGTGCAGCCGGTCTTCGGGAATGTGGCCGACGCCGAACTTCGCGTAATCGACCGCGCCGGCGGTCGTGACGCCCTTTCCGCCGAGCAGTATCTGGCCCGAGTGGATCGGCCGCAAGCCGGTGACGACCTGGGTCAGCTCCTTCTGGCCGTTGCCGGCCACACCGGCGATGCCGAGAATCTCGCCGGCATGGATGTCGAGCGAAACCTCGTCGAGAAGGATGCCGCCCACGTCGTCACGCGCGACGACGGATTTGAGGCTGAGCACCGGCTCGGCGGAGATGCCGGCCGCGCCTGGCTGCCTGGCACGCAGATTGCTGAGCACGATCTCACGGCCAACCATCAGGCGCGCCAGCATCTTCTCGCCGCAGTCCGCGGTATTTTCGGTGGCCACCTTGCGGCCGCCGCGCAGCACGGTGATGCGGTCTGATATTTCCAGGACCTCGTCGAGCTTGTGGCTGATGAAGATCACCGCATTGCCCCGGGACACGAACTGCTTGAGCGCCTTGAAGAGCTCGCGCGCTTCCGCCGGAGTAAGCACTGCAGTCGGCTCGTCGAGGATCAGAACACGGGCATTGCGCGCGAGCACGCGTAGGATTTCCACGCGCTGCTGCTCGCCGGTCGAAAGATCGGCGACGCGCGCGGATGGCCGTACCGCGAGGTTCAGCTTCTCGGCCAGTGCGGCAGTCCGCGCCTCGAGCACCGACGAGCCAATACGCTTGGGCGTTTCGGACCAGCCGAGATGAATATTCTCGGCGACCGTGAAGGCGGTCACCAGCTTGAAATGCTGGTGGACCATGCCAATACCGGCGGAGATCGCATCGACTGGAGATGCGAAATGCTTGGCATAGCCGTCGACGACGATCTCACCGGCATCCGGCTGATAGATGCCGGTGAGGATGTTCATCAAGGTCGATTTGCCGGCGCCATTCTCGCCGAGCAAGGCGTGGATCTCCCCCGGCATCACGTCCAGGTCGACGTCCTGGTTGGCAACGACGCCGGGGAAATATTTGCTGATGCTCTTGAGCAGCACGAGCGGCGGTGCGCCGGAGCCAGGCTCGTAACGTCCCGGGGAGGTGGACGGCACCTCCATGCCGCCGTAGCGGTGCTCGCTCGAAGCATGATGAACTGGAACAAAATCATTCATCCCGCTTAGCTCTTTGCCTTCTGCCGCATAGTCTATCCGAAAACTCTGCAATCTTTCAGGACTACGCTTGGAGGCCGCTGACGCCTTCGATCGACCAATCCCAGTTGTAGAGTTCCTCTTCGGTCATGCGATGGCCGGCAGCCACCTTGACGTTGCCCTTGGTGTCCTTGATCTCGCCCTCGAACGGGCTCCAGCCGCCGAGAATCTTGTCGCGCACGGCATCGGCCTGCTTTGCGACCTCGGTGGGCACCGTCTCGCCCCAGGCATCGCGGTCGATACCGCCGCCCATCGGCAGGATGGTCTGCGATGGCGTCCACTTGCCTTCGAGGCGCAGGCGCACCTGGTCGACATAGAATTTCTTGAAGTCGATGGCGATCGAGGAGACGTAGGCCTTCGGCCCGTAGCGGCGGATGTCGGTATTCCACATCACGGCCTTCGCGCCGCGCTGCTCGGCCACCTGCAGATAGCCTGCTTCGTCCATGATGCCGAACAGAAGGTCGGCGCCGTTGTCGATGAGCGCGGTGCCGGCCTGGGTGGCAGCCTGCGGATCGAACCACGAGTTGATGACGATGGTCTGCATCGTGGCGTTGGGATTGACCGAACGGGCGCCCATCAGGAAGGCATTGGTGCCGGAAAAGACCGACGGAACAGGGAAGGAGGCGACGTAGCCGAGCTTGCCGCTCTTGCTCATCAGGCCCGCGGCGACACCGGTGACGTAGGTTGGGTACCAGTGGGCGAGATAGTAGGTCGAGAGATTTTCGAGCGGGTTGCGGCCATCGCATTCATAGAAGGCGACGTCCGGCGAACGCTTGGCCACGTCGTAGAGGAAGTCGCCATAGTTGGAGGTGGCAAACACCATGTTGGCACCTTCCGAGACGAACTGGCGGAAGGTGCGGGTCGCGTCGGCCGAATAGGGGATGCTTTCGACGAACAGCGTCTTCAGCTTCGGGAACGCTTCCTGCACGGCCTTCATGCCCTGGTCGTGGCTCCAGGTCCAGCCTTCATCGGTCACCGGACCGGTGTGGCCGAAGGCGATGACCGCGTTTTCCTCGGCGACGGCGGCGAGCGGCGTCTGTGCATTGGCGGGCGTGATAAGGCCGGATTTCGGCAGGAGCAGCGAGGCGCCGGCCGCGGCGCCCATGTTGAGGAAGCCTCGGCGGGAGAGATTGCGCAGGTCGATCATGCTTCGGTCCTTTGTTCCGTGTCGTGTTCAGTTCGGGAGAGACAGTTCGGTTTCCATGAGGCGGTCGATTTCTGCCGACCAGTCGGCCGACCATGCCTGCTTGATGTCGTCATCGAGCCATGCTGCGGACAGGCCAGCCAGCGCGATCCGCTTCAGTGCCGACGGCCCGAGCGCAAAATTTTCGGCGATCAGCGCGTATTCGCGGTCGAGCGTCGTGGCGAACATGGGCGGATCGTCGGAGTGGATCGTCACGGTAAGCCCGGCCTCGATCATGCGGCGGATCGCGTGGTCGGGCGCGGTGAGGTCACGCCAGACGGTGGTGGCCAGCGTCGTGCTCGGACAGCAGGTGAAGACGATGCCCATCTCCTTGCACTGCTCCATCAGCGCCGGATCGTCGACGACATGGTAGCCGTGGTCGACCCGTCTCAGGCCGAGGACGTCGACGGTATCGCGGACATAGTCCGCCGGGCCATCCTCGCCCGCATGGTTGGTGACATTGAGCCCGGCAGCCCGCGCTCGCTCGACGATGCGCGCAAACATCGGCGGCGGGTTAGGGCGTTCGTCGTAATCGAAGCCGATGCCGATCACCTCAGCCGGGCGCTCGGCCAGAACCATGTCCAGGAAGCGCTCGCCACCTGCCGCGCCGAGCGGCTTCGCATGCGCCGGTATCAGCTTTGCCATAAGCCCATAGCGCTCCTTTGCGCGGTGAAAGCCGTCGAGGATGCCTTCGAGCATAGTCGAATAGGCCACGCCATGAGCCAGATGCGCATGCGGGCTGAAGAACAGTTCGACGTAGCGCGCACCGGCTTTAGCGCAGCGCTCCAGTGCCTCGAAGGTGATGCGAGAGAAATCGTCCGCAGTCCTGATCGAGGCGCAAACCAGATCGTAAATCTTCAGGAAATCCAGCAGGTTGCCGTAGCTGTAGAGCTCCGATGTCAGTCTGCCGTCCGGCAGCGGCACCGCGTTCAGCGCCGCCAGCTCGGCGAATGTCTCCGCGGATACGGCGCCCTCGAGGTGCAAGTGCAACTCGACCTTCGGCATGAGCTGAATGAAACTTGACAACGACATCGACGCTCACTCGCCCGGATCGGCAACCCCAAAGCCGTACCTGGTTTTCTTGGGCGACGGACGGCTGCCGAGTTGTTCGATAATCGCGGCTTTTTCCAACTGTCCGATCACCTGATACGCAACAGATGTCAGGGAAACGGGGCTTGCACAAGCCAAAAAATGATGCCTAACTAGACACATTCTAAAACTGCTTAAAAAATGTGCAGGCCGGGAGAAATATAGGCATGAAGCACCTACGGGAAGCGCAGAACCCTGCGCCTCCGCCTCAAACAACGCGCCTGCGCTTCATCGGCCGACTGGTGTCGTCGAGCTTTGGCGAGTTCGCCGACAGGCGTGCCGCTCGGCTCAATCTCGATCTGCTGGTGCACGAAGCCGCGGACGATTTTTTTGTCGTCCAGGTTTCGGGCCAGCCCGATCTCATCGATGCCTTCGAGATGGCATGTAGCTTGGGGCCAATCGACTGTCTGGTGATGGACTGCGAACGGGCCGAAATTTGGGAATATTCCAGAGGGAAAGACGCAGAATGACGATACAGGCTGGATGGCACCCAGTGGCGCTGTCGGGATCGATCGAGCCGGGCAGTTCGGCCGGAATCCGCCTTGGCGGAAACGAGCTGGTGGTCTGGCGCGACAACAGTGGCGCAGCGCATGTGTGGGAGGATCGCTGCCCGCATCGCGGTATGAAGCTGAGCTTCGGTTTTGTCCGCGGCGATCATATTGCCTGTCTTTATCACGGCTGGCAGTACGATGCGGCCGGCCAGTGCCGATACATTCCGGCCCACCCCGATCTCAGGGTGCCGGCGTCCATTACCGTGTCTGCCCACAGATCGGCCGAGGCGGCTGGGATAGTCTGGACGGCACTGGATCCGGCAGCAGCATTGCCCGAATTGCCTGCCTTGGCAGAGGAGGTGGTGCCGGTCCGCAGCCTGCATCTCGACAGTCCCGCCGCAATGGTGATCGATGTCGTGAGGGCCATGCCGCCCAGGCCCTTCTCCCGCGGATCCGGGCTCGCTGAGCTGAAGGCGCTGAGCGGGATGCTGTTCAGCCTGACGGTCGGCGAAGACACGCTGCTTCTTGGCCTGCAGGAACTGACCGACAAACGATCGGCCCTACACATCGTGATTGACGGACCGGCAGCCAAGTATGCCGGCAAGGGGCAGAAGCATTTCTTCGCTTGGACGAGCGAGCTGCGTCATCATCTCGAGACCGGGCGTACCGGCGCGACCTCGACGACGCGGGCTGCATGATGGCGAGGATCACGCTCTACAACTACGAGCTGGACGAAAACTGCTACAAGGTGCGGCTGGCGCTTTCCATGCTCGGCCTGGAATGGCAGACCGTTGCAGTCGATGCATTTCCGGGGGCGGAGCAGAAGACGCCGCCATTCCTGGCCATGAACCCGGCGGGCAGCCTGCCCATTCTCCGCGACGACGAGGTGACGATGTTCGGCGCCGAGTCCATCGTTGTCCATCTGGCGCGCAGCCACGATTCAACGGGTGCGTGGCTGCCGGCGGATGGTGCGGATTTCGCCAAGGTGATGCAGTGGCTTTTCTTTGCTGCCGGCGATCTCGGCGTTGCCGGCGCCGCGCGCCGCCATGCCATGTTCGGTGCCGCCGGCGACGAGGCTGCGCTGCGTGCCGGTGCCGCGCAAGCGCTCCGCGCCATGGACGACCATATGACCGCGCGGGGTTTCGAGAAGAAAGAATGGTTCGCTGCGGACCGCCCGACCATCGCCGACATCGCGCTTTTTCCGGCGTTTGCGCTGAGCCGCGATTTCGGCGTCGACCATGACGAGTATCCGGCGCTGCGCCGCTGGGTGCGTCGCTTCCGCGCGCTTCCGGGCTTCACGACCATGCCGGGCATCCCCGATTACCATTGACGCCCAACATTCGACGAGAACGAGGCAAGCAACAGAATGACCTCTCTCACGCGCTTTTCCGTCCAGCCGCTCTCGTCCATGACCCGGCGGCTGGCCGGCGTCGCTTCCGGGCGAGCCGATCCCGATCTGGTCATTGCCGGCGCACGCGTGTTGTCGACCTATTCGGAGCGCGTGCTTCCAGGCCGCGAGATCTGGTTGTCGGGAGGGCGGATCGCCGCTGTGAAGCCGGCCGGCACTTATAAGGGTGGCAGCGCCAGGATATATGACGCCAGGGGCGGCATCGTCGCCCCCGGCCTGGTCGATCCGCACATCCACATCGAATCCTCGATGGTGACGGCCTGCGCCTATGCCGAGGCGGCGCTGCTCAACGGCACCACGACCCTCTTCTGCGACAGCCACGAGATCGGCAACGTCATGGACGTTGCTGGCATCGAGGCGATGCTGGAGGACGCGCGCCTGGCGCCGTTGTCCATTTTCCTGACGGTTCCGAGCACCGTCCCGGCAACTTCGCCGTTGCTGGAAACGGCCGGTGGCGACCTGACAGCCGAGAAGATCGGCGCATTGTTCGACAAATGGCCGGAAGCCGTGGCGCTAGGCGAGAAGATGGATTTCGTGCCAGTGGCTATGGGCGATGAACGCAGCCATGCCATCCTCGCTGCGGCGCTGAGACGCGGCCGCCCGGTGTCGGGACACGTCTATGGACGCGAATTCGTGTCGGCCTATGCGGCCTCCGGCGTCACCGATACCCATGAGGCGATCGACCGCGAGATCGCCGACGACATGCTCGAGGCCGGCATCTGGCTGTTCCTGCGTGGCGGCCCGCCGACGACACCGTGGCACAGCCTGCCCGCAGCGATCAAGACGATTACGGAACTCGGAGCCTCGCATAAGCGCATCGCGGTCTGCACCGACGACCGCGATGCTGACGACCTGATGCTCTTCGGCCTGGACTGGGTGACGCGCGAGGCGATGAAGGCCGGCATGACGCCGGAGCAGGCCTGGTCGATGGGCTCGCTGCATGGCGCGACGCGCTTTGCAATGGAAGGCGAAATCGGAGGCCTCGGTGGTGGCCGCCGTGCCGACCTGGTGCTGCTCGACGACGGCTTCGATCCCGTTAGCACGTGGTATGGCGGCGAACTCGTCGTCGATGACGGCAAGATCATGCCGCTGCTCGACCAGGCCCTCTCGACCCGCTACCGCTATCCGGACACGGCCTACCACACAGTGAAGCTGCCGAAGCAGATCAAGCTGACGCCGGAGCTGCCAACCGGCAAGGTGGTGGCGCATACCATCCGCACCGAACTGCCGGGGATCACGCTCGGCCACCAGAAGATCACGCTCGATCCGTCCAACGATTGGCAGAACCATTTCGACCGCCACGGCCTGTGCTTCGTCACTGTGGTCGAGCGCCATGGCAAGTCGGACGGCAACGTCGCCTACGGGCTGCTCAGCAATTTCACGCTGCGACGCGGCGCCGTCGCATCGTCTGTCGGTCACGACAGCCACAACATCATCATCGCCGGCCTCAACGAGGCCGACATGCAGGTGGCGCTGCGGGCGATCGAGGAAACGCAAGGCGGCGTCTGTGTCGTCGTCGACGGCAAAGTGACTGCCATGGTTGAACTGCCGATCGCCGGCCTTTTGTCCGACAAGCGCGTCACTGAGGTCGCGGAGGAGGTGAAGATCCTCAAACGGGAATGGGAGGCGGCCGGCTGCTGCATTCCCTATATGGGCTTCAACCTCATCCCGCTCTCGGTCATCCCCGAAATCCGTATCACCGACAAAGGTCTCGTGCTGGTGCCGGAAATGGAGATCGTCCCCGCCTTTGAGGCCGCCTGAGTGGATCCCTTCCGACTTGGGCTGGTCTCACCGCGCATCCATTATTTCCAAATGGTCGCGCGGCTGGGCTCGGTTCGCCAGACCGCGCAGGCGCTCAACGTGGCGCCATCCTCCATCAGCCGCGTCATCAAGGGCCTGGAGGACGAACTGGGCACGCCGCTCTTCGAGCGTGTGCGCCAGCGACTGAAACTGACCAGCGCAGGCGAGCTTCTGCTCTACCACGCGCGTCAGAGCATCACCGAGTTGGCGCGCGCCTCGTCCGAGATCAATGATCTCAGTGGCCTCAACCGCGGCTCGTTGTCCGTGGCGATCGTGGAGAGCGCGGCGCGCGGGCTCGTGCCGAACGCGCTGAAGGAATTCTGGAAGCGCCACCCGCAGATATCGGTCGACGTGCATGTCGCCGGGTCGCAGCGCGCCTGCGATGCGGTTGCCGACGGCGAATGCGATCTGGCGCTTGCTTTCGACGTGCGCGTGCCGCGCAACGTGCGCAAGATCGCGAGCACGCCTCTGCCGCTGGGCGTCGTCGCTCATCCGGGCAGCCGCCTTGCCGGCCGCAAGGAAGTGAAGCTGTTCGATCTTGCCGGCGAACAGGTCATCGTCTCGGACAACAGCCTTGCTTTGGGCATTTCGATCGACGATGCGATCGGGCGCTCCATGATCGACATCACGCGACGGTCACGGACCAACTCGATCGGACTGATGACCGAGATGGTGCGCCTCAACCTCGGCGTGGTGCTTCGCACCAAGCTCGGCATCGAGCCGGAAGTGGCTGACGGATCGCTCGTTTTCGTGCCGTTGCGCGATTCTCGCATGAACCCGCACCGGCTGATGCTGCTCGCCCGGCTTGAACGCGAAATGTCGGATGCGGCCTCCGCATTCGCGGCGCTGCTGGCCCGCATGGTCGAGGCGTTGCATGATTAGTTGTTGCATTTTGCGCATCGATAAAGAGAGTAATTTGTCCCTATCTCGAACAACTGAGCTTTGCGAGACTTCCCGGCCGAAGGGGATGTCATGAAGCAGAGTGCGGTCGACGCGGTCATTCGGGGGCTTAAGCGGGCGGGAGTGAGCATCGTCTGCTATCTGCCCGATTCGTTGTTCAAGGAGCTCTACCCGGCCCTTGATGCCGATCCGGATATCCGCACGATCCGCGTCACCAACGAGGGTGAGGGCGCGGCGATATGTGGCGGGGTCTTCCTGTCGGGCAAGCGCGCGGCGCTGGTCATGGAAAATTCCGGCTTGCGCGCCTCGGTCGAGCCGCTGGCCCGTATGGGCCTTGGAGCCGGCATCCCGGTCGTGATGCTGATGAGCTATCGCGGCGAGCTCGGCGAGAACAACTGGTGGGCAGTCCCGCATGGCATCACCATGGAGCCGGTGCTGAACGCGCTGCGCGTGCCATACCGGATCGTCACGGAGGAGGCGAAGATCGAGCGCGCCATCCTTGACGCCTATTCCTGGTCCTATGCGTCCTATTACCATTCGGCTGTGGCGCTCGGCGGCGAGGTGGTGCGGTGAAACGCTTCGACTGCATGAAGGCGCTCGCCGCGCGGCTGAAGGATGAGCTGGTTATCCTTTCGCTCGGCGGCAGCGTCGACGAGTGGTACAACGCCGCGCCGCATATGCGCGAGGCGAGCCTGTTCCAGCAGCAACTCGGCTGCGTCACGCCGCAGGCCTTCGGGCTCGCCGCCGGCCTGCCGCACCGCCGCGTCATTTCGCTCGATACGGATGGCGGCCTGCTCTTCAACCTGGGCATTCTGGCCACGCTCGGAAACGAGCAGCCGAAGAACCTCTTCGTCGTGGTCTGGGACAATGAGTGCTACCAGTCGATCGGCGGCCCGCCGACCCATACGGCGCTGGGCCGCGTCGACCTTGCCGCGATCGCGCGCGGCGCCGGCGTCGAGAACGCCTATACGGCGCGCACGGTGGAGGAGTTCGACGCACATTGTGCAAGGGGGCTCGCCATGGAGGCACCCTATGTGGTGGTCGCCAAGGTCTCGGGAACGGTCCAGCCGGACATCAAGCGCAAACACAGCGACGGCCGCGAGGACAAGTATATCTTCGTCCGCCATGTCGAGGCGAGCGAAGGCATCGTCATCATGGGCCCGAGCGAGCACAACTGACGAGATCATGGGCACCCTCGGACCTGTCGTCCCCCGACGCGCACTGAAACGCAGCTACGATTACGTGGTGGTCGGCTCGGGTTCCGGTGGCTGTGCGGTGACGCGGCGACTGGTCGATGCCGGCGCCGACGTCCTCCTGATCGAGGCCGGCCCGACGGGTCTTGGGTTCGAAGAGATCGAGGACCCCGGCAAGTGGGTGCCGCTTGGCCGCAGCACCTATGACTGGGGCTATGATTATGCTCCGACACTGAGGGTGAATGGGCGTACCATCGGCATCCCGCGCGGGCGCCTGCTTGGCGGCTCAAGCGCCATCAACGCGATGATGTGGTATCGCGGCCATCCGCAAGATTACGATGCCTGGGAGGCTGGCGGCGCCAAGGGCTGGAGCTTCGCCGACGTGCTGCCCTATTTCCGGCGCTGCGAGGACTGGCGCGACGGTGCAAGCGAGTTTCGCGGAGCGGGCGGTCCGCTCCATATCGAGCGGCCGGCGGCGCTGCACCCGGTCGCGCAGGCGCTGATCGATGGCGCGGCCGAAATCGGCATCCCCGTAATCGACGATCCGAACGGCCCCGGCAACGAGGGGGCGGCGGCCGCGAATTTCAACATCTGCGACGGCAAGCGCTGGAGTTCGGCGACGGGCTATCTCGTGCCGATCCTGGATCACCCGATGCTGACGGTGCTGACCGGATCCGCGGCCATCGGCCTGACGGTCGAAGGCAGCCGATGCGTCGCGGTCAAGCACCTCGTCGGCGGCGAAATCTGCGAAACGCGCGCGCAAGAGAGCATCGTGCTCGCGGCCGGGGCCATCGACACGCCACGCCTGCTGATGCTGTCGGGCATCGGCGATCCGATCGAACTGCAGCGCCTTGGCATTGCGCTCGTTCGCGCCCTGCCGGGTGTCGGCAGGAATCTTCAGGACCATCCGCTGGCGCAGGCCTGCGTCTTCCGCGCGAAACGACCGATCGGACCGATAGTGGGCAATGGCGGTGGCTCGATGGTCAACTGGAAGTCGCGGCCGGACCTGCCGCAGCCCGACCTGCATGCCTTCCCCGTCCAGGGCAACAGCGCCGAACCGGCGATCCGCGCGCGCTACGATCTATCCGGCGATGTCTTTTCCTTCGGTGCGGGCCTGATGCGCTCGAAGAGCATCGGGCACTTGAAGTTGCTCGACGGCAAGCCCGGCGGGCCGCTCGAAATCCAACCGAACTTTCTGGCGGAACCGGAAGACATCGACGCCATGGTCACTGCGGTCGAGATGGTGATGGAGATGGCGGCTGCAAAGGCGAACGCCGGTGTCTTCCGCAACTTTGCCGCACCTGACCGCCGACTGACCCGCACCGAGACAATCGCCTTCATCCGCGAGGCGTGCACGACGTTCTTCCACACCTGCGGAACAGCCAAGATGGGCGAGGGCGCGATGGCCGTCGTCGACAGCCGTCTCGCCGTGCACGGGCTGGACGGCCTGCATGTTGCCGATGCCTCGGTGATCCCAACGATCCCGACCTGCAACACCCACGCGCCCGCCACGATGATCGGCGAGCGCGCCGCCGATTTCCTGCTCGCGGCGGCTGCTTGAGGATGTCATGACCGATGGACCGCACACGGAGTACCCTCGATGACCCAAGGCCTCATACTCGCTGCCGACACGCTGCTCACCATGGATGAAGATAACCACGTGTTGCCTGATGGCGCCGTGCTGATCGAGGATGGTCGTATCGCTGCGGTCAGCGCACTCGCAGCATTGCGCGCTGCGTATCCGGCCGCGGCGGTGAAGAAGCTCGACAATGCGGTGCTTTTGCCCGGGCTGGTCAATGCGCATGCGCATTCCGGTTTTCTGCGCGGCACAGCGGAGCACCTGCCGGTTTGGGACTGGCTGACGCTCCATATCAATCCGATGCATCGCGTGCTGCAGCCCCACGAGGCCGAGGCGGCATCGTGGCTCTGCTACGCGGAATCCGTGGTCGGCGGCACGACCACCGTCGTCGACATGTGGCGGTTCATGGAAGGCAGCGCCAGGGCGGCCGAGGCGATCGGCAACCGCCTGGTCGCCGTGCCTTACGTCGGCGAGCATCCCGACTACAACTACTTCGACACGCTCGACATGAACGAGGCGATGATCGAGGGCTGGCACCGCAAAGCGGGCGGGCGCATCAATGTGTGGGTCGGGCTGGAGCATCTGTTTTATGCCGACGAAACCGGCCAGCGCCGGGCGATCGAACTCGCAAGGAAACACGACACCGGCTTCCACACGCATTGCAGCGAGGCCGAGATCGAGATCGCGGAATTTAAGCGGCGCTACGGCAAACGCCCGATGTTCGCGCTGGACGACCTTGGCTTCTTCGAAACGCCGCGCGCCATGATCGCCCACGCCGTCTGGCTCGATCGAGAAGAGATCGAGCTTATTTCCAAGCGCCGCGTTTCCGTAGCCCACAATCCTGTTTCCAACATGAAGCTGGCAAGCGGCATCGCGTTGGTGGCCGAGATGCTGAAGGCCGGCGTGCCCGTCGGGATCGGCACCGACGGCGAGAAGGAGAACAACAATTTCGATATGTTCGAAGAGATGAAGGTGACTTCGCTGCTGGGCAAGCTGAAGGACTTCGACGCCGCCGCCATGGATAGCTGGCAGGTGCTGCGGATGGCCACCATTCTCGGCGCCAGGGCGATCGGCCTCGACCACGAGATCGGCTCGATTGAAGTCGGCAAGCGCGCCGACATCATCGCGGTCCGCACCGATACGCCGCGCATGACGCCGGTCTTCCGCGACGGACCTTATTTCAACTTCCATCACAATCTTGTCCATGCCGTGCGCGGCAGCGACGTGTCTTTGACGATGGTCGATGGCGAGATCCTGGCCGAGGACGGCGCGCTGCGCACCGGCGACCTGCGCGAGATCATCGCCGAAATCCATCGCGTCGCGCCTGGCCTGTTCGCCCGGCGCGCCGCTTTCCTTGCCCAGAATTCCGGCGGCAGCCTGCAATGGACTCAATAGGACGGGCCTCGGTATGAAGACGACGGACAGGGCGGCACTGGACGATTGGTACGCGGTGGAGACGGTCGCCGACCTGGATGGCGCGCCGAGCCATACGCGGCTGCTCGGCCAGGACATCGAACTGGTCCGTGACATCACGGGCGAAATCACGGTTCGGGAGGTCCTGGACGACGGCAACCGCGGCCCCGCGCTGCCCGTCCGGCAGCGCTACGGCTGCGTCTGGACGACGCTGGGCCTGCCCGGGAAGGAAATCTTCGAGATCGCCGAGGCATCGGAACCCGACCGCCGCTACGTGCCCTGCGGCTGGGTGACGATGCGGGCGTCGGGTTTGCGTGTCGTAGAGAACTTCCTCGACATGGCGCATTTCCCCTTCGTGCATACCGACATTCTCGGCTCGGAGCCGCACACGGAAGTACCGGCCTATCTGAGCGAGATACGTCGCGAAGTAGACGAGGTCTGGGCGACCAACTGCACGTTTTTCCAGCCGCGCATTGCCGCCACGGAAAGCTCCGGCGCGTTCGTGCATCTGACCTATCGCGTGCCGAGCCCATTCGTGGTGATGCTCTATCGCGTGTGCCCCGTGGCGCCGGACCGGCTCGACGCAATCGCGCTGTTCATCCAGCCCATCGAGGAAGACCGCTGCCGCGCCCAGCCGGTCATGTATCTCGTCGACTCGGCTTCGACGCAGACGGCGTTGCTCAACTTCGAACAGGTCATCTTCCTGCAAGACCGGATCATCGTGGAGAACCAGCGGCCGCTGCGCCTTCCACTCGAGCCGCGGATGGAAATCCCGACCCGCGCCGACGGGTCCTCCATCGCCTACCGCCGCTGGCTGAAGGAAAAAGGCATCCGTTTCGGCACGACCGCGAGAGCCACATGACCGAATCGGGTCTCCAGGTGCTTCGCCCGACCTCCGTTGCCGAGGCGCTGTCATTGGCAGGCGAGGGCGCGTCGCAACTGGTCGCCGGGGGCACGGCGCTGCAGCTCGGCTGGGCGAAGGGCCTGCCAAAGCCGCGGCGCCTCATCGACATCGGCCGTATCGCCTGCCTGAAGGGCATCCAACTGGCCGGCGACGGGTTTCGGATCGGCGCACTGACGACCCTGGGTGCCTTGGAGCGTGACCGGGCGATAGGCGAGACTTTGCCTCTGCTCGCAGCCGCAGTCCGCGCCACGGCGGGACCCGCCGTCCGCAATCTCGCAACGCTGGGCGGCAACGTCGCGGGGGGCACGGGTTGCCTTCTGCCGGCCCTGCTCGCGATCGATGCGAAGCTGGAGATCGTCTCACCGGCTGGGCGCGCCGTCGTGCCGCTCGCGCAATGGTTGGCCGACGCACCGTCAGCGGGCCTCATTGAGACGGTCATCGTTCCACCGCAGCCAACTGCCGCTCGCTGGACCCATCGCAAAGTCGGCCTGCGCGCCGCCTTCACCCCAAGCGTGGCCGGTGTCGCCGGGTTGATCGAAACGGCGGACGATCGTGTCACGATCGCGCGGCTCGCGGCCAGCGGCGGCGGGGAAGCAGCCCGTCTCGGTCACGCCGAAGCGCTGCTCATCGGCCGGCGCCTCCAAGAGATCGATTGGGCCGAGCTGCACGCCGCAATTCTCGAAGAGGCGCCGGCGATCGATGATGCATGGCGGTCCGACCGCTATCGGCGCAGTGTCGTGGCGAATGCGCTGGTCTTCGGGCTCGGCGGAAAGTTGTCCCAAGGAGTACATTCGCCGCGCCGGCGGACCGTGCCGTCCGGAAATCCACCTGCCGAAATTCTCGTGTCGCGATCGGAGATCGGCGCACGCTGGCGCCAGCGGCCGGACGTTGCGCCGAAAATCGCAGGCAGGCTCGAATACCTGACCGACCGTCGCGAGCCCGCCATGCTGGTCGGGCGCATTCGGCGTGCCGGCATTCCCCATGCAAGGATCGTTTCCATCGATACGAGCGCGGCCGAGGCGCTGCCAGGAGTCGCGGCGGTTGTCACGCACCGCGACATCGCCGGCAGCAATGCCTTCGGCATTGTCGTGCAGGATCAGCCTGCACTGTGCTTCGACAAGGTCCGCTATTTCGGCGACGCTGTTGCTGCCGTTGCCGCAGTTGACACGAAGACGGCCGAACGCGCGCTTGCTCTCGTCAGCGTCGAATACGAGCCGCTGCCAATTGTGAGCGATCCCCAACAGGCACTCGCCGCTGGGGCCGAGCCGGTCCACGCCTCAGGCAATCTGCAGTGCAGCTTCGAGTTCACGCGTGGCGATGCCGCCGCGACTTTTGCCAAGGCAGCTCATATCGTCGAGGCTGTCTACGAAACGCCGAGCCAGATGCACGGCTTTATGGAGACGGAGGGCGGCTACGCTTTCGTCGGCACGGATGGTACCCTGAACGTCTTTGCCGGTGGGCAGCATGGCCGCCGCGACCGCATGCAGCTCTCGCGCATCCTCGGTATGCCGCAAGAGCGGATACGGGTGGTCACCAGCCCGACTGGCGGCGCTTTCGGCGGCAAGGACGAGCTGACCGTGCAGCCGGCCCTGGCCCTGCTGGCGCTGAAGACCGGACGCGCCGTGCGGCTGCATCTCGACCGGGCGGAATCCGTCATCGCGGGTACCAAGCGCAATGCAATGCACATCCATATGCGCACCGCCTGCGACGCCGAGGGTCGTCTGCTCGCCCAACAGGTGGATGTGATCGCGGATGCCGGCGCCTACGCCTCGCTCGGTCCGGGCGTGCTTGAGACGGCGCTCGAACACGCCTGCGGGCCATATGTCGTTCCCAACGTCCTCAGCTCGGGCAGGCTCGCCTACACCAATAACGGCGTCTGCGGCGCGTTTCGTGGCTTCGGTGCCAACCAGATGGCCTTCGCGGTAGAGTGCCAGCTGGACCGGCTGGCCGAAGCCGCCGGCATCGACATTATCGAGATACGGCGCCGCAATTTGCGCGAGCCTGGCACGCGAGGCCATCTCGGCCAGCAGGTCGCGCCGTCCGAACGTTTGGCCGAGATGCTGCAAGCCGCCGCTGCTGACCCAATCTGGGCCAAGCCGCGTGGTCCGTCGTTCGACGGCTCTGAGACGATCGGTGTCGGCATGGCGATGAACTATCAAGGCAACGGACTAGGCACGCTGCCGCCGGACCCGGCCGGAGGCGCGTTGCGCCTGGCTCCGGATGGCATGATCGAAGCGCTCTATGGCCTGGACGAGATGGGACAAGGCCTGCTCACCGCGGTGAAGGCCGCGGTCGCCGGAGCGCTCGGCTGCGGCCGCGACGATGTCCGGCCGGTCACCGGTGATACGGCGGCGACGCCCGAATCCGGCTCCTCCACCGCCTCTCGCGGCACTCACGTGGTTTGGCGGGTAGCAGCAGTCGCCGCACCACCTTTTACGCGCGACCTGCTGGCAGCAGCGGGCCAGCTGCTTTGCCGCGAAGCCAGGACGCTGGCGCTGGCACCCGGCGGTATCGTCGAGCGACATTCCAACAGCGGCTCACTGCTCATGAGTTTCGCCGAGCTTGCCGAGGCGTTGCCTTCCGACCGGCTGCCAGCTGCTGCCGTCAGCTTCGAGTTTCCGAAATCGGACTATCTGGAAGGCAATGCACGCCTGATCTTCGCCTTCGGCGCGACACTGGCGCGCGTTGCCGTGAGCCGCATCACTGGGCAGGTACGCGTGCTCGAGCTCCATCAGCACACCGCGGCCGGACCGATGCTCGATGCTGCCGCCTATCTTGGCCAGATCGAAGGCGGCGGCGTCCAGGGGCTGGGCTTCACCCTCGCTGAGGACGCGGCTATGCGGGATGGCCGGTATCTTGCCGGCAACCTCGACTTCTACATGCTGCCAGGCATTGCCGACACGCCGGAAAGCTTCGCGACGTTCGCGTTGGAGGATCTGGACGAGGACGACCCGTTCGGCCCGCGCGGAGTTGGTGAGCTTGGCATTGGCGCCGTGACGCCAGCCGTCGTCAACGCGATTGCGGACGCCACAGGGGCTTGGCCCGAGCGCCTCCCGGTCGATCCTGAATGGGTACTCGACGCCCTGCAGAGGAGTGCAGCGTGAGTGCCGAGATCGCGATTACCTTTAACCTAAACGGCTGCCGCCAGGCGCTGGCCGTGCCCGCCGAGTTGCGCCTGATCGACCTGCTGCGCGATCATTTCGGCATGACTGCCGCCAAGATGGCTTGCGGCATCGGCCGCTGCGGCGCTTGTTCCGTGCTGATGGACCATCGCGCGGTCAATGGCTGTCTGCTCATGTCGTGGCAACTCGACGGGGCCACCATCATCACGCCGGAGGGTTTCGACGACCTTCCCGAAGCCATTGTCCTGCGCCAGGCTCTGGCGGCCGAAAACGCCTTCCAGTGCGGCTACTGCGCACCCGGCATCACTGTTGCGCTGACCGCTCTGCTGCTGGAGAATCCGGCTCCAGACGGGTCTCAGATCCGCACTGCGCTCGAAGGCAATATCTGCCGCTGTACCGGCTATCATTCCATCATCCGCGGTGCCCTCGCGGCGGTCGAGGCGTTCGCTTGCGGGGTACGGACATGACGGTCATCATTCGAAACGGTGCAGCCAGGCACGCAGGCGTCGAGGCGTTCCTGGCCAAACCCAGAATGCGGCACCTGATCGGCGGCGGCTGGTGCGACGCCAGCGATGGCGCAACCTTGCCCGCGACCGATCCTGCGAATGGCGACACGCTCGCGCTGCTGGCGCAAGGCACAGCCGATGACGCCGGGCGCGCCGTTGCTGCGGCGCGTGCTGCTTTCGAAGGCGAGAGCTGGCGCGACATGACACCGTCGGCACGCGGCAAGCTGCTATGGCGCATCGCCGACCTGATTGAACGCCATGCCGATGAGCTTGCAGAACTCGAGACGCTTGACCAAGGAAAGTCGCTGAAGACCTCGCGCTTCGCCGAGATTCCCGCCTCGGCCGAGCAGTTCCGCTATTTTGCCGGTTTTGCCACGAAAATCCTCGGCACGACCATCCCCACCTCCATCAGCTACCAACCGGTGGGCAGCAAGATTTTCGCCTACACGGTGCGAGAGCCGATCGGTGTCGTGGCTGCCATAACGCCCTGGAATTCGCCGCTGCTTATGGCCTCGATGAAGCTCGCCCCGGCGCTTGCCGCCGGCTGTACGATCGTGCTCAAGCCAGCTGAGGAAACGTCGCTCACCGCCCTCAGGCTCGGCGAACTGATGATCGAAGCCGGCTTGCCGGACGGCGTCGTCAATATCGTGACCGGTCTCGGTGAAACCGTGGGCGCAGCATTGGCTGCACATCCCGATGTCGATAAGGTCGCCTTCACCGGCTCGACGGAAGTCGGAAAGATGATCGTCTCCGCAGCGCGCGGCAATCTGAAGAAGCTGACGCTCGAGCTGGGCGGCAAGTCGCCGGCCATCATCATGCCCGATGCGGACATGGGGCTCGCAATCCCCGGAGTGGCTCGGGGGATCTTCGCCAATGCCGGCCAGGTCTGCGTCGCCGGCTCGCGTGTCTATGCGCATCGCTCGATCTACGACCGTCTGGCGGAGGGGCTGGCGGAAGAAGCGCGAAAGCTGCGTCTCGGACACGGGCTTGACCCGGATACCGACCTTGGTCCGCTGGTCAACGGAACCCAGGCTGCGCGCGTCGCCTTCTACGTCAGCGATGGTGCTTCCAGCGGCGCCGAGATCATCGCCGGCGGCCGGCGCTTCGACAACTTCTTCGAGCCGACCGTGGTTACCGGCGTGCGCCCGGACATGCGCATGATGCGCGAGGAAATCTTCGGCCCAGTCGTTGCCGTGACACCGTTCGACGATGTCGCGGAGGCGATAAGCCTTGCGAACGACTCGCCCTACGGCCTCGCCGCAAGCGTCTGGACCCGCGACCTATCCACTGCGCATCGCCTTGCCGCAAGTATCCGGTCGGGCACCGTCTGGATCAATTGCCATTCCTACTTCTCGCCGGAACTGCCGAAGGGCGGCCACAAGCAATCCGGTTGGGGCTATGAGAACGGCGCACCGGGCCTGGAGAACTATCTCGAGACGAAAACGGTCTGCGCGGTGATTTAGCCGCGCCTTTTCCGCGATGTTCGCGGATCGGAGGCTGACAGCCCTCCATCGGCGGACAAGGATTGATCGAAAATTGCTCGGATCCTCCTGAGGACCAGTTCCTTGGCGGCGCTGGTCCACATCGACGTTGCGCTTGACTCGTCCATATTATCCGTAATAAATCATACATATTGCCATCGAAAAAAGGCGGCAGGTCTGGGAGGACCGATGAAAATCACGGCCATCAAGGCGCGCGTCTGCAATGCGGAAATGCGCAACTGGGTCTTCGTCCGGGTCGAAACCGACGAGCCCGGGCTGTTTGGCTGGGGTGAGGCAACGCTGGAATGGAAGACCCGAGCCGTCGTTGGGGCGCTTCAGGACCTTGAGGCCCTGCTCATCGGGCAGGATCCGCGCAACGTGGAGCAGTGCTACCAGATACTTACGCGCCACGGATTTTGGCGTCTTGGCGTCGAGGGAATGTCTGCCGTCAGCGGCATCGAGATCGCGCTCTGGGACATCCTGGGCAAGTCATTGGGCGTCCCCGTCTGGCGCCTTCTGGGCGGACAGGTTCGCGACTATCTGCGCACCTATACGCATCTCGGCCTCGGAGACATGAAGGCGGTCTATGAGACCGGATCCGCGGACGCGATCGTGGAACGCGGACGCATCGTGACGCAGGCAGGCTACGACGCTGTCAAGGTCGTCTGCATTCCCTACACCCACTACCTATCGCCTGCGAAAGCCGTTGATTCTGTCGCCAACATGGTTGGCTCACTTCGCGAGGCCATAGGTCCGGACATCGACATCATGGTCGATTTCCATGGACGCCCGGCATCCGTTAACGCTGCGATGGATTACCTCAGAGCAATCGAGCCGGCCCGCATCATGTTCGCGGAAGAACCCGTGCCGCCCGAAGATGTTGCCGGACTAGCGCATATCACGGCGCGATCGGCCGTGCCGATCGCTTCCGGCGAGCGGCTGATCGGACGTCGCGAATTCACGCACTCGATCGCAGCCCGCGCCTTCAACATTGCCCAGCCTGATATTTGCCACACTGGCGGTCTGCTGGAGACAAAAAAGATCGCGGCCATGGCGGAAACGGCAGGCATCGGCCTTGCGCCGCACAACCCGCTCGGTCCGATCGCTGGCGTCGCTGCTCTTCACTTCGGCATATCGACGCCAAACGTCGTCATTCAGGAGGAGATGTCCGGTGCCGTCGCCTGGTACGACGAGGTCGTTACCTGGCCAATTCGGCGTAAACCAGGCCGCTGGGACCTGCCCGAACTGCCGGGCCTTGGCGTCACCGTCAATGAGGACGTCATCACGCGCTACCCCTTCAAGCAGGAAGTGCTGCATGCCCGCAATGCCGTCATGCCGGACGGCACCGTGGTCGACTGGTGAATGCAATGGCAGGCCGGCTGCAAGGAAAGATCGCAATCGTCACGGGCGCCGGCCAAGGCATAGGTGCCGCCACCGCCCGGGCTTTTGCCATGCATGGGGCAAAGACCGTCATTGCCGAACTGAATGCGGCAAGCGGCAAAGCGGTCGCCGACGAATTGCGTGCCGGAGGCGCCGACGTATTGTTCGTCGAGACGGATGTCACGGACGCATCCGCGGTCGCGGACATGGTCGCCCGCACGATCACGGCCTATGGCGGCGTCGACGTTCTGGTCAACAATGCCGGTGCCAACGTCTTCTACGAACCATTGCTGATGCCGGATGAGGAATGGGAGCGCTGCCTCAAGCTCGACCTCCAGGCCGCGTGGTTCTGCGCCAAGGCGGTTTTGCCGACGATGCTGGCGAAGGGCTCGGGGTCCATCGTCAACATGGCGAGCTGTCACGCCTTCCAGATCATTCCCCATACGTTTCCGTATCCCGTCGCCAAGCATGCACTTTTGGGCCTGACCCGTTCGCTGGCCATCGAATATGCCGCACGCGGTATCCGGGTGAACGCGATAGCACCCGGCTATATCGAGACGCCGATCGCGGAAGCCTACTGGAACACATTCCCGAACCCCGCCGAGGAGAAGCGGCGAGCCTACGACCTCCATCCGCCCAAGCGAATTGGCCGGCCGGACGAGGTTGCAATGACGGCGGTTTTCCTCGCTTCGGACGAAGCGCCGTTCATAAATGCCGAGACGATCACCATCGATGGTGGGCGCTCGGTTCTCTACCACGACTAGCAACCACCATTGAGCTCAGGGAGGATCTTCATGAAAACCACAACAAAGGCTTTGGCGACATTTGCGGTACTGGCTGCCGGACTGATGAGTGGCACAGCAAGCGCAGACGACATCAAGATCGGCTACATCAACAAGATGGGAGACCACCCATGGTTCGTCGCCGAAGTCGGCGGCGCCAAGAAAGCGGCTGAGGCGGCCGGGGCCGCGTTCGTGTCGCAGGACGTTCAGTTCGACGCCAATTTGACGATCACGACCTTCGATACGATGGTCGGCGATGGCGTGAAAGGCATCGCCATCGTTGTCCCCGACAAGGCACTGGGACCGGTCATCGCGGAGAAAGCAAAGGCCGCAAAAATTCCCTTGGTGGCGGTGGACGACGATATCTACTACCAGGATGGCACCCAGGTCCCCTATGTCGGCATGAATGCTTACAACATCGGTGCGCGGGTGGGCGAAGAGCTTGCCAAGCTCTACAAGGCTGAAGGCTGGGCGGGCAAAGAAGTGCGCATCGCCTCGATCGAGGACCGCAAGGCCGATACCTGCATGCAGCGCAACAAGGGCGCGGAAGAAGCGTTCCTGAAGGCGGTGCCCGATTTCAAGCCGGGCAACATCGTTCGCGTCCCCTACGACAACACGATGGTCAACGCCATCGACGTGATGACCACCACACTGACGGCCAATCCCAGCGTCACGAACTGGATATTCTATTCATGCAACGATGACGGCGTGCTGGGTGGTGCGCGAGCACTGGAGAATGCCGGCTATTCCGCAGACCAGGGCATGGGGATCGGCATCGACGGGAGCCGCGCCTGCGATGCCTTCGGATCCGGAAAGCCCTCGGCGTTCCGTGGTACGATGTGGCTCAATTCGGAAAATCATGGCGCGCTGGCGGTGAAGATTCTCTTGGCCTCCATCAAGGACGGAACCAAGCTTCCTGTTCAATCCTTCACTGACCCGGAATACATCACCGCCGACAATTTTGCGTCGGACTACAAAGCCAAGCTCTGCCACTGAACCAGATATGCGTCATGCGCCGCAGTGCGCATGACGCTCTTTGGTTCGTCGGCGGGCACACGGGATCGATCCTCGGGAGTGAGCTTTTGATGCAATCGGATTTCTTCTCGCTCGACAGGATATCGAAGCGCTTCGGCGTCGTGCAGGCGCTCGACAATGTCTCGATTGCCTTTCGGCCAGGAGAGGTGCTTGCCCTGGTTGGCGAGAATGGCGCCGGCAAGTCGACAATGATGCGAATTCTCGAGGGCGTGTTCGCACCGGACACCGGCACCGTGCTGCATGGCTCCACGCCGATCGTTTTCAGCGAACCGCGCGACAGCCACAGAGCCGGAATACGCGTCATCCATCAGGAGCCGGAGATCGTTCCGAACCTGACCGTGGCCGAGAACATTTTCGTCGGCGAACTGCCGCGGCTGGCAGGCGTCCTGCTCGACTGGCACAGGCTCGAGGACCAGACCGATAAGGTGCTTGCGACCTTCGGCATGCAGCAGGATATGCTGCCGCGTCAACTCTGCAGCACACTCGGTCCGGCACAGCGCCAGATGATCGAAATCATGCGCGCCATACGTGCCGGCGGCCGGCTGATCGCATTCGATGAGCCGACCTCGTCACTGACCGACGACGAAGCGCGCCGTCTGTTTTCAGTAATTCGCCGGCTGCGCGGCGAGGGCACTTCGATCGTCTACATCTCTCACAGGCTGAACGAGGTCATCGACCTTGCGGATCGCATTGTCGTGTTGCGGGACGGCCGGCTGGTCGATGATTCCCCCGCTGCCGGTGCCAGCGAGCAGACCATAGCCAAGCTCATGGTGGGCCGCGACATAGCCGATCTGTTTACGCGCGAGACGTGGCAATCGGGGCAACCGTTGCTGGAGGTGGCGGGCCTGACCACCGACCACGTCACCGATGTGAGCCTCAAGGTCCGCCGTGGCGAGGTGCTCGGCATTGCCGGCCTTATGGGTGCGGGTCGATCCGAACTGGCAAAGGCGATTGTCGGCTATGATAGGCGCCTCGACGGAACCATAACGATGAATGGTGTGCCCGTTGGCCCCAACAGTCCGCATGCAGCGATCGTGGCGGGCATCGGCTTTGCCCCAGAAGACCGCAAGCACGAGGCGCTGCTGTTGTTCCGAAGCATTCTTGATAACGCCTCGCTTTGCGTGCCCGACAGAACGTCGACCTTCGGCTTCTTCAACCGGCGCAAGGCACTGGAGATCGTCTCACCGCTTGCAGCAAAGATGTCGATCAAGGCGCCTAACCTCGACGAACAGGTTTCGAAATTATCGGGTGGCAACCAACAGAAGGTCGTTCTCGCGCGCTGGCTTGCGCGGCAGCCGATGCTTCTCATCCTCGACGAGCCGACCCGCGGCATCGACATCGGCGCCAAGGCGGAAATCTATCGCCTGATCGACGAACTCGCCGCCAGCGGCATCGGCATAATCCTGATTTCCTCGGAAATGCCGGAACTGATCGGGCTGGCCGACAGGGTGCTTGTTATGGCTGGAGGCCGGATCACGGCCGAATTTTCCCGCCCTGACATCGACGAGGCCACGATCCTGAGACATGCCATGCCTCAATCTGCAGCATCGCTTGGAGGACAAATTCAGTGAACAGCCTTGAGCTCAGGACAGCAACAACGCAAACCGGCAAAAGGCGCGCTTCCTTGCGCATCGCAGAGCGCATCGGCATTCACAACATAAGCCTTCTTGTTGCTCTCGCCATTCTCGTGCTCATTTTCGGCACCCTGAGAGGCGACGTGTTCTTCTCCAGCCGAAACCTGCTGAACATCGGTCTAGGCATTACCATCCTGGGCGTTCTGGCGATGAGCCAGACCGTGGTTATTGTCGCCGGAGGGCTCGATATTGCCGTCGGCGCAATTGTCGGTCTGACCACAGTATCGACGGCAATGGCCATCCAGGCCACCGGATCACCCGCCGCGGGCATTCTTGCCGGCCTGGTCCTGGGCGGTCTTGCCGGCCTCGTGAACGGCATCATCATCACCTATGGGCGGGTCAACGCTGTCATCGCGACTCTCGGTACGATGGCGATCTTCCGCGGCATCGCGTTCATCATGTCCGACGGGCAATCGATCGCGATTTTCAGCGAGACTTTCCGCTTCATCGGGATCGGACGAATCCTCGGCCTGCCTCTGCTGATCTGGATTCTCTTGCTGACCGCGATCGTGTTCCATCTCTTCCTTGCCCGCTCGATCGTTGGCCGCAACATCTATGCCCTGGGCGGCAATCCCGTTGTCGCACGCTTCTCCGGCATCGACATCAACCGCTACCGCGTCGGCATCTATATCATGAGTGGAGTGGCGGCCGGATTGGCCGGGATTCTGTTGGCTGCCCGTACCGGCTCCGGGCAGCCCGTATCCGGATCCCAAGGCCTGGAACTCGAGGCCATCACAGCGGCCGTTCTTGGTGGCTGCGCCTTGCAGGGCGGCAAGGGCACGATCGTCGGCGCACTGCTGGGCGTCGCCATCATTGGCGTCCTCAACAACGGAATGATACTGACGTCCGTGCCAACCTTCTATCAGTTGCTTGCCAAGGGCTCGCTGCTGATACTTGCTGTGGTAATTGCCGAGTACCACTTGAACAGGACATGACGATGGACGCGGCGATCGCTTCGACTGGCCAAGGCAAGCAGGACATTCCTGCCGCAGATGGCACCACGTCATCGCTCAAGGATCGCATCGCACGCGATCTCGGACAGCGCATCCTCGCCGGCTCCTACGCCCAGCACTCCGTCCTGCCGACGGAAGCCGAGCTTTGCGTTATCTACGGGGCCAGCCGCACCGCGCTTCGCGATGCTCTTCTGACGCTTTCGGCGAAAGGATTGATCGAGGCGCGCAAGCGGGCCGGGACGCGTGTGCGCGTGTCGAGCGAATGGAACAGGCTGGATGCACAGGTTCTGGAATGGATGCGCGATATCGAGCCCGATCTCGATTTCGTCCGCGGATTGATCGAGGCGCGGCTGGTCATTGAACCCGCTGCCGCCCAACTTGCGGCCAAGATGGCGACGTCAGGCGATCTCGCGGTCATCGAAGCGGCCTATGAAGCCATGCGCATTGCTCCGCAGGATGATCTCGCTGCGTGTCTCGATGCCGACGTCAGGTTTCATACGGCCATCCTGCGTGCCAGCCGCAACCCGGTGTTCGCCAATCTCGGCAATATGCTTGCGGCCGCCCTCAGCTTCTCCTTCCGCTTGACCACATCGGCCACCGCTAATTACCAGCAGACGCTGAGCGCGCATGGCGACGTGCTGGAGGCAATCAGGATGCGGAGGGCCGACGATGCACACGATCAGATGAAGGCGCTCATCGGGATCGCGTCGAACGACCTTCTTGCAGTGGCTCGCAAAGGCCGCCATCAACAGCCGATCGCCGCTGCCAAGGCCAATACCGTCTGAAGCGGATGGTCGGGACGATCAAGATCAGAAGCGGAGACCTGTCTGCTGAAATCGTCCCATCGCTTGGGGCAGGTCTTGCGAGACTGGACCATGGACGCGTGCCGCTCTTCAGGCCTTGGCCGAACGGCGGGAGCAGCAACCCGTTCGACCTTGCCTGCAACCTGCTTTTGCCATGGTCAAATCGCATCTCGGGCGGCGGGTTCACATTCGACTCCAAATTCCACGAACTGCCTGCCAATGTTGCACGCGAGCCATTTCCCATTCACGGCAATGGATTTTCGAGCGAGTGGGACGTCGACAGCGTAACGCAGGACAACGCAAAGCTGTCGCTCATCAGCAACGGGCCTGGCCCATACCGATATCGCGCCGAGGTGAGCTACGCGCTGGCCGGACAGGGGCTCGAGCTGAAACTTCGCATCGTCAATCGGGCATCGATCAGATTGCCGTTCGGGCTTGGCATCCATCCATGGTTCCCGAGAACAGCGTTGACCACGCTTCACGCCGCGGCATCACAGGTTTGCCTCGAACGGCCCAACCACCTCCCTGAACGGTTTGTGGATATCAAAACCCATCCCGATTGGAATTTCGGCGCCCCGGCCGCCTTGCCGAGCGGATGGATAAACAATGTGTTCGCTGGCTGGGATGGTGTCGCCTCCATATCTTGGCCAGAGCACAGTTGCAGCCTGCGGATTGAAGCTTCATCGCCCTTGAATTTGTACCTGGTCTATTCGCCATCGGACGAGAGCGACTTCTTCTGTTTTGAACCGGTCAGTCATGTTGTCGATGCTCATAATCGGGGTTCGATCGACAAATGGAATGGACTGTCGGTGCTTGGGCCCGGCGAGAGCCTGGCAGCACGTTGCAGCTTTGCCGTCAGTTAGGCGGACCTCTGCGGCGCCCTCGAATTGGCGGATGTCGGCCTGCATGTCCGGTGACAACGAAGCCGTCTTTTCGTCCAAACGGAGCTTGGGAAGAGGGAACTCCGGCGACCGGGAACCCGCGAGCCAGTTCGACGTTTGCCGGATGTCGCTGCGCAGCTCGTCTGCTTGACGGCCCACCAAATGTGCCTGGCAGGATTGGATCAATGACGGATGTTGAACCAAAAGAATTCGTGCTCGCGGGCATCGTCATGAAGCGACTGGTCTCCGGCGAACAGACGGGAGGCTTGTTGAGTCTGTTCGAAAACAGAAGCGACGGGCACACCAAAACGCCAATCCATGTTCATGCGAATGACGACGAGACGGTCTACGTCATCGAAGGGCACTTGACCGCAATTGTGGACGGTGTGGTCCGAACGCTCTCGCCCGGCGAGAGCATGTTTTTGAAGCGGGGCATCCCGCACCAGCTTATGAATCCCGGCAACCAGCTCGTTCGCTATATCCTGATAGACACGCCAAGTGTGTTCGAGCAGTTTCTTGCCGAAGGTGGCCATGAACGCAGCAAGGGAGAGGTGGTCGGGCCGCCGACGCCTGCCGATATCGAGCGGCTCAAAGTAGCCGCGCCGAAGTTTGGGATTACGCTCCTGCAGGACTGGCCGGCAAGAGAGTAGATGGCTTCGTGATGGCGGCTTGGATCGCCGCTAAAGCCGGCCCTTGCCCGAAGAACCGGTATTGGCTAGCCGTCGGCAATCCAATCCGAGAGGCTTCGCGAAAAACTTCGCGGCACGATGAGTTCGCACGCGGTCTCGCCGGTGCGCAGGAAGAGCACGGGCACGTGATGGAAGGATGTTTGCACGGCGCGGCCCGGAGCGGCGGTCGGCGCGTGCCAGTTGACGGCAATGCAGCCGGACAGAAGCCTTGCGATACCAGGGCCGGCCATTTTCAAACGAACACGACCTTCCCCAAGGGGCACGGAACAGCCGAGATCGGGGTCGACGACAAGGGCTGGCGCTTCTGTGCCTTCGTCGAGAGCCAGCCAAAGGCGGCGAGGTGCAACGCGGATGGTCAAAAGGCCCTTGTGGCGAACCGTCTCTCCCACCGAAGCGGGAAGTTTCGTGTTGAGCGACGCCGAGACGCTCTTTTCGAATTGTCTCAGTGTCGCGTCCCAGCCCTCGATCTGGATAAGCGGACAATCCGCCACGGACAGACTGAAATCCCGAGAAGAGGTCAAGCTAGCCATGCAGCCGTTCTCCCTGCGGATCGATGAATACCGGCGAGACAACGCGGGCGCGAACCGTTTCGGCCTTCATCGGATAGACCGCCACGACCTCGCTTCCTTCTGCCGCGACATCACCGGCAAGCAGGGCCAATCCGACATAGCGGTCGAGTTCTGGGCTAAAGGTGATCGAGGTCACCCGGCCGCGGCCATGGCCCTCGATCTTGTCGTCGGGCAGGAACAGGATCGCCCCGCCGCGGAGGCGCTTGCCGTCTTCGGCGCATTCCAGTCCGACCAGCCGCTGGCGCTCAGGCGCCTGATAGGCCTGGCGGCGGCGCAGTACATCGCCGACGAAGCCGCTGCGCTTGCCGGCCATGCGGCCGAGGCCGAGATCGTCGAGCGTCGTGCGCCCATCGATCTCCGGTCCGGCGACATGGCCCTTTTCGACCCGCAGCGCGCCGAGCGCCTCGACACCGTAAGGCTTCAGGTCGAAGGGTCTGCCGGCTTCGAGCAAGCGGCTCCAGAGCTGTTCACCGGCAGTGGCGCCGACATAGACTTCGTAAGCGCGCTCGCCGGAATAACTGAGGCGCAGGATGCGGAGCCCACGGACCTGCCACTCGCTTTCGAGTAGCCCCATATGCGGAAGCGCCGCGTCGGAAACGTCGAGACCAGGAAAAGCAACACCGAGGATTGCGCGGCTGTTGGGCCCGGCAACCGACATCGCCGCCCATTCATCGCTGACCGAGGTAACGGCCACGCGCAAATCCGGCCAGGCCGTGTCGAGCAGGAATTCGAGACGCGACAGCACATCGGCGGCCTTGGCGGTCGACGTGGTCATGAAGAACCGGTTTTCCGCTAGCCGCGTCGTGGTGCCGTCGTCGAAGACGATGCCGTCGTCGCGCAGCATGACGCCGTAGCGGGCGCGGCCTATCGCCAGTTTGGCAAAGCCGTTGGCATAGACGCGGTCGAGGAAGATTGCCGCATCCGGGCCCTGGACATCGATCTTGCCGAGCGTGGAGATGTCCATCAGCCCCGCGGCCTGACGCACGGTACGCATTTCGGCAACATAGGCCTCGTTCACGTCGCGGCCCGACTGCCGGTAGAAATAGGGCCGCATCCAGAGCCCGACCTCGAGCATCTCGGCGCCATTCGCCATGTGCCAGTCGTGCATCGGCGTGCGGCGGATCGGCTTGAAATGATGGCCGACGGCGCGTCCGGCAAGCGCGCCGATCGCCACCGGCGTATAGGGCGGGCGGAAGGTCGTGGTGCCGGTATCGGGAATCGTTGCGCCGCGCAGCGCTGCCATGGCGGCAAGTGCGGGAAAATTGCTGGTCTTGCCCTGATCGGTGCCCATGCCGAGCGTGGTGTAGCGCTTCAGATGCTCGACCGATTCATAGCCCTCACGATGGGCGAGCTCGATATCCCCGGTCGTCACGTCCATCTGGAAATCGACGAAGGCCTTTCCGCGTCCAGCGGGCAGGGCTTCGCGAAGCACGGTCGAGGCGGTCTCATCGAGATCGAGTTTCGATGGAGCGGGCACCGGCGCCGACTTGCCGCAGGAGGCTGCCGCTTCGATGCCGGCCCGATGGCCGTGCTCGACGGCAGCGGCGGTCGCATAAGCTCCTATCATTGCGCCGGCGCCGAACTGGCTGGCTGAAAAGACGCCCGGCACGAAGCCGTCAATGTCGTCGCGATAGACAGGTTTGACACCGAGGTGGGAGGTGAGATGCACGGTTGGCGACCAGCCGCCGGAGATGCAGACCAGGTCGCAGGCGGCCGAGGATTGTCCCTCCGGTCCATTGAGCGTTACGCGCCTGACGGTATGGCGGCCGTGCAGGTCGACGATGCGCGTTGCGGCCCGCACCACCACGCCGAGCCGTGCGGCTTCCGCGGCAAGTGCTGCGGGCGGGACGGCGCGCAGATCAGCAACCGTCACCTCCGCGCCGGCTGCGGCATAGTCGAAGGCGGTGCGCCAGGCACCGTCATTGCTAGTGGCGACGACGATTTTCCTGCCCGGCAGGACGGCGAAACGGTTGAGATAGGTCCGGGCGGCCGAGGCAAGCATCACGCCGGGCCGGTCATTGTTCGAGAACACGATCGGCCGCTCGATGGCGCCGGTGGCGAAAACAATCGAGCGGGCGCGCAGCATAGTGACCGTTTGCCGGGCCTCGCCGGCCGGCTTCGGATCGGTCG
Source organism: Mesorhizobium sp. M0207 (assembly GCF_040321995.1). Classification (NCBI taxonomy): domain Bacteria; kingdom Pseudomonadati; phylum Pseudomonadota; class Alphaproteobacteria; order Hyphomicrobiales; family Phyllobacteriaceae; genus Mesorhizobium; species Mesorhizobium sp. M0207. The sequence continues at coordinate 38,233 of NZ_JAMYSQ010000014.1, forward strand.
GATCGCGCTGTTCGACCAGTCCAAGGACATTGCCGTCATAGCTGCCGAAAGCCGTCGTCCGCTTCATCAGCGTGATGGTTTCGAAGCCCTCCAACTCGGCCGCGGCCTGCCTCAGCCATGCGGCCGCTGCGCTGTCGGACGGTTCCGCCAGAAGCTGGCCGCCAAGCAGGAAATCCTGCTCGATCAGCGCGACCCGCGCGCCGGCCGCGGCGGCCGCCCGCGCCGCCGACAATCCCGCCGGGCCGCCGCCGACGATAGCGACATCGGCGAAGGCATGATGAACCTCGTAGCGGTCGGGATCGGGGCCGGTGGCGGCTCTGCCCAGGCCGGCCGCCTTGCGGATGAAATGTTCGTAAAACATCCAGGCGCGGCGCGTCGGGCCCATGAAGGTCTTGTAGTAGAAGCCGGCGGACAGAAACGGCGCGAAAAGGCCGTTGACGCTTTGCACGTCGAAGGCAAGCGACGGCCAGCGGTTCTGGCTCTCCACGACCATGCCGTCGGCGAGTTCCAGCGTCGCCGCCGGCAGGTTCGGCTCGCGCCTGCCGGCGCTCCCGAGCGTAACCAGCGCATTCGGCTCTTCGGGCCCGGCGGAAAAAATGCCGCGCGGGCGATGATATTTGAAGCTGCGACCGACCAGGGTGACGCCATTGGCGAGCAGCGCGGAGGCGAGCGTGTCGCCGCGATACCCAATCAGCTTGCGGCCATCGAAGGTGAAATCTACCGGCACCTCGCGACTGATGCGGCCACCCGCTGGCAGGCGTTTGCGGTTCGAACTCATGCCGGTTGTTTCCTGACAGTCGATTTCCTGGCGAAGTCGACGGATGCGATCGCGTGGTTGCGGGTGTCGCGTTCGACCACCAGCCATTGCCGGCAGCCGGTCACGTGCTGCCAGAATTCACGGTGCGGGCCGGCCGGGTTTGTCCTGATATAGACGTAGCGGTACCAGGCCTCCGGATCGGCATCGTCATGGGTTGGACGCGTGACCGAGGCATCGCCGCCATAGCGGAACTCGTCATGGTCGCGCGGGCCGCAGCAGGGGCATTCGATGCGCAGCATTTTGTCCCGCCTCCTATTGCAGCCAGGCGGAAGGGCCGACACCGGCCTCATCGAGCGTGTGGCCGGTGCGGAAACGATCGAGTCCGTAGGCCGCGATCAGGGGATGCGGCTTGCCGGTGGCGATCGTGTGGGCGAAGCACCAGCCGGAAGCCGGCGTCGCCTTGAAGCCGCCATAGCACCAGCCGCCATTGAGATAGAGGCCGTCGATCGGCGTCGGGCAGATGATCGGGCTGGCATCGGGAGTCATGTCCATGACGCCGCCCCAGTGGCGCAGCAGACGGACGCGTGAAATGCACGGCATCAAAGCAATCGCCGCCTCCGCCACCTCGCGCACGACGCCGAGATTGCCGCGCTGGGCGTATGAATTGTAGCCGTCGAGATTGCCGCCGAAGACCAGTCCGCCCTTGTCGGACTGGCTGACGTAGAAATGGTCGGCGCCGTAAGCGACGACGTGATCTACCAGCGGCTTCAGCGGCTCGGTGACAAAGGCTTGCAGGACGTGGCTTTCGATCGGCAGGTCAAGGCCGGCCTTGGCACCGAGCACGGATGTATGACCGGCAACAGCGAGGCCGACCTTGCCGGCGCCGATCCGGCCTTTCGTCGTTTCGACGCCGACGATACTGTCGCGGTCGCGGAGGAAGCCTGTCACTTCGCAGTTCTGGATTATGTCGACGCCATGGCTGTCGGCGGCGCGCGCATAGCCCCAGGCGACGGCGTCGTGGCGCGCCGTGCCCGCCCGGCCCTGGAAGATGGCACCATGGATCGGAAAGCGGGCGGTGTCGGAAAAATCGAGATAGGGCACGAGACGGCGCACCTCGTCGCGGTCGAGGATATCGGCATCAATGCCATTCAGCCGCATGACATTGGCGCGGTGGCTGAAGCCGTCGAGCTGATCGGCCGAATGCGCCGTGACGAGCTGGCCGCGCTGCGAGAACATGACGTTGAAGTTCAGCGCGCGCGACATGCCCTCCCAGAGCTTCATCGAGAATTCGTAGAACTGGGTGTTGCCGTCGAGCAGGTAGTTGGAGCGGATGACGGTGGTGTTGCGGCCGACATTGCCGCCGCCGACATAGCCCTTTTCGAGTACGGCGACGTTACGGATGCCGTGGTTCTCGGCGAGGTAAAAGGCGGTGGCGAGGCCGTGTCCGCCGCCGCCGATGACGATCACATCATAGGACGGTTTTGGCTCCGCCGCACGCCAGGCGCGCTGCCAATTCTTCTGGCCGGCGAGCGCGTTGCGGAAAATCCAGAGTGCCGAGTAGCGCGCCATGCGTGCGGGCCTATCGAACGATCGGGCCGGCCGGCGTGCGGGTGAGCACTTCGGCGCCCGCGTCGGTCAAAAGCACCGTGTTGGAGACGAAGTCATTGCCGTGACCCGTTCCCATCAGCCATGACAGGATGTGGAAGCTCATCCCCGTTTCGATCTCGAGGTCGGAATCGTGTCGCAAGCCGGTCACCGAATTGCCGCCGGTCCATGACGGCGGCTGGCCGGCGCCGACAAGGTAGCCGCAGTGATGGCGGCGATAGTGGGAAAGGCCGGCCTCGTCGGCGACGGCCTGCCAGGCGGCGTAAACATCACGCGCCTTGGCGCCCGGGCGCAGCGCCTCGACGACCGCGTTGAAGGCCTTGGCGGTCACCTCCGCCATTGCGGCGTCTTCATCGCTGATGTGGCCGATGCGAACGAGCCGGCCGAGCGGGGCATGGTAGCGCGAGATGCACCCGGACAGTTCGACAAAGACCGGCTCGCGCTTGCGGTAGATTCCGTCGCCCCAGGTCGTGTGCTCTTCACCCAGGCGCGCGGCCGGGCGGATGAACGGTCCGAAGCCCGGCGCATGACCGCCGGCGCGGATCATTGCCGAAACACATTGGGCGGCGACCTCCTGTTCGGAAGCGCCATCGGAGATCGCGGCGATCGCGGCACCGGCGGCGGCGTCCGTCACCTTTGCGGCACGCCGCATCAGCGCCTGTTCTTCGGCGCTCTTCACCCGCCGCATCTCGTCGATCAGACCGGAGACATCGCTCCACGTTGCATCGGCTTGCGTCTGGAGCGCCACGGCAAGTCCATGGCTAAGGCCGGCCGTCCAGTATTCGAGGCCGATCCGCTTGCCCGACAGGCCGAGCTCCGCAAGCACCCGCGCGGCAAGGTCGGCCGCCGTTTCGCTGTCGGAGTGGCCGCGGAATTCCGCTGCCTTCACCTGCTTCTCGATCGTCACCTTCTCCATCGAGCGGGTGACCAGGACGGGGTTTCCCTGGAGTGGAACGATCAGCAGGTGAGGGGCAAAATACCCCCAGTGATCAAGCCCGGTGAGATAGAAGACGTTCTCCGGCGAGGCAAACACCGCCGCGTCGAGCTCCCGCTCGATCAGTGCAGTACGGACCTTTGCCAGGCGGCCGGCGATTTCGGCTTCGGAAAACGGATTGCGGTCCATCGGGCGTCCTCGTGCTTGTTGCCGGCTTGCTGGCGGGCATGGTCTTTTCGGCAGCCGGTTTCCCGGCCGCCATGTCAGTCGATGACGATGAGGTCGCGCGCCACGTCGCAGAGGCGTTCGCCGCCGCGTTCCGTGACGACGAACGACTCCGAGATGGCGATGCCGAAATCGTCGAGCCAGACGCCGGCCATGAAATGGAAGCACATCCCGGACTGCATCTCGGTAGTATCGCCGGGACGAAGGCTTGCGGTGCGTTCACCCCAATCGGGCGGGTATGCGAGCCCGACCGGATAGCCGACCCGGCTTTCCTTCTTCAGCCCGTTCCGTCGCAGGACTGCCTGCCAGGCGGCTTCCACCTGTTCGGCGGTGTAGCCGGGGCGCGCCTTCTCGAGGCCGGCGTCGACACCCTCGACGATTGCCTTGGCCATGTCGAGGATGGCTAGCGGCGGCTTGCCGAAATGTATGGTCCGCGTCAGCGCCGCGTGATAGCGGCGCCTCACGCCGGCAATCTCCAGAATGGCGGGGCCGCTGTCCGGCAGCGGCGCGTCGGACCACGTCAGATGCGGCGTGCTGGTGCCCTCGCCGACGGGCATCAGCGGACAGATCGCGGCATAGTCGCCGCCCGCTCCGGGCACCCCCATGATCTGCGCGTGATAGATTTCCGCAATGACATGGTTCTGAGGCACACCGGGCCGCATTTTCCCGATGGCGCGGTTCATGGCATGCGTGCAGATCGCACCCGCCTCGCGGATCAGCACCAGCTCGGCTTCGGATTTGACCAGCCGCGCCCAGTTAACGAGATCGTGGTTGTTGGCGAAATGCGCGTCGGGCAGCCCCTCGACAAGGTGGGCGTGGCAGCGCGCAGTGTAATAATGCGCGTCCATCTCGACGCCGATACGGGCCTTTCCCCAGCCGCGCGACCGGATCAGTTGGGCGAGTTCGTCATAAGGGTGTTCGACGGGCTGCTGCACCAGCCGTTCCGAGAACGGCACGATGTTTGTCTCGGGCAGGCCGGTGGTCAGGCGTGCGCTCTTGGCATCCTGCGCCCTGCCGAACCAGATCGGCCGGTCCTCCTCCAGATGGACGAGCACGCACTGCGGAACGTAGAACGACCATCCGTCATAGCCGGTCAGCCAGCACATGTTGGCTGGATCCTGACAGACGATGAGATCGAAGCCGGCTTGTTGCATGCGTGTCTTCACGCCGGCGAGGCGCTGCCCATACTCCGCTTGCGTGAATGTCCCGAAGCCCTTCGCGGTCGCCACCGAAATCCTGCCTTCCAGTACGCCGCTTGCCCTTTGATAAAATATGGGCAAGCAGGCCCAAATTGTGCACAACTCGACGTCAATTTGTTGGCTAACTACGAATTATCGCCGAATTTCCATGGTTTCTATATCTCTGCTTGCGAAATGTCTAGGGCAGTTGTATACGTCTGATCAAGCAGGCGCCGACCTCGAAGAAGGCCGCGCCCTGGGAACCATCCACAGTTGTCCAATGGGAGAAAAGCATGTTCAATTCATCGATATCGCGCCGCATGGTCGTGAAAGCGGCTGCCTGCATCGCGCTCGCCGCGACGTCATTGACCTCGCTGTCCGCTCACGCGGAAACCACCCTCGAACGGGCCAAGAAGGACGGCTACATCCGCGTCGGTTTCGCCAACGAGGCGCCGTTCGGTTACGCCACGCCAGACGGCAAGCTGACCGGCGAGGCGCCGGAAGTCGCCAAGGCGGTGCTCGCCAAGATGGGCATACCGCAGGTCGACGGTGTTTTGACCGAATTCGGCTCGCTCATTCCAGGTCTCAAGGCCGGCCGCTTCGATATCATCGCCGCCGGCATGTTCATCACCCCGAAGCGCTGCGCCGAGATCAACTACTCCGAGCCGTCCTACGGCATCGGCGAGGCTATGCTGGTGGCAAAAGGCAATCCGAAAGGCATCAAGGATTTTTCCAGCATCAAGGACAATCCGGATCTCAAGCTTGCCGTGATGGCCGGCGCCGTCGAAGGCGGCTTCGCCAAGGAAGCGGGCGTTGCCGATGGGCAGATCGTCTCCTTGCCCGACCAGTCCAGCCTGGTCGCCGCCGTCCAGTCGGGCCGCGCCGATGCTGCCGCGCTTACCGCCCTTTCGATCGCCGACATGGCCAAGAAGGCCGACGGTGTCGAATCGACCAAGCCCTTCGGCGAGGTCGCCGGCAAGTCGGTGAAAGGCCATGGCGGCTTCGGCTTCCGCAAGGAAGACACCGACCTGCAGCAGGCTTTCAACGCCGAGCTGAAGAAGTTCATCGGTTCGCCGGAGCATATCGCGCTGGTCGAGCCACTCGGCTTCGGCAAGGATTATCTGCCCAACAAGACCACCGCAGAGCTCTGCGCTGGCAAATAGGTTCCCAACTGCTGGCGGCGCGAAAGCGCCGCCCTTTTTTCCCGGGGGAATCGCATGGGAATCCGTACGCTCATTGCCATGCTGGTCATCGCGCTAGTCGTGATCGGCGCGTTGGCAACACAGGAAAGCTATAGAGTGTTCATGCCGGGGCTGCTGCAAGGCGCGGTCCTGACGGTCGAGATCGCCGTCCTCGGCAGCCTGCTGGCAATTATCATGGGCGTGCTTGCGGCACTTGCAAGGATGTATGGCCCGACGCCGCTCAGATGGCTGGCCACGGTTTACGTCGAGATCTTCCGCGGAACGTCGGCACTGGTGCAATTGTTCTGGCTGTTTTTCGTGCTCCCGCAATTCGGCGTCACGATCAACGCATTCGTTGTGGCGGTGCTGGCGCTCGGCCTCAATGTCGGCGCTTACGGATCGGAGTGCGTGCGCGGCGCGATCCAGTCCGTCGCCCGCGGCCAGTGGGAAGCGTGTACTGCATTGAACATGAGCCGCCCGCAGATGCTGCGCCGGATCATCCTGCCGCAGGCCTTTGTCGCGATGATCCCGCCCTGGGGCAATCTGTTCATCGAGCTTCTGAAATCGACGGCGCTGGTCTCGCTGATCACGCTTTCGGATCTCGCCTTCAAGGCGCAGCAAATGAACCAGAACACGTTCAAGACCATTCCGATCTTCACCCTCGTTCTTTTGATGTACCTGGCAATGTCGCTGGTTGTGACCATCGGCATGCGGCTTCTTGAAAGGCGAGCGTCGCTCGGACTGGCGCGGGGGAAGGCGGCATGATCTGGGATTGGGGATTTGCCCTGGAAATCCTGCCGGTGCTTGCCCGCGCCGCCGTCATTTCCATCGAAGCGACGCTGATCGGCTTTGCGCTTGCCGCCTCGCTCGGCCTGGTGCTGGCCGTTGTCCGCATCGCCGTGCCATGGACCAGCTGGACGATTTCGGTGCTGGTCGAGCTGATCCGCTCGACCCCGCTGCTCATCCAGATATTCTTTCTCTATTTCGTCTTTCCGAAATTCGGTGTCGTGCTCGACGCTTTCACCGCCGGGGTGCTGGCCATCGGCATCCACTACGCCGCCTATTGCTCCGAGGTCTATCGCGCCGGTTTCGACAACATCCATCGCGGCCAGTGGGAAGCTTCGATCGCGCTCAATCTCTCGTCCTGGACGACGTTCCGCGACATCATCATTCCGCAGGCGATCCCGCCGATCGTTCCGGCGCTCGGCAATTATCTGGTGGCCTTGTTCAAGGAAACGCCGTTGCTTTCCGCAATCGCCGTGATGGAACTGATGCAGACCGCCAAGATCATCGGCTCCGAAACGTTCCGCTACACCGAGCCGATCACGCTGGTCGGCCTGTTTTTCCTTGCCATGAGCCTGGTTTCGGCGGCGCTCATCCGCTCCCTCGAAGGGCTGCTCAACCGGAGGACCACCCGATGACTGAACAACCGATGGTCCGCTTCGACAATGTATCGAAACGCTACGGCACGTTAACCGTTCTCGACGGGCTCAATCTCGAAATAGCGCGCGGCGAAAAAGTCTCCGTCATCGGTCCGTCGGGTTCGGGCAAGACGACGGTGCTGCGCATGCTGATGACGCTGGAGACGATCAATGACGGCGTCATCTGGGTCGAAGGCGAGCCGCTGACCCATATGGAGAGGAACGGCAAGCTTGTTCCCGCCGATCTCGCCCACATCCGCAAGATCCGCGCCAAAATCGGCATGGTGTTCCAGTCGTTCAACCTGTTTCCGCATATGACAGCGATGCAGAACTGCATCGAGGCGCCGATAACGGTGCTCGGAATGAAGCGGGCGGACGCCGAGGCAAGAGCGGCCGAACTGCTGGAGCTGGTCGGTCTGGCCCAGAAGAAGGACCACTATCCGTCACAGCTTTCTGGCGGCCAGCAGCAGCGCGTCGCCATCGCCAGGGCGCTGGCAATGCGGCCCAAGATCATGCTGTTCGACGAGGTGACGTCGGCGCTCGACCCGGAGCTTGTCGGCGAAGTGCTGCAGGTGATAAGGCAAATCGGGCGCGAGCATGATCTCACCATGCTGATGGTCACCCATCAGATGGGCTTCGCCAAGGAGTTTTCCGACCGCGTTTGTTTCTTCTATCAAGGCAAGATCTGCGAGCAGGGGCCGCCAAGCGAACTGTTTGGTGCTCCCAAGAACGAGCGGACACGGCAATTCCTGCATGCTGTCCTGGAGGCTGGGTGACGATCGAGACAGAGGCCAAGCCGCCCACGACGGTGACCGCCGCGCCGCCGCGCCCGCTCTCCGCGCGGGAGCGGTTCGAGCGCATCTACCGGATATTGCGCGACCGCATCTGCCTGCTCGATTATGCGCCGGGAAGCCACCTGTCCGAGGAAGAACTTGCCCAGGAATTCCAGATCAGCCGCACGCCGGTCCGGCGCGTGCTGGCGCGCCTTGAATCCGAGGGTCTGGTTCAATCCGTCCACGGCGTCGGCACGATCGTCACCGACGTCGACATCGAGGAATTGCAGCAGGTCTATCATTTGCGCCTGGAGCTGGCGCTCCTCGTCGGCAAGCTTTCGCCGATTCCGCGCACGGCGGACGATCTTGACCGGATACGGGCGCTCATCGCGCGCTGCGATGCCGATATACTCAATCCCGACCAGCGCGCTTTCCTGCGCCTCAACATGGATTTTTTCTACGAGCTCACGGCGATGACCGGCAACCAGCCACTGCGCGAGATCAGCGAGCGCCTGTATTTTCAGGTCGCGCGCGTCGTCCTGAAGCTGATGCCGCAATTGGGCCTCGTCGAGGAATTCACCGCATTCCGCCGCGAAATGGAAGAGGTCCTTGCCGCGGCCGAAATCGGCGACTGGGAGTCCATCGGGCACATAAGGCGGGCGCATATCTCAATGAGCTTCCGCCGCATGATGCGCCATGCAGGCGAGGCGAATCTGGATAGAGCTACATAATCAGCCCCGTAAGATTATGCTGGTGGACTGCCGTCGAACTGGCTTCGTTTGCCAGGGAAAGCAGGCCGCCCGCCCCGATGCCGATAGAATTTGCCAGCACCGGGAATGACCGGAACGGCCCGATCCTACAGGGCCATACCTGCCCTCAGAGAGCGTCCTCATTCGGTATGTTGGCGGGGTTCCAGACGACCTCCCACAGGTGTCCGTTCGGATCGCGGAAGTATCCGGCATATCCGCCAAAGAACGTGTCCCGGGCAGGCTTGATGATCTCGGCTCCGGCGCGAGCGGCCTCATCCATCACTTGATCGACTTCTTCGCGGCGCACAACGTTGTGTCCGACTGTGAACGAGGTCGAGCTGATCGGCGCCTTGGGCAGGCCAGTGTCGTAGGCGAGGTCGTCCTGCGCCCAGATCGCGAGCTTCAACCCGCCAGACAGCGTGAAGAACGCGACGGCGCCATGCTCGAACTCGCGGCCGATGATCCCTTCCGTCGGCAAGCCGAGACCGTCGCGGTAGAACGCCAGAGAACTCTCGAGGTTGGCGACAGCGATAGTCAAAACCGAAATGCGCGGTTTCATGGCGATCTCCTCTGGTTGTCGGAGACACCAGGATAAAGTCGGGCGACAGTGACGAATTGAACAAAACGGCCAATGAAGAGCGCGACGTGGTTTCACCCGTTCTGCAGCAGGTGATGAATCTGTCGCGGGGTGCTTCCCGTCAGGCGTCGGCTCTCGCGGACAAGATGCGCCTGATCGGAATAGCCCGCCTCGGCTGCCAGGATGGCCGTGGCGCTGTTTGATTGGCTCGAAAGCCGCAGAAAGCGCTGGTAGCGGAGGATACGGTCAAGCGTCTTGGGGCCATAGCCGAAGCTCTCGTCGAAGCGCCGGCGCAACGTCCTTTCGCTCATCTCGAGTGCGCGCATCAACCAAGGGACGAGCGGCGCGTCGGGTGGCGGCCCGCGCTCGATCAGGCGATATGCCGCCTGCATGGGAACGTCTGGCGCGCGGGAGGCCGCCTCCTCGGCGACGACCTGTTCGAGCGAACAGGCCAGATCCTCGAGATTGTCGCCTGCGCGCACGCGGCTGGCGAGGCGCCGGGCTCGCGCGCCCCATAAATCGTCGAGCAACAGCCTCTGGCCGACAAGCTCGATTTGTGGCACGCCGAGCCATGCCGCCGCCGTGGCAGGATGAAAGCGCAAGCCGATCACGATCTCGCCTGCCGCCAGGACCTCGGTCTGCGGCTCCTTGTCGGGGCCGGCAATTCGGAAGCTGCCTCCGATCCATTGCAGGTCGATCGTTGCATCGGGCATGACGACGATTGGCGGTGCGCCCGCCGGGTCCATTCGATGCGCCCACACCGAAGCAAAGCTCCCGTGAAGCCGCGCCGACGCTGGACGTTGCTGAAATGAACCCGTTGCCTGCGCTGGGACGGGATCGCTCATCTCGCTCCTCTTCGGATTACCGGCGGTGAACCGACGCAGTGGCTGCGCCCGCCGTCGCTCGAGACAACAATCTGCACGACCGACAACGTCTGCCAATCGAAAACGGTTGCAAGAATCGGTTGTTTCTTCCGGCCGGAAGGAAGAGGGTAGGTGAATAATCATGTCAGATGCATCGCCTCGGCGGCGCCGTGTGAAGCCATACGTCGATGGCCGTTTTGTTCAATCCGGCAGGCGAGATGCGTGCTTATCTTTCGCCGTCGTACACCACACGAGAGGTATGCATCATGAGCAACAACAACGATCAACGGATCGACTACGTCGAATTCAACGTGAAAGACATTCAGCGGTCACGCGACTTCTACGGAAAGGCCTTCGGCTGGACCTTCACTGACTACGGCACGCAATATTGCGAGTTCAACGACGGGCGCTTGTCAGGTGGCTTCGCCGCTGGCCCAGCGAGGTCCGGAGGAGGCCCGCTCGTCATTCTCTATGCCGATGATTTGCCGGCAACGGTCAAGCGGGTCGAGGAAGCGGGAGGCACGATCGTCAGGCCGATTTATGGGTTCCCCGGCGGCCGGCGCTTTCATTTCGCGGATCCGGATGGTTACGAGCTAGCGGTTTACACCGAGGACGGCAGCAAGGAATGATCGCGTTCCTCCACCACCTTGGATTGGTTTTGCTCGGCGGCGTCTTTATCTGGGCGGGCGCCGAGCATTTCCTCAGGTTCCGGGCAGTTACAGCGTCCCTGGCCGAGCGGGGCTTTCCTGCTCCCAGGCCTCTTCTCGCGGCCGGATCGGTGCTGGAGATCGCAGGCGGCTTTTGCCTAGCAGCGGGCCTTGGTGGACCCTTTCCCGCCGCGACCTTGGCCGTATTCACCATTGCGGCGTCGTTCATGGCGCTCAACTTCTGGCGCTACAGCGGCGATGAACGCGAAGCGCTTCGTACCGGCTTCACCATCAATGTCGCCGTCTTGGGCGGGTTGATTGTCGCCGCGACCACTAGCCTGTGATCATCGTTTCGAGGCGGCGGGCCACTGGACCACGACAGAGCCATTCCACGACGCTGCGCTGCTTGGGCATTTCGTTGATGGCTTCCGCAAGGCCGATCTTCCGGCGTGACCTCCTAAACGGCCAGCTTTGAACGCGGCGCTCTGTACAAAGCCTGCGTCAGGATCGCGACGATGAATCCCATCCCGTGCGATCCTCCTCTAAGGTCCGGCGCCTTGGCTGTCACGGGTCGCCTTAGGCGCTCACGAATGCCCATGGGGCAATGTGGATGAAGGCAGCGCACCTTGTAAGCATGCAAGTTCACATTTTAGCGGCGTGAGCAGGCGGCCTGTGAAAATCCATGTTCTGATGTCGTTGCCTCCTCGGCACCGTTCCTGCGACCTATTCCTCAAAGCGACCCGTGGCGTCACGATCGCGCTCGTACCGTCTGGTGAGCGGAAACGGCGGCAACCAGGACTCGCGTCGGATGATCCAGCTTTCGTAGGTTGGCATCAGCTGGTCAGGCGCATCCAGGGACCCCAGGTTTACTTCGATTTCGTCTGCGGTGCGTCCGAAAACGGAGGAGCCGCAGCGGGGACAGAAAAACCGCCCGGCGTAGTCGCGTGTTTCGCCGTCGATCGTCACCGCATCCTCAGGAAAAATCGCGGAAGCGTGAAAAAGGGCGCCATGATGCTTGCGGCAGTCGAGACAGTGACAAAGGCCGACCCGGTATGGGCGCCCTGACGCGACAATTCGGACGTTGCCGCACAGGCAACCGCCGGTGAATCGGTCCATGCTGCGTCTCCTCCAATATCAAGCGGCCGGAATGGTTACAACGACCGGCACTGTTGTTGCAATCGCCGCGCCGCGGGCGGGGACACGTCGTTCTTCCGTGGCGATGACATTGCAGCCGCCTCTCTATGTCTTGCGCGAGCTTGCCGCCGAAAATAGGCTTTGGTTTGTCATATGGAACGAAACGGCGCGTTCCATTGAGCCGCCAACTCGGCGGCCGAGGCGATCTTGACGCCGCAGTCGGCGAGTATGCGTGCGACGGTCGCTACCAGTTCGGCGTTGGACGAGGCTATGCTGCCGTCCGGAAGGAAAAGATTGTTTTCGAAGCCGACCCGGACATGGCCGCCAAGCAACGCGGCGGCGGTCACGCACGCCGCTTCGTTGCGGCCGAAGGCGCAGACGCTCCAATGGTCGAAGCGCGGCATGTTCGCCGCGAGGAATGGCAGGAGATCGGCAGGAACGGACGCCTGTCCCGGCGTGTATCGGCCCAGCACGTAGAGAACCGGTATGCTTGCCCAGGGGATCAGTCCGCGCTGCTGCATGTCCGAAAGCCTGACGGCCTCCTCGGGCGAATAGAGGATGATCTGCGGCGCAACCCCCTCGGTGTGCAGCCAGGCCATGAAGCGCACACAGGCGAGTTCCGATCCGGCATCAGGAACGATTTCGCGAAGCGCCAACGAGACAGCTTGCGGCTTCACATCTTGTACGACGGCCATCTGTTGGGCCGGCGAATAGATACCGAGCGCTTCGGAGGTGATCTGAATTATCAAGCGGTCGCCGGCAGCACCGCGGATGGCGGCGATCGTCTGGCGGTAGGCGTCGGGGTCGAGCAGATGATTGCCGCTTCTGTCGCGGACATGGACGTGGATCATAGCCGCACCGGCATCGGCGCATTCCGCGGCCGTCCTCGCAAGTTCGGCTGGTGTCAGTGGAATCGCCGGATGGTCGGCCTTGCTGCGACGTCCCCCATTCGGGGCGACGGCTATGGCGATGCGGTCGAGACCAGTGGCCGGCTTCATGGGGACGTTCTGTGAGCGACAAGATTCATATGAATCAATCTTTGATCACACTGAAACAGACGTTGCAATCGCTGGGCTGGCGAGCTAGCAATATCCATGGACCAGGGAGAGCTTGCTGGACAGATCGTCACTGCCTTCGACGGCATGTCGGCGCAGCTTCGGTCCGCTGCGCGCTATGTCCTTGACAAGCCGTATGATGTCGCGCTGTTGTCCATGCGCGAGCAGGCCCGGCACGCAGGAGTGCAGCCGGCGACGATGACGCGGCTGGCCCAGCATCTCGGCCTTGATGGCTACGAGGCGGTACGCGATATCTACGCCGCCGCGATCCGGGACGGCGAAATCGGTTTCGCCGGCAAGGCGGGCCTTCAGGTGGCCAGCCAAAAGCTCAAGGGCGACCACGCGCTGGCGGCCGATATTCTGGATTCGATTTCCAGCCAGCTTGCCCATCTCGCCGAAAGCAGGTCGATCCACCGTCTGGTCGAGACGGCCAGGGCGCTGAGTGCGGCAAGGCGCGTCTATTGCCTCGGCCTGCGCTCGAGCCATGCGGTGGCCTGGCATCTGCATTACATCCTGTCGCTGATCGGCGAGAAGTCGGTGCTGTTGCACGGCATCGGCGGAACCGATGGCGACGCTCTGGCCCATGCGACCAAGGACGACGTGCTGATCGCCGCCAGCGTCCTGCCCTACACGCGCTTCACCATCGAGCTTGTCGAGTATGCTGCCGGCCGCGGCGTACCGGTCATTGCGATCACCGACAGCGGGGTAGCCCCCTTGGCGCTGCTTGCCGATCACCTGGTCGTCGTGCCGACCGGCAGCCCGTCCTTTTTCCACACCATGACGCCAGCTTTCATCGTTGCTGAGATCCTCGGTGCTCTTGTCGCAGGACAGGCAGGCGAGGGCGCCGTTGAATCGCTGCGACGCTTCGATGAGCAGGGCGCCGCCCTCAAGACCCACCTGAACCAGCGTACGCCGAAGAAAATGCCCCTGAGGGACCGTCGATGACACACATTCTTCATCGAACCATCCACTCGACGCTGCCGGTCGCCGTTCGCGGCCAAGGCATCGAACTGTTCGACGCAGAGGGCAAGTCCTACATCGACGCATCGGGCGGCGCGGCCGTGTCCTGTCTCGGCCACGGCCATCCCGACGTGATTGCCGCGCTGCACGCCCAGCTTGACCGCATCGCCTACGCCCATACCAGCTTCTTCACCACCGAGGTGGCGGAGCGCTTGGCGGACCGGCTGGTCGAGGACGCGCCGAAAGGGTTGGACCACGTCTATCTGGTCAGCGGCGGCTCGGAGGCGGTCGAGGCCGCGCTCAAGATGGCCAGGCAATATTTTGTCGAGAAAGGCGAGCCGCAACGGCGCCATCTCATCGCACGCCGGCAGAGCTATCACGGCAATACGCTCGGCGCTCTCGCCACCGGCGGCAACGAATGGCGGCGCGCCCAGTTCAGGCCGTTGCTGATCGAGACCCACCATATCGACCCCTGTTACGCCTATCGCTATCAAAAGCATGGCGAAAGCGACGAAGCCTATGCGGCGCGCGCCGCCCAGCAGCTCGAAGACAAGATCCTCGAACTCGGCCCGGACGAGGTCATCGCCTTTGTCGCCGAGCCGGTGGTGGGTGCCACGCTCGGCGCGGTGCCGCCGGTCGCGGACTACTTCAAGCACATTCGCGCGATTTGCGACCGCTACGGCGTGCTGCTCATTCTCGACGAGGTGATGTGCGGCATGGGCCGTACCGGCACGCTGCATGCGTGCGAGCAGGACGGCATCGCTCCCGACCTGCTGACTATCGCCAAGGGACTCGGCGGTGGCTACCAGCCGATTGGCGCGGTGCTGCTCGGCCGGCATATATTCGATGCCTTTGCCCAAGGCTCGGGCTTCTTCCAGCATGGACATACCTATATGGGCCATCCAATGGCAGCGGCGGCCGGCCTTGCCGTGCAGGAGGTCATCCGGCGTGACGGTTTGCTCGACAACGTCAGCGCAATGGGCGCGCAGCTGGACGAACGCCTGCACCAACGCTTCGATAACCACCATCACGTCGGCGACATTCGCGGGCGGGGTCTATTCAGGGGAATCGAGCTGGTGGTTGATCGCGCCAGCAAGGAACCATTCGACCAGAGGCTTGAACTCAACGCCCGCATCAAGCGCGAAGCAATGGCCCGCGGCCTGATGATTTATCCGATGGCCGGGACGATTGATGGTGTGCGGGGCGTTCATGTGCTTGTGGCGCCGCCATTCATCATTTCCAAACAGGATATCGATCGGATCGTCGAACGGCTCGGTGAGGCGATCGACGCTGCGATCGCTTCAGCGGCCTGAGCCGCACGACGCGGACCGCCTCAACCAGTTCCAACGCGTCATCGGCGACGGGCCGGGACACCCACCAGAGAGGTAGCAACCATGTACAGTTCAATGAAAACCCTGATCGGCGCGGCGGCCTGCATGCTGCTGGCGCTGCCATCCGTCGGAGCCGAGCAGCGCTTCGTCACGGTCGGCACCGGCGGGGTCACCGGCGTCTACTACGCCGTCGGCGGCGCCATTTGCCGACTGATGAACAAGGACCGGCAGAAAACCGGCATCCGATGCTCGACGGAGTCGACCGGCGGTTCGGTCTTCAACGTCAACTCCATCCAGACGGGCGACCTCGATTTCGGCTTGACCCAATCGGACGTTCAGTACCAGGCCTATGAGGGGACCGGAAATTTCGACGGCAAGCCGTTCAAGGATCTGCGGGCCGTGTTCTCTGTCCATCCCGAGCCGTTTACCGTGCTGGCGCGGCCAGACGCCGGCGTCACCAAATTCGAGGACTTCAAAGGCAAACGCTTCAACGTCGGCAATCCCGGGTCAGGCACCCGCTCGTCCATGGAGGAGTTGCTCAAGCAGATGGGCTGGACGCTCGGCGATTTCTCGCTTGCCGCGGAGCTGAAGGCGGACGAGCAGGGCAGCGCGCTGTGCGACAACAAGATCGACGGTTTCTTCTATGGCGTTGGTCATCCTTCCGCGGCGATCCAGGATCCGACCACGGCCTGTGGTGCCAAACTCATCGCGCTGACCGGTCCGGCAGTGGACGCGCTGCTGGCAGCTCATCCGTACTATTCAGTCGCCACCATCAAGGGCGGCATGTACGCCAACAATCCGGACGACGTGACGACATTCGGCGTCCGCGCGACCGTGGTGACGAATGCCAGCACGCCCGATGAGGTGGTCTACGAACTGGTGAAGTCGGTCTTCGAAAATTTCGACGACTTCAAGAAACTGCATCCGGCTTTCGCCAATCTCGATCCCAAGGAGATGATCAAGACCGGTCTGTCGGCGCCAATGCATCCGGGCGCGGAGCGCTATTACAAGGAGAAGGGGTGGCTCTAGGCCTTCAATGCGAGGCGCCACAGGCGCCTCGCATTGCAAATAATTGTGGGGAACGATGACAGATCAAAGCCAGCGGGCGGCAGGGCCTGACCAACCCGTTATCGACATTGACAAGCTTAGCGAGATCGTCGCCGAGGCCGACACCGGTGGGCGCAAGCCGACCGGCCGCACCGCGAAGCTGATCCTCGGCGTATCGCTGGCATGGTCGCTGTTCCAGCTCTGGTATGCCTCGCCCCTTCCGTTCATGCTCAATTTTGGTGTCGTCAGCGACGGCATCGCCCGCTCCATCCATCTGGCCTTCGCCCTGTTTCTGGCGATGCTGACGTTTCCGGCCTTCAAGACCTCGTCGCGCAGCCGGGTGCCGCTGTCCGACTGGGTGCTAGGCATCGCCGGGGCGGCGTCCGCCCTCTATCTGTTGGTCTTTTACAGCGATATCGCCCATCGGCCGGGTCTTCCTACTACGGCTGACCTGGTCGTCTCGATCGCCGGCGTCCTCATCCTGCTCGAGGCCGCCCGTCGCGCCGTCGGGCCTGCCATCACCGTCATCGCGGCGAGCATGCTGATCTATATCTTTGCCGGGCCTCACCTACCTGGCCTGCTCGGCCATAAGGGCGCGACGTTATCGCGCGCAGCCTCGCAGATGTGGCTGACGTCGGAGGGGGTCTTCGGTGTTGCCCTCGGTGTGTCCACCAACGTCGTCTTCATGTTCGTTCTGTTCGGAACATTGCTGGAGCGCGCCGGCGCCGGCGGCTTTTTCATCCAGCTTGCCTTCTCGCTGCTCGGCAGATACCGCGGCGGTCCGGCCAAGGCCGGTGTCGTGGCTTCCGGCCTGACCGGCATGATTTCCGGGTCGTCGATCGCTAATGTCGTGACCACCGGAACCTTCACCATCCCGCTGATGCGCCGGGTCGGATATTCTGCGGTGAAGGCGGGCGCCATCGAATGCGCGGCCGGCGTCAATGGTCAGCTGATGCCTCCGGTGATGGGCGCCGCCGCGTTCTTGATCGCGGAATATGTCGGCATTTCCTATGCCGAGGTGGTCAAGCACGCCTTCTATCCGGCGCTGCTGACCTACGGCTCGTTGTTCTACATCGTCGATATCGAGGCGATGAAGACGGGGATGAAGGGCCTGCCGTCACGCAGCACGCACTCCGCATTTCAGGGCGCGCTGCGCGGGCTGATGGGCGTATGCGGTTTCATCATCCTCGCAGGGCTTGTCTATTACGGCATTGGCTGGACGAAGATCGTTTTCGGCACGGCCGCGACCTGGATGATCACTGCCGCGCTGATCGCCGTTTACATCGGCCTTGTCGCCTACCGGGCGCGTTATCCCGACCTGCCGCTGGAGGATCTGGAGGGCGAGGTCGTCAGGATTCCCCACTTCGGCGAGACGGCACGCACCGGCCTGCATTTTCTGCTGCCTGTGATCCTGCTGATCTGGTGCCTGATGGTGGAGGAGTTGTCGCCCGGCCTGTCGGCATTCTGGGGCGCTGTCGCCCTTATGGCGCTGATCGTCACGCAGCGGCCGCTCACCGCCTTTTTCCGCAAGGACCGCGCGCTGGCGCAGCATTGGCTTCACGGTTTCGACGATCTGGTCGGTGGTCTGTCCGCCGCCGCACGCAACATGACGACGGTCGGCATTGCCACTGCGACGGCCGGCATCATCGTCGGCACGGTTCTGCTCACGGGCATCGGGCTGGTAATGACCGAGCTGGTCGAATTCATCTCGGGCGGCAGCTTCATCGTCATGCTTTTGTTCACCGCGGTGATCTGCATCATTCTCGGCATGGGCATGCCGACCACTGCAAGCTATGTCGTCGTCGCCACCTTGATGGCGCCGGTCATCGTCGATTTGGCGGCGCAGAACGATCTTGCCGTGCCGCTGGTCGCCGTCCACATGTTCGTTTTCTATTTCGGGCTGATGGCGGACGTGACGCCGCCAGTGGGCCTGGCGGCTTATGCAGCTGCGGCAATTTCCGGCGCCGATCCGGTGAAGACCGGCATTCAGGGCTTCAAGTACGAGATCCGTACCGGCCTGCTGCCGTTCATCTTCATCTTCAACACCGGACTGCTGATGATCGATCTCGAAGGTCCGTTCGATTTCGTCGCGATGGTGGTGACATCGACGCTGGCCATGGTCTCGTTTGTAGCAGCGACGCAGAATTGGATGCTCGTGCGCAACCGCTGGTACGAGACGATTGCGTTGCTTGTGGCCTGTTTCATCTTGTTCAGGCCGGGATTGTTGCTCGATCAGGTGAGTGAACCGTATCGGGCAGTACCCGCCACCGAACTCAGCCGTATCGTCGACGAGACGGCCGAGGGAGGCGCGGTTCGCTTGCGCCTGACGACACTGAACCTCAACGGCGATGAGATATCGAAGCTGGTTCGGCTGCAGCTCGGGCCTGCAAATTCATCGGCCGAACGCCTGAAGGCTGCGGGCCTGGACGTCAGTGCGCTTGGCGATAGCGTGACGGTCGGCGTGGTGCGACTGGGCAGTCAGGCGGCCAAATTCGGCCTGCAGCCCGGCGACGAGATCAACCAGGTGCTAGTCCCTGCGGAACGGCCATCGCGCTATTGGTTTACCATCCCGGCCCTGTTGTTGGTCGGTCTCGTCTTCTGGGTTCAGAAGCGGCGAAGGAGGACAATCGCTCCGTAAGCGTCTTGTGAGCGGAAGAGTCTTGGCCAGCATGTCAGTAACAAGAGAACCAAACGGCGCCGCGGAACCGGCTAGCGTGGAAATGCGCTTGACGACGCACGACCGCCCCTTCGAACCGGTCGACTACGGGCTTTACGCGCTGACGGTCATTGCCTGGAGCGCATCGTGGTTCGCGATCGAACTTCAGGTCGGCAGCGGCGTGTCGAACGAGGTCAATCTGGTCTGGCGCTTCGCCATCGCCACGCTGCTGATGTTTGCCTGGGCGGGCTTTTCCGGTCGGCGGCTCCGCTTTCCGATCACCGATCATTTGCGCTTTGCTGTGCTCGGCATCCTCATCTTCTCGTCGAACTTCCTGTTTTTCTATTACGGCGCCGGCTATCTCGTCAGCGGCTTGCTCTCGGTCGTCTTCTCGCTCGCCTCGGTCATCAACATGCTGCTCGCTGCCTTGGTCGTCGGCGAGCGCCCGGCGCCGCGCATTCTCGCCGGCGGCCTCATCGGCTTCGCCGGCATAGCGCTGATGTTCTTTCCCGAAATCGCCGCCAACGGGCTTTCCGGCGGCACGTTGGTGGGCCTTCTTCTGTGCCTCTGTGGCACGCTGAGCTTCTGCGCCGGCAATCTCGTCTCCGTCGCAAACCAGCGCCGCGGCCTGCCGCTCGTTTCAACGAGCGCCTGGGGCATGCTTTATGGCACTCTGTGGTCGACGTTCCTGGCCTTCCTGCTTGGTGAGCCGTTCGTGTTCGCGACGACCGCCTCTTATATTGGCTCGCTGGTCTTCCTCGCCGTCATATCGACCGTCGTCGCTTTCGCCGCCTACCTGACGCTGCTCGGACGCATTGGCGGCGCCCGCGCCGGCTATGCGACCGTCATATTTCCCGTCTTTGCGCTTTTGATCTCCACGGCGCTGGAAGGCTATGCCTGGACCGCTTACGCGGTTGCCGGGCTCGCCCTCGTCGCCGCCGGGAACGTCCTGGTCATTCGCGGGGGACGGCGCTGACGCATGGAATGCTTGCGCAATGCCGCCGCGTTCCGGTTGTGCGGGCCGCGGTTCCATCGAGCTTGACTCTCCGCGTCCTCTGTCTAAGCTGCGGTCAATGGGTCAGACCAATGTACCAGGGTTGGCCCGGGAGGGAACTAAACGCACATGCCGATCCAGGCCGTTGAACCACGCCGGCTTTACCGACAGGTCGCCGATCAGCTCAGGCAGCTGATCGATGCCGGCGAGTTTTCCGTCGGCGACCGCCTGCCGACCGAGCGGGATCTGGCCGACCAGCTCGGAATTTCCCGCCCGACAGTCCGTGAAGCGCTGATAGCGCTGGAGGTCGAAGGCCGCATACGCATCCGCGTCGGCTCGGGTATCTACGTCACCGATCCGCCGAGCGCCGCCGCCTCCGAACCCGAAGTCGAGGAAGGCCCGTTCGAGCTGTTGCGCGCGCGCGAATTTGTCGAAGGCGCGATCGCCGCCGAAGCGGCCCTCCATGTCCGGCCTGCAGATATCGAACGGCTCGACGACGTGCTGCGCCGGATGGAGGCCATGCGTCACCCCAACAAGATGACCATTGCGCTCGACCGGGAATTCCACACCGCTGTCGCCGGCATTCTCGAGAACGCGGTGCTGGTGCGCTTCATCGGCGAGCTTTTCGACCAGCGCATGAACCCGTACTTCGAACGCCTGTCGATCTATTTCGAGACCAGCGATTCCTGGCAGGTCGCGGCAAAGGAACATCGTGCCGTGCGCGATGCAATTGCCGCGCGCGACCCCGAGCGGGCCAAGGCCGCCATGCAGCAGCATCTGCGCCAGTCGCAAATCAGATTCTCACGCAATTTCGATGAGAGAGCCGCAGCCAAGGAGGTTGCGGAATAGCAGTTGGCCGGGGGGAGATCCGGCCGTCAAGTTCAACCAGGGAGGAATTAGATGCTGAGAAAATACGCAGTTCTGCTCGGTGCGATCGCCGCAATTGCCATACCCATGGCGTCGGCCTCGGCGGAAACGGTCCTGAAATGGGCGCATGTCTACGAGACGACGGAGCCCTTCCACACCGAATCCGTGTGGGCGGCCGACGAAATCAAGAAGCGCACCCAGGGCCGCTACGCCATCGACGTCTATCCGGCCTCGCAGCTTGGCAAGGAAGCAGACATCAACCAGGGCCTGATGCTCGGTACCGTCGATATCATCATTTCCGGATCGAGCTTCGCGGCGCGCGAATATCCACCGATCGGCGTCACCTATTTCCCATACACTTTCCGCGATGCCGACCATTTGCTGAAATACACCAAGAGCGACGTCTACAAGGCCCTGACCAAGGGCTATGAGGACAAGACCGGCAATCACATCGCCGCCACCACCTATTACGGGACGCGGCAGACCACCTCGAACCGTCCGATCGCCAAGTGCTCCGACATGCAGGGCCTGAAGATGCGGGTTCCCGACGTGCCGGCCTATCTGGCCATGCCGCGTGCCTGCGGCGCCAACACCGCGCCGATTGCCTTCGCCGAGGTGTATCTGGCCCTGCAGAACGGCACGGTCGAGGCCCAGGAGAATCCGCTGACCACCATCGAGGCGAAGAAATTCTACGAGGTGCAGAAGAACATCGTGCTCACTGGCCATATCGTCGATCATCTCAACACCATCATATCGGCGTCGCGCTGGGCCTCGCTTTCCGACGAAGACAAGAAGATCTTCACCGAGGTGATGCAGGAGGCTGCCGCCCGCGCCACGGCAAAGATCGTCGCCCGCGAAAAGGAACTGGTGCAGGTATTCAAGGACCGCGGCATCAGCGTAACCGATGTCGACCGTGCCGACTTCGAGAAGAATGTGCTGGAGAAGGTCACCTTCGAGGAGTTCGGCTACAACAAGGCCGATTGGGAAGCGATCCGCGCCATCAAGTAGGCCATCGGCAAATCGAATGCTTAATCAAGAGGATAGAGCGGCAATCGGATTTGCTGCTTTAACCTGCTCTTCGGTCCGGCTCCAAATTGCGCCGGACGGCCTTTTCAATCCTTGACGACCCACCAGCTTCGGGAGCCCGCGCCGATGGCCGAGGAACACCACATCGAGATCACCGTCGGAGAGATCGCGCACGCCTTCGAGGAGGTGCCGGTACACGTCGACCTGTCGGACCACGGCATCGAGGACTGGATCACGCTTGCCGTATTCTGGGGCATGGTCGTGTGTGTCTTCCTGCAGTTTTTCACCCGCTATGCGCTGAACAACAGCCTTGCGTGGACCGAGGAGATCGCCATCAACGCGCTCGTCGTCGTCGTTTTTCTGGGCGCCGCCATGTGCGTGCGCCTTTCGCGCCATATCCATGTCGACGTGCTTTACCACTATCTGCCGGAGCGCGTCGGCCGCTGGCTGGCGCTCGCCGTCGATGTTATCCGCATTGCATTCTTCGGCTACGGGTCCTGGCTGATGTGGCGCTACGTCACGATCGTGGCGCATGAGCGCATGGTCACCGTCAACCTGCCGCGGCGCTGGTTTTTCTACGCCGTACTGGCCGGGTTCGTGCTGATGCTACTGCGCTCGATCCAGGTCTTCATCGGCAATTACAGGCGCGGCTATTCGGTGCTCGAGCGTCCTGGCGCGTTCGAGACGGCGGGGGTCTGAGCGATGCTGCTTCTGGTCGGGGGCTTTCTTGTCCTGATGCTCATCGGCGTGCCGGTCGCCGTTTCGATGGCGGCCGCGTCGATCCTTTACCTCGTCATCTACGGCGTCGCGCCCGATATCATCGCGGCCCAGCGCATGATCGCCGGGGTGGAGAGCTTTCCGCTGCTCGCCGTTCCGTTCTTCATCCTGGCCGGCAACCTCATGAACATCGCCGGCGTGACCGGGCGCATCTATTCCTTCGCCCTTGCCCTGGTCGGCTGGATGAAAGGCGGCCTGGCGCAGGTCAACATCATCGGATCGGTGATCTTTTCCGGCATGTCGGGCACCGCTCTCGCCGACGCCGCCGGCATCGGCACCATCGAGATCAAGGCGATGAAGGACCACGGCTATCCTATCGACGCCGCGGTCGGGGTTACCGCCGCTTCCGCCACGCTCGGGCCGATCTTTCCGCCCTCGCTGCCCTTCGTCATCTACGGCATGATGGCCAATGTCTCGATTGGCGCGCTGTTCATGGCCGGCATCCTGCCCGGCGTGGTCATGACCGTGCTGATGATGATCACGGTCGCCATCTTCGCCCACAGGCGCGGCTGGGGCTCCGACACATCCTTCGAGCTTCGGCGGCTGGCCGAAGCTGCGGGCGAGGTGCTGGTGGTGGCTGCCTTTCCGATTGGCTGCTATGTGCTGGTGCAGCTTGGCCTGTCGATCAATATCGCGGTCGGCATAGCGCTGCTGGTGCTGATCGTGGCGGACTGGTATTTCGATTTCTCCGCGGTCATGGCGCTGATGACGCCGGTTATCCTGATCGGCGGCATGACGATGGGCTGGTTCACGCCGACCGAGGCGGCGATGGCGGCTGTGATCTGGTCGCTTTTCCTCGGGCTGGTGCGCTACCGCACGATGACGCTGCGTTTGCTTGCCAAGGCCAGCTTTGACACGATCGAGACGACCGCCTCGGTGCTTTTCATCGTCACCGCCGCATCGATCTTCGCCTGGCTGCTCACCGTCAGCCAGGCAGCACAGCTGTTCTCGAACTTCATTTTCGCGCTCACCGAAAACAAGTGGGTCTTCCTGATCCTGGTCAACATCCTGATGCTGGTGGTCGGCTGCTTCCTCGATACGATCGCCGCGATCACGATTCTGGTGCCGATCCTGCTGCCGGTCGCCGCCGTCTACGGCATCAACCCTGTGCATTTCGGGCTGATCATGACGCTCAACCTGATGATCGGGCTTTTGCACCCGCCGCTCGGCATGGTGCTCTTTGTGTTGTCGCGCGTTGCCAAGCTCTCGGTTGAGCGCACCACCATGGCGATCCTGCCGTGGCTGGTGCCGCTTATCGTGGCGCTGCTTCTGATCACCTTCATACCCGCCATCACGCTTTGGCTGCCGACCGAGATGGGCTTGATCCGGTGAGTGGCCAGGCGATTGCCGCGACGCTGTTCGGCCCGCAGGACCTGCGCGTCGTGGAGCGTCCGCTTGAACCGCTGGCACCAGGTATGGTGCGGGTGCGCTTTGGGGCAGGGGGCATCTGCGGCTCCGACCTGCATTATTTCCGCCATGCCCGTACCGGCGACTTCGTCGTCACTTCGCCGCTTGTCCTCGGCCACGAAATCTCAGGCGAAATCGTCGAGATCAACGGCGCCGCGCCCGGCCTCGGCATCGGCGACCATGTCGCGGTCAATCCGTCGCGCTGGTGCGGGCGTTGCGCGCGATGCCTGGAAGGCCGCGCCAATCTCTGCGAGAACATCTATTTCATGGGCTCGGCATCGAAGACGCCGCATATGCAGGGCGGATTCGCCAGTCTGTTCGACGCCACGCCCGCGCAATGTTTCAAGGTTCCATCTGACGTGGCCTACCAGGCGGCCGCACTTGCCGAGCCGTTGGCGGTCAGTCTGCACGCCGTCGCGCGGGTGGGCGACGTCAGGGGCCGCAACGTCGTCCTGTTCGGTGCCGGCCCCATCGGTCTCTTGACCATGCTCGCGGCCAGGCTTGCCGGCTGCGCTGAACTGACCGTCGTCGATATCGCCGCCGCGCCGCTCGCCTTCGCCCGCCGGCTTGGCGCCGACAGGACGATCGACCTTTCCGGCGGCGACGCCGAACTCCAGGCGCTTGCTGCCGGGGATTCGCTTGATGTCGCGTTCGAGATTTCAGGCACTGCCGCCGGCCTTGCCGCGGCGATCGCCAGTGTCCGGCGCGGCGGCACGGTGGTCCAGGTCGGCAATCTTCCCGGTGGCCACATCGCGCTGCCTGCCAATGCAGTAATGGCCAAGGAGATCGACCTCAAAGGCACATTCCGCTTCGGCACGGAGTTCGGCCGGGCGGTCGATCTCATCGTGTCGGGGGAGGTGGACGTCCTGAAGCTGATGACAGCGGAGCGCACGCTTTCTTGCGCCACCGATGCCTTCCGACTTGCCGCCGACCGTTCACAGAGTGTCAAGGTCGTGCTGACCGCGGACTGAATCGTGGTTCTTGCCAGATCGTTAGCAGCCATAACTCATTGCGAACGGACGAAACTCAGAACGTGCTCGACGTATATGCTCCCACCCAGGTCTCCGGTTAAACTCGGGAGCAATACCCGGCAGCTTGCTGTCAAAATTGTTGGCAGCAAATCCGCTCGCGATTAAAGCCCCTTCGTCGCGAGATTTCGTTCAGTTCGGCCATTCCTCGTCCTGCCAATCGCGCGCTGCGTGGATCACCCGCAAAATTGAAATGCTTTCTCGGCCGCCCTTGGCGGTCACGGCATAAGCGATGATGTAGGGCAGGCGACTCATAGGCTTTTCATAGGTGCCGGATACGCGGCCGGGCCGCCCGGTTGCCATTTCCCCAAGCGCGGCCCCTGCGTCCAGAATCCGGTCTGCTGCCAGGCGCGCAGCGCGCGGATTATCCTGCGAAATATAGGCGATCTGTTCCTTGATGTCGTCCAGCTCACCGCGAGACCACTGAACGGCTCGCGTCACACCTTGCGGCCCGTGCCGGCATCAATCGCGGCATACAATTTCTGCCATAGCCCTATCATGGGACACGATGCGCCCAGCTTCGACATCAGCAAGGCCGCGCTTGATACCTTCAATGATTTCAAGCTCGCGATCGACTTACGCTGCGACGGCTTCACCTGCGAGGAATGACTTGCTACGCCGGGTGTCGGTTTGCGATCCGGTCGAGCTTTTCCTTTACATCGGGACTGACGCGAATTGTCATAGTGGTGCTAGCGGCCATAGCGGTGTCCTGTGTTGATCGGTGTACACCTTAGCACAGAGCGCCGCGCTGGTTCATTATCCCCTGACCGCCGAGCCGACGATCGAATCCACAAAGAAGCGCTGCAGCAAGACGAAGAGCACCAGTGGCGGGAGCACGGCAAGCGTGGCGCCAGCCATCACCAGTCCCGTGTTTAGAGCGCCTCTGTTGTAGCTGAGCAGGCGACTAAGGCCGATGACGATCGGATATTCGTGTGCATTGCCCTGTAGAACGGTCAGCGGCCAGACATAGCTATTCCAGTGATAGACGAAGGCAAACAGCGCCAGTGCCGCGATTGCCGGCGCCAGACTGAATCGAGGATGCGCAAAGTCCCTGTTTTTTGCGAGGCAATCGGCGCTTCACTGTGCAGGTACAAATAGAATGTGCGACCGTGCTGGCTTCCCAGCATCAGGATAGAGCATACGCCTGGAACCTTCATAGCCCGATGCCGCGCTTCTTTCCCAGGTTCCAATCCACGCCCCCCATATCCGAGCACACGACCCCGATGACTTGATTACCCAATCGCTTTTCGAGCGACGGCGACCAGGGCACGAGCTTGAATTCGAGTCCATTGTCGATCATCGCGAGCCGGCCTGAAGCCAGCGAGAAACGCCGCCGGTAAATCCCAGCCACATGATCGCCGTTGGCAGCCTTCGAGAACGAGAGGCCCGTCTGGGCGGCGAGGCGGGCACCGAGCGATTCCACCTCATGATCGTGTAAAGTATCGATCAGATTGCGCACAAGAATGACGCGCTGTCCCTCGCGCTTGGCCAGATCGCGGCTGACAAGGTGGTCGACCCGATCTTGCAGTGCCTGTCTTACGTCCCTACCAAAGCCGCCGTCACCGAATTCGGCAGGCTCGCGTGCAACGAGTTGGCGATCGAGCCAAGTCGCGCCGGAAGCATGGACCTGCTGTTCGATTGACAGGTCGGAGCGGACCGCGAGCGTGACCCGGCCACCGCCATTTGCACTCGCATCGCGGCACAACTCCACGACCGAGCCCGGGTCGGAGTCTCCGGCCGCATCAGGGTCATCGAAGCGAATGTGGTGCGTGCGTCCATCAATGCCATCGACGATGGCATAGGCCGCGCCGCGCCGTTCGTCATAAAGACCGCGTTCGAGCAGTCGGCCGATCACGGGCGCATCAATCCTTTCGGCGGCTAGCACATAGTCGGCCGTCCCTTTTTCTAGCCCATGCACAGTGAGGCTGCGGTGCATGCGCTTGATGATGTCGCCGCGTTCACCGAGGGCGCGCAAAGTGGGCTCGGCCTGTTCGACCACTATCCACTGGCCGGGACGGATCTCGTTCGCGAGGCCCAGGCTTTCCAGTTGCCGCAGCCGGCCGACTTTGAGCCCCAGGAACTCGTCGGGCCGGCGATCAGGATGTGGCGCGAGATCAATGATACCATGACGGTCGGCGTCACGAACAAGCTGGCGATCGAGCTGCGTCCAGCGCTCAGTGTCGACCTGGCGCTCGATGGCCCGGCGGATGTCGAGGTCCATGCGGAGCCCAAGCGTCTGGGTGAGAATGTCGCTCGCCCGATCGCGCATGCCCTGGCGGATGTAGTCCCGCGAGATGACAAGGCTCTCGCCATCGTCGGCAACGCCGCGAACGAGGATGTGAACGTGCGGATGTTCGGTGTTCCAGTGATCGACGGCTATCCAGTCGAGCCTCGTGCCGAGGTCGCGCGCCATGTCGGCCATCAGGTCACAAGCGAAGTTCTTGAGGTCGCCGAGCTCCATTGCATCGTCTGGCGAAACGATGAAACGGAAGTGATGCCGATCATCCTTGCAGCGGTCGCAGAAGGCGTCATGATCTGCATCTTTGGTGTCGGGACCGAACATCCTCGCCTTCTCACCATCACGTGTAACACCTTCGCGGCGAAGATATTTGAGATGGGTGGCGAGTGGCCCAGACCCTCTGAACTGCCGTACCACACGGGTCTTGACGACGGCGCCGCGTGACCGGTCAGAGATGAGGCGACTGGCGCGGATGCTCGCTGACCTGCCGCGGCCAAACGTTGAAGCTCGCGGGGAGGTGATCCGACCCTGGCGTGTAAGGTGACCGCCGGCGCGCTGTGTGGCCGCAAGAGCCTGGAAGATGAAGGGTCGTGCGCGCTGGCCGGCGCGGGAGCGGATGCGACCAGGGCGGACGCGAAAGCTATCGTCACGCTTCATGCTAGACGGCCACGAGGTGCGGTTTCCATTGAAACACTGAAAAATTGGGAATAGCGCACATCGCTGATTGTGCCAGCACATTGCGAAATGAGACGAAAATTGTAAGGAAAACAATCGGCCGAACCGAGCCGCACCTCGCGGCCCTTTATCCTGCCAATCTCTCTGTTCTCATCCACAGCCAACCCTTCCGCCGGAATTTCCGCGACGGAACAGGCCGGAATGCAATTGAGGAGGAACGTGGCGATCATTGCGATATGGCTAAAGAGGGCTGAGCGAATAGGCCGGAACCAGCGTGGTTCGATTGGAAATCGGTTTCACCCGGCTGTGGCTCGATCGCGGTCAGGTCCGCAACAGGATTGCCCATTGGCGACCGCATTGCAGACGAATGAATCGCCGCAAAGATCGTCTCGGCATAACCATTGCCATCCGATGCAGCGGCGTTCCGAATGTCATGGGGATGCGGAAAGATCGTTGCACGGAGTGAGCTGGCTCTGCCCCTTCCGTGCCGCGCGCGCCGCGGAGTGAGAACTGCACCATCGAGCAGCGGCGCAAGTTTCCTGACGTAGTCGACCGTCTCGCGTGGCAGCGGACGGCCGGTTAAGAGATGTTCCGTGTACCGACCAGGACCGGCATTGTAAGCGGCAAGAAAGCCGCTGCGCCCGAAGCTGTCGAGCATTTCGCGAAGATATGCTGCACCTGCAAGAATGTTGTCACGCGGTTGATACGGATCGTCACCGAGACGGTATTTGATGCGCAGTTCTTGCCACGTCGCCGGCATGATCTGCATCAAGCCCATTGCGCCCTTGCTTGAAAGCGCACGAACATCGCCGACGCTCTCAACATGCATGACGCCGCGCAGCAACTGCTCTGGAATGGCGAAGCGTTTTGACGCTTCCCGGATATGCCGCGACCACGGGCCAGCCGACAAGATCGTCGACTCGGAGTGCGCCGGCCGTTCACCAGCAGAGGAAGCCGCTGCACCAGTTTCGGGCGCCACGAAGCCGAGCATCACACATGCGGCAAACGTCGTCATGCCTCTGTGGGCTGCGTCCCGCAGACCGCAGAACCGATGCGCCGCCAGCCTGCGACGGTGTTCGCTTCCGTTAAGGGCAGGGGCTCGCCAATCGAACCGGCTTTGCCAAAATTGTGATGAAATCGGCGTCCGCAGCCACAAGCAAGTGTCCGGCCCCCTCTGGGCTGCCTCGCGGGCGGTCGGGTCGAAGGGTTTGACCGGCGCGCAATGGATCAAAAGGGTTGGCGAGAAAGATTCGTCGAAGGGCTCCAGAAGCATCTGTTCAGCCTCGCCCGTCGCGCTTCGATGATCGGTTCCAGTGCAGGCTCCAGACGCTGTTCTCTGCATCGGACCGGAACAGCTTGGCGCGGATCGGCTGCGTAAAGGACGGGTCGTCAATTGAGACGGAGAGGTAATCCCCAGCCTTGTCTCCGGCGCGGTCCCAAGCCGCACCGACCGCCATCCCTTCGCAATAGATCAGATGGTCGGGCGCGTTTTCGGTTTTGGATTTCTCGGCAGGCAGGATGGCAATCTTCGCCTCGATTGTTAGCGTGGAGAGATTGCCGAAGAAGCCGTCATCATTGCGCGTGAAGGTTCCGATCTGGGTCATTGCAGTGCTCCTTTCTGAGTGTTAGTGCGCGTCGAGCCGAGCCCTCACGGCTCGCTAGCGAGGGGATCGTTGGTGATATCCAGTACCGGAGTGGTGCGCTCCGTGGTCCAGACTGGAACCGCGCGGCCAACTATCGATGAGAGCGGGAGCGGGCCGAAATAGCGGCTGTCAAAACTGTCGGCTGCACCCGGGTTCATAAGGAAGACGTCGGCCTCGGCAACGTCGCGGCAGCCCTGCCAGATGGGCAGGGATCGACCACGACTGTCACGCTCGCGCGCATGTCCATACGTCTTGCCGTTGACGATGATCATTGTGCCTTGGCGACAGACGGTTGCGCCCCCGAGTGCCAAAACATGCTTGAGGAGCGGCACATTTTTCGGCAGATAGCCGCGTCTTGCCATGAAGGCCGCCAATGGCTCGGGCGGCATGATGACGGCGATATTGGCAATACCGATTTTGTCGGCCGGCTGGACGCGATAGAGCCCGACGGGGATGCTCGCCGATGCGTTCCAGATGGACAGCGGCGGATGGCTAATCCATGCCGGCGCCGCGGCGAGCACTGCGCCGCCAACCATGGTGGCGATGATCTTTGTGCGTTTGCTCATGACTCGATCCCGGGGCGCAGCAGGAAAGCTTTACGACGCTTGCCGGTGTATGGACTCGGCTGCTCGCGTGCGGCTATCCGGCTGTGGACGTGCCGCCGTTGACGCGGCGACATGAAGGTCAGGATTTGCTGCTGTTTCGCCGCTACCAAGCGGCGCGGTTGCAATCTCCTGGCTTGCGCGTGGATGGTTTGCGACGCAGCCCAGACCAGGATGGCAGCGTTCCAAATCGTTCCCATGCCGTGCACACTTGCCGCCTCAACGCAGGTCGATTCTTCGCCCGCATGAGGGTGGATCGGTGTCAGGCGGCGGGATTTCACCAATAAGACGAGCTGCCGCGCCACGACGTCCCGCGTGCCGCGTGGAGGGAAGCCGGTTGAGGGGACATAAGACAGCGCAAATTGCTGCTGAACGGTCTCGCGATACTGCATTTTCGGTGCGCCACAGATCAGGAGCTGCGGTCGCGCCGGCCGACATAGGCGGGCGCGCGGGCTGCATGGGGTTTTGCCGGCGGAACATAGGTCGCGTTGGCATCGCTGGTGGAGGTGCGTGCGCCCAGCTCTATCCAGGCGTGCAGGTCGTTGATGTCGTAGAGAACGCGCCCGCCGACCTTCCGGTATTTTGGGCCGGTGCCGTAGGTCCGGTGCTTTTCGAGTGTGCGGACGCAGAGCCCGACGATGGGTGCTGCCTCCTTCGTGCGCAAATACTTTTGGGGCGCGTCCGCGGGACCCTTCGACATCGCTCGATCTCCATTCGGTTCTGCTGTCGTCCTGGCCTGCCGGGACGCGCGAAGTGGACCATGATCGAAATGAGGAAAGGCGAGGGAGGGCAAAGATTGGGGGGCGCGTTTTTGCTACCCCTTTGCTATCCCGAAGAAGGACTTCGGCGGCCGGACTTTTCGCTGCGGTTGTGGGGATAGAAGAGAAGATCGCGATAGCCGCCGGCGACTAAAAAAGCTGCACGGCGTAAGATAGCTCGGACCTTGTGGCGGAGATGATGATCACGCCAATCTCGCGGCACAATCGGCTCTTGCGAAAACAGCACCTCCGCGAGCTGACGATAGGTTGCACCCATGCGGTGACCATCATGTGCGCGCAAATTGAGGATATGCCTGGTCTTGGTCTGTTGCGGCAGCGCGCCGTAAGATGAACTTCCTGCCCGGCCGTTCAGTGCGCGCCAGAACCGGCGCGCTGCATCGAGCCGCGTCTCGAATGCAGCGTCGAGCGGCAGAAGGGTAGCGTTGAATTCACCGGCGCGGTCATCAGCGACGAGATGACTTTTCCCAATTAAGGTAGACCAAATAATGTGAAGGCCTTCGTCCTGCGGCCAAACGCTGGCTCCGGCAAGGCTGGAAGGTCGAACTGTTTGATGGGATGTAGATACCCGCATGACCCGGAGCACGCGCGGCGAGGCCTGTTCCGTCCAGATGATATTGTCAGCTTTCGGAAGTCCGGCACCGGCAGTTTTGAAATCGCGCGCCCCAACGGGCGGCGAGATCGGGCTGACCGGCAGGTTCTCCAGAACCAGCGAGTTGCGATGCAAGCTGGCTGCACTCTGCCACGAATTCGTCATTCCGGATCAGATACTCGGCAGCGAATTCCGTAGCCTGGTAGCTGCACATGTGTGCATACGCCGCCGGATCGGTCCAATCGCCTTGCACTGTTCCTGTCCTCTCCGCGTACCCGGATGTGAGGCGTCGGCGTCAACATTCCCGGCGGATAAGGAAGTTGAATAGTTGGAGAGTCGACAAACCATTATGCCGACTCAGCAAAGTGGAGCGCCGGCCGCGTCAGTGCGGAGCGCCGCCAGCGAGAAGATATCGGTAGCCGCTGGTCGTTATCCATCGCGCGCGGGCAAGATGGGTTTCCCAGGACCGGAACGCTCGTTCCGGCTCCTGCTCCGGGTCTATATGCAAGACGATCCTGGCCACCTCTCGCCAATCGGCATCTTCCGCCGCCGCGTCAAGCAGGCGAATGTAGGTGAGCAGACGCTCCTCGTCATAGCCGATCAGGACCGAGGCATCCGGCGCAATGTCGGCGACATCAGGATCGAGCAGCGGTTTAAGCATGGTATTTGACCGTTCATATTTCGATCGCGATCTCGAAGGAGCCGTCCTTTAGATCGAGCACCAATCATAGCGAATAGGAACGATCATTCCTAGAACGATAGTTCCCTTTCTGGTCCCTAATCCGCCATGAATCTCAAGGAGATCATGGCGGCCAACATGCGTCGTCTGCGCCATGACCAGAACGTGACGCAGGAGGAACTGGCCGCCCGCTCTGGACTGAGCATGCGTTACGTCGGATCGATCGAGCGCGCTCGGGTCTCGGCCAGCATCAGTGTTCTTGGGAGGATCGCAACTGCGCTGAATGTGGACCCATGCGAGTTGATCAGAAAATCGGCACCGTGAGTTGACGCGGGAAACACCTCGAATTTTCGATGATCGGCGAGGCGACATGCAGGAATGAAGTCTCCAGTCGCGAACACGACAGGTAGTCGCCCCGAAGTCCGACGGAGCTCGTTGCGCAGCGACTGCGCTCATCTTGTCGTGAAAAGGAGGACGGCCCCGCCCTGTTCGTCCGGGCGGAGCCTTGGTCGGGGCTTTACTCCGCGTTGCGGCGGCCGTTGGGGCGGGACCAGATGAGGCTGTAGTCTTCGCCTTGCTCATCGTTGAAGAGGTTGGCGTAGATCGGAGCGGTGAAGCTCGGATCGTCCAGCTTCAGGCCGAGAAAGTCGCGGCCTTCATTGGAGCGCTTGGACCAGGCGGCGCCGATCTCGACCCGCCCGACGAAGACACGGTGACTGGGGGCGTTGTCGCCAGAGCGGTTGGCCTCGGGGACGATGCGGACGTTCTTGGCCTGGAGCGAGAGGGTGACGATTTCGCCGGTGAACTCGTTGTTGCCGGTCCTCTTGAAGCTTCCGATTATCGCCATGAGTTTTCTCCTTGAACTCTGTTTCGAGCCCGCACCATTGCGGCCTCAATGGCGATCGGCGGGCCGCAGGCGATCGACGCCGCATCGCTTGCGACCGCAGCGCCAGCGGAGGATGGCAGCCAAGCGACTTTGTTGTTTGGCGAGGAATGACGGCGCAGCTGGCAGGGGAAGAAAGTCGATTGGCGCCATTGCGGCTTAGGCGATCGAGGCGCAGCCGACCTTCGGCCAGATCAGCCCATTAGAGAGGCCGTTTGGAGCGGCCCACCAGATAGAGACATCAACGGAGAACCTGGCGATACCGTCGCTGGCGAAATCCTGGCTACGATGGTCACCGGCGTCGATGCTCCTCTGTACAGGCATCGCGAAGTCGCAAGCTGTTGTCAGCAACGCGCATAAGACACGCACGTGATGGTTCAAGTCACGGCTGACGTGCACCACCGGATATGCGCTATCTTTAGAACGGGTCGGAACCCCGTGGTGGATTCGAACTGTGCGTCGCGCGATGCCGTGTCAGCGACGACGCTAACAATGCGACGGGCAAAAAAAGCATCCTGCCCACGCCGGTTGTTCGGTGAGTTCGCCCAGATCCAGGCCCTGTTCGGTTGAACGGGCGTCGTTATTCGCAGCTGTGATGCCAGCTGCGACGCAGCTGAACGTTGACGGCAAGCGTGACGGCGTCGCGCGCCTTTGCTAGGGCGCGGACTTGAGTATCGCAAAAAGACGGGCGGCGCAGGAAGCCGGAGATCGGGCATCCCGGGCCAAGCACTCCAGCGAGCTGCAAATACAGTACCCGCTGCCCGATCGCGGCCGTATCGCACAATCGAAAAAAGGGTAGGGGCGGGCAGCGCTTACGTGCCGCCTCCCTTGGGGCGGAAGTCGAGGACTGGGATACCGAGCTTCTTTGCCTTGTCTGCAAGATTGTCCTGAATTCCGGTCCCGGGAAAGACGATGACGCCTATCGGCAGCGCCTCCAGCATTGCATCATTGCGCTTGAACGGGGCGGCTTTGGCATGCTTTGTCCATTCAGGGGCAAAGCCGATTTGGGGTACCTTGCGATGGTCTGCCCAACAGGAGGCGATCTTTTCGCCACCCTTCGGCGATTTCCCGTGCATCAATACCATGTCGGGATGCCTGGCGTGGACCTGGTCGAGCTTGGCCCAGATCAGCTGGTGGTCATTGAAGTCGAGCCCAGCGGTGAAGGCGATTTTCGGGCCAGGTGGCAGAAGGACTTCCTGCGAGGCGCGTTTCTTGGCGCTGAGAAAATCGCGGCTGTCGATCAGCGCAGAGGTCATGTTGCGATGGTTGACTATCGATCCGCTGCGCGGTCGCCAACTCGATCCGGTGTGGCGCTCGTAGTGCTCCGCGGCCTGATCACGCATCAGTTCGAAGGCGCTTTGGCGTTCGATCAGCGTCTGCCCTTCGGCCGTCAGGCGTTCCAGCTCGACGGATTTCACTTCGCTGCCGTCCTGCTCACGCTGGCTGCGGCGCTGCGCCTGCTCGTTGTGATCGAGTTCGCGCTCGATCCGATCTGCGGCGCGGTGAAAGATGTTGACGGTCGACCACAGAAGATCGTCGAGATCGGGCTCGAGGCGAGTGTCTTGCAGTGCCACGATGAGGGCGTCGAAGATGTCGGCGATCGCGCCGGCGACGCAGTGGCCCTCTGGAAGCGGTCGAGGATCAGGCTCATCCACGAAGGGACGGTAGCCATAGAGCTGGAGTTCGGTGAGGACGTGGTCGATGGGTGAAGACGAGTGCTGTGGTTCGTAGTCGTCATGCTCGCTCATTGGATGCTCCGCCGGTTGGACCGCGACCCTCGCGGCCTTCATGGCGACGGAAGCCGGCGGACGGGACGGACCTGCACCCGCAGCGAAGCGAAGGGCCGGAGTGTCAGCGGAGGAGGGTGAAGGCCGGCTATTTTGCTTCGCGATGGAAAGCGCTCCCTTGAGGAGCGTGCCGGAAAATAGTCGGCCGGAGACATTGCGGGTCCGGGTCGTTTGCTGGCCGATCGCCCTCTCGAAGGCCCGCAGGCGTGGTTCTCTCCGACTTCAGGAGCATCCAGTGATGCAAGCGACAGCGGACAGGCTGTTCGTTCCGAGTTATCCCGCCACTGCCATGAAACGGGCGATGTCCTGCGGGGCGAGCTGAACACGGACTGCTGCTCGAACGGCATCCACGCCTAGCGTACAGAGATCTTCGTTGAGGTCCCCAAGTGCCGGCGAGAGCACGACCGGCTCGATCCCGGCAGCATTCGCTCTTTCGATCAAGGTGTCACGCGCGCCGTTACCGGCTGGATCGGCGTCACGCACGATGTAGAGCCGTCTCAGCGTGAGGGGAAACAGCATGGCAGCAAGATGAGCGGCCGAGAGTGCCGCTGCCATAGCCATATCGGGCAGGATGCACCGAAGCGACAAGACGGTCTCGATGCCTTCGCCGCCCGCCATGACGTCGCCCGGCAGGCCAAAACGAACCGCGTGACCGAGAAGATCGCCCATCGCGCGCCTCGGCGTATCGACCGGTGCCTTGCCCCTGCCGGAAGGATCAAGCCATGTGCGATGTGCGCCAGTCAAATGGCCGTCGAGATCGGTGACGGAAGCGATCATCGCCGGCCAGGTCTCAGTCGGCGCTTGTTCGTCGGGCCGGTAGTAGCAGCGCGGGTGAAAACGCAGGCTTCCGGTCCCGTGCAAAGCGGTAATACTGCGGTTGTGCAGATACGCCTCTACGACCGTACCCGCAATCGGCTGCGACATCGCAAACAGCCGACGCGCTTTCTCCGACATTTCCGACGGCGCGGCCAGCAACTTCGACCGCATTGATGTCTGCTCTGGTCCGGGATGCGGTAGGCCGAGAAACGTTATTGCCTCATGGGCAACGTCCCTGAAGTCGCTCAAACCGCGGCTTTCGCGGATGATATCGAGAAGATCGCCATGATCCCCGGTCGCCGCGTCAGTCCATTTGCCGGCTGCGCCCTTTCCGCACTGCGAGCCGACGAGCCGCACGAACATAGAGCGACCCGGCGTGTTTCGGACATCGCCAACAAGCCAGTAGCGTCCCTCGCGATGTCCGTTCGAAAGATAGTGGCGACAAACCGCTTCGGCCTGTCGGCCCAGGCGGTGGGCCAGTTCGGACGCGTCGTGTCGGGGCATCATGCATCCTCCCGCGAGTCGATGCGCTGATAGCGCTCCAGCAGCTTGCCCAGAATTGCGGGTTCGGGCGCCTGTGGCTCAGTGGGACTGGCCGACCCTGCGCGAATCTCGACGGCAAGGCGCTCGATGCAACCACTGGTCGTCTTGCGCACGAGGAGGTGCGAGTGGGTCGTCACTTCAGCTACGAGGTCAGGTAGGTCCTCGATCCAGATGTCAGCCTTGACGCGGACCTGGGACATGGAGAACTCCACGTTCTTGAAGGCAATGTCTCGCGAGGACAGAAGGGTAATTTTCTGAGGGGTAGTCGCCATCGGGATGTACTCCGAGACGGGCAGTCGAGAGCCTCTCTCTCGACC
Source organism: Mesorhizobium sp. M0207 (assembly GCF_040321995.1). Taxonomy (NCBI): domain Bacteria; kingdom Pseudomonadati; phylum Pseudomonadota; class Alphaproteobacteria; order Hyphomicrobiales; family Phyllobacteriaceae; genus Mesorhizobium; species Mesorhizobium sp. M0207. The sequence goes on from NZ_JAMYSQ010000014.1 coordinate 74,977, forward strand.
TTCAAACTCGTCATGGAGATCCCGGCACTCCTCGTCCTCTTGTGCTTGGCAGCCAACCGAGGTTGTTGCGGGGTAGCAACTCAGTGACGGTGTTCCTGTTTCCAAACGCGGCTGCATACAAACGTGCAGCAGTAGCGATTAAGGACCACAGCGCGGCGATGAACGACGAGCGGGGCCGGTCGCCCCATTGGAAGTATCTAGGTTCTTCATCACGCCTTCGGCGCTGTGGCGTGCGACACCGAGGGCATGCGGCTGAGTTCGAGAGCGAACAGAGCGCTTTTTGCGACGGGAAATCGATTTGGACGTGGTTGGTCATCACGGGCGGCCTGCCGCTAATCGTCGCCAGCAATGACGCTGCCAGCCAAGAAGCGAAGGAGGTACTCCGCTGCCCTGCTCGCCTGAAGGCGGCGCGGCGCGCGCGGGCGTTGCGACGCAATAGGCCCTTCGGCCGCATCGATACTGAAACGATGGTCGGATCCCTTTAGGAGTGTGTCTGGCCGGACTGGAAGCAGAGGCCAGCCATAGATTTGTTGCGCAACCACTCCGATTGACAGGTCGAAGGCGCCTCTTCGCCGCAGCACCTCCGGCGGGCGGTTTTCGCAGCCGGTTTTTTGGAGAAGAGTTCTCCGGCAGGACCGTGTCCAGAACGGCGAGACAGGACGGAGTGCTCAACGAGGTCGGCGAACAGCTCAGACCTAAGAACTGCTGAGGACTTCTTATGAAAATCCCCGACCAATTCGACGAGACCACACCACTGCGCGTCGAAATCGCTGCGCGAATTGCCTTTCCCGACGGCTCGATGAGCGCAGCAGGCCTACGCAAGGAACGTGACGCCGGTCGACTTGAAACGGAGCTAATCGCCGGAAAGGAATACGTCAGCTTGATGGCAATCGCGAGGATGAGGGAACTATGCCGCGGACTTCGAAAGGGCCACGCCTGGTATGGCGTGACGAAAGCTGGAAAAAAGATGGAACGCGCCGAAACAAAGCTGGATGGTTTATCCGCGATGGAACCAGCTTCATCAGCGCTGGCGGCGGCGAAAAAGGCCGTCCAGGAACTGAAGCTGAAAAGGCGCTCGCCGCCTACATTGGAAGCAAATACCACCGAGCGCGGGGAGCCGAGGACGTCTTAATTGCCGATGTGGTCAACCTCTACCTTAAAGAGGTTGCACCGAAGCACGCGACACCAGAAGAGACGGCGGCTCGGCTGGATAAGGTCCTTGATTACTTCGGGGAAAAAACTCTCGCCGCCATCAATGGCAAACTCTGCCGCGAGTACGTTGCGTCGCGCCCCACCGAAGCCGCGGCGCGCCGCCAACTCGAGGATCTTCGTGCCGCCATCAACTACTACCGCAAGGAGGGTTATACAACCGCCGCACCGGTCATCACCCTGCCAGACAGGGCCGCCGCCCGCGAACGCTGGTTGACCCGCAGTGAGGCGGCCGCACTGATCTGGGCAGCTTGGCGAATGAAGCAGACATGGAAGGGCCAAGAGAGTGGCCGGCGCACTGGGCGACATCTCGCGCGCTTCATCCTCGTCGCACTTTATACAGGAACGCGCTCGGCCGCAATCTGCGGTGCCGCCATACGCCCAACGAAAGGGCGCGGTCATGTGGACCTAGACCGCGGTATCTTCTATCGCGGTGCCACCGGCGCAAGGAAGACCAAGAAGCGCCAACCCCCTGTACCGTTGCCCGAGCGGCTGCTGGCGCACCTCCGGCGCTGGGCGCGCACTGATCTTCACATCGAGACCAAATCGCGCGGCAAAAGTGCGAACATCGGTCGCAAGATATCGCAGGATTTTGTCGTGGAATGGAATGGAAAGCCGGTGCGGTCGATAGACAAGAGCTTCAAGACGGCGCGCGAAATCGCCGGCCTAGGGCCCGACGTTACTCCGCACGTGTTCCGCCACACCGCGGCGACTTGGATGATGCAAGCCGGCACCGATATGTGGCAGGCTGCGGGCTTTCTTGGCATTACAGTGGATGTCCTGATCGAAACTTACGGCCATCATCATCCTAATTTCTTGGCAGACGCCGCCGAGAAGATCACGAAGAAGCCAGTTTTCTCCAAGTCGCCGCAAACCGTTCCGAGTATAACTCAAATCGCAAGACACGAACGCGGTGTGCTCATCCCACAGGTTTCCCACAGAAACGGCGAAAGGAAACGCGACCAGTCGTGAGCGAACGTGGCGAAGGAGCCCAGGAACAATAACGACTTGCTGGTAAACCCACATCGTTCGGGACGATGGGATCGCACGTTCAAAACTGCCATCCGCACCCCGCTCAAAGGTCTACTCCGGCTCCCCAGGGCGCGTGCTCGCAGCCGTGCCTTGGATCGGTTTGCCGGGTCCCGAAAGCGACATTGAATGTGGGAGGATTAGAGGCAAAGATCGTGATGCCTGGCTTGACGGAGGCTTGTCTTCGAGGCCAATGAATACGCGCCTGGCCAAATCTCAAAACAGCAGCAAACGGCGCACTAGCCGCAAGCCCGGCGCACCGCTTCTGAGTGAAACTGTCAATCGGCAAGACCTTGGCCATGCCAACCATGTCGTTGTCCATCATCATTGCCGGGATCGGTTGCTCCGGGCCGCAAGACCACCAAAAAACTGGCATGGTCTCGTAGGCGGGACGTATCGGCGTTTCTGGCGCGGACCTCAACCAGGAGGTCGCAATCTTTTGCCATCACAAAAGCCCCATCTGAGTCGGTCAGTGGTCCATCTCTGGCCTGCTACCCCGCGACGATCAAGACTGTGCTTTCCGGCGACCAATGCAGCACGACATCCTGACCTTCCGCCAGCCTGACAGCGCCGGTATTCTGCACAATCACCTTGAGCGTCTGGCCAGCACGCTCGACAAAGTAGGTGCTGCTATTTCCGGCGAAGATGCGCTTCGATACCTGGCCTCGCAGCAGATTCGCGTTGGCCGCATCCGGAGCCTCGGCATCGGTGAAGATGCGGATGCGTTCGGGCCGCACGGCGCAGCTTGCCTTGGCCCCAGCGGCAAGCTTGGTACCCGAGCCGACGGCAATCGCTGTGCCGTCCGGCAGCCGGATGCCGTTGCCCGTGCTGTCGCCGCGAAGGATGTTGGCGTCGCCCAGGAAGGTGGCGGCAAACTCACTCGTCGGCCGATCGTAGATCTCCTCGGGCGAGCCTTCCTGCACCAGCTTGCCATCGCGCAGAATGCCGATGCGGTCGCTCATCGTCAGCGCTTCTTCCTGGTCGTGGGTGACGAAGATGGTGGTGATGCCGATCTCGCGCTGGATGCGCTTGAGCTCGATCTGCATGTCGACGCGCAGCGCCTTGTCCAGCGCGCCGAGTGGCTCGTCAAGCAATAGCACGCGCGGCCGGATGACGATCGCGCGAGCGAGCGCAACCCGTTGGCGCTGGCCGCCGGACAGCTGATGCGGCCGGCGGCCGCCGAGCCTGCCGAGTTGCACAAGGTCGAGTGCGCGCTGTACCTCGCTGGCAATCACCGCCTTGGGCTCGCCGCGCACCGACAGGCCAAAGGCGACATTGCCAGCAACGCTCATGTTGGGAAATAGGGCGTAGTTCTGGAACACCATGCCGATGCGCCGTTTTTCGACTGGCACCCGTTCGACGCTCTCACCACCTATGGTGATGCGGCCGGAATCGGGAAAGTCGAAGCCCGCGATTTGTCGCAGCAGCGTGGTCTTGCCGCTGCCTGACGGCCCGAGCAGGGCATAGAAGCCGCCATCGGCGAAATCGATAGACACATCGTCCAGCGCCTTGTGCGTGCCAAAACTGCGCGATACATTCGATACCTGCACGCCCGCCATTATTTCTCTCCGCCGAATTTGAAGAAGCGCGCTGTCAGCAGCATCAGCGCCATCGACACGACAATGATGATCGTCGAGACAGCATTGATCTCGGGCGTGAAACCTTTGCGGATCGCGGCGTAGATTTCGACCGGCAGCGTCGTCTGGCCGGGCGTCGACAAGAAGTAGGATACGACGAACTGGTCGAAGGACACGGCGAAGGCGAACAGCCCACCGGCAATGACGCCCGGCATGATCCAGGGCAGCGTGACGCGGTTCGTCAACTGCCATTGATTGGCGCCGAGCGAGCGCGCCGCCTCTTCCAGCTCGTGCGCGAAGGTCTGCAGTCGGGCCGACACGACGACAATGACGTAGGGAAGCGCAAGCGCGACGTGGCCAAGCAGGATGGCGAACAGGCCGCGCCCAATGCCGACGCCGAAGAAGAAGATCAACATCGCCGTGCCGGTTATCAGCCACGGAATGGCGATTGGCGGAAACAGCAGCGCCTGCAGGAATTTCTTGCCGCGAAACTCATAGCGGTAGAGCGCAAGTGACGCCGCCGAGCCAAGCACGACGCAGATGATGGTAGTGATGACTGCGATTTCGACACTGTTCCAGGTGGCTGAGATAAGCTGGTCGTTCTGCCACAGCGAGACATACCATTCCGCCGTCCATTCGAACGGCAGCTGGTAGAAGGGCGAAACGTTGAAAGACATTAGCGCCATGATGATGATTGGCACATAGAGGAAGGCGAGCAATAGCCAGATGTAAAGGCGGCCGAGCCATTCGAGAACACGTGTCGTCGCCATCACGTAGCCCTCCGCAGCACCGGCGAGGCAACCGCCAGGATGACCAGCACGACGGCCAACAGGATAAAGGAGAGCGCAGCACCCAGCGGCCAGTTGAACACGGCGACGAACTGGTCCTCGATGACAGTGCCGTAAAAGGTGCCGGTACGGCCGCCGAGGATGCGCGGTTCCATGAACGAACCAACAACCGGGACGAAGACGAGCGCTGCGCCCGCCACCAGCCCCGGCATCGACAGCGGAATGATGACTCGATTCAGCACCTGCAGCCGCGAGGCGCCGAGCGAGCGCCCGGCTTCGATTAGCGAGTCATCGATGGCCTGCAGGGTCAGATAGCAGGTCAGCACCATGTAAGGCACGTAGGAGTGCACCAGCCCGATGATTACGGCCGGATAGGAATACATTAGGTCGATGTTGATCTTGAACGGCAGGACGGCGTTGAGCGCAGTGTCGAGAATGCCGCCTTCACGCAACACCATCGCCCAGGAGAAGATACGCACCAGCCCGTTCGACCAGAACGGCAGGATGACGAGCAGGAAAATCGCCTCTCGGGTGCGGCCTTTCAGCACCTTGGCCAGCACATAAGCGGCGGGATAACCGATGACGATGCACCACAGCGTCACCTCGAGGCCGAGGCGCAGCGAGGCCAAAAGCAATGTCAGATAAAGGCTTTGTGAAAAGAAGGCGGCATAGTTTTCGAGCGTGAACGCCCACGGCTTTCCCGACAGCGGCAGGTCGGTCATGAAGGAGAAGAAGACCATGGCTGAGAGCGGCAGGAAGATCGCAACCGTCAGCCAGAGATAGGCAGGCGCCAGCAGTGGCAAGGCCGATCTCAATCCGCTGCGCGACGCGGCCGCAACCTGTGCTGCCATGACATCCACCTCCCAGGATGGGGAAGCATCAGCCGACATGGATGGTCGGCTGATCCCGGCTTCTGCTGTTACTTCACGTCGACCTTGAGCTGCTGCCAGAGCGACAGATAGGTTTCGCGCTGGGCGTCTGTGATCGGCGCCTGGAACTGAATGCGCTTGGCGACTGCCGGGTCACCCATCACCTTGCGGTTGAACGCATCCCCGGGAAGTGCTTCTACAGCCTTGGTGTTGGCGGATACCGGGGCTCCGACCTTGGTGACCCATTCGACATAGAACTTCGGGTCGATCATGTAGTTGATGAAGGCCTCGGCGCCGGCGACATTCTTGGAACCGACCGGAATTGAGAAGGCGTCGAGCCAGGCGACAGCGCCCTCCTGCGGGATCACGAGCGAGACCGGCAGCTTGAAATGGGTCTTGGCGCGATCGGCCGAGCCGCTCCAATAGGTGCCGATGTCGATCTGGTTAGAGGCAGCCATCTGGTTCCAGTCGTTCTCCGAGCTCCAGAACGTCTTGATCTGCGGCATCAGCGAGGTGAGCTTCGCCTTGACCGCCTCGATATCCTTGATGTCGTTGATGTTCTGGCCGGTGGCAATGGCGCCGAACTGAACCGCCTCGACGGCATCATCACGGATGGTGACGCGGCCCTTGTGAGCGGAATCCCACATTTCGGCGATGCTCGTCGGCGGCTTATCGAAGGATTTTTCATTGATGGCGAGCGCCGTCAGCCCCCAGACCCACGGCACGCCATAGACCTTGCCGTCATGGACGAGCATCGGCGATCCGGCCTTGTCCTTGCTGATGTCGGGAAAGTTCGGCAGCTTGGACGTGTCGATCGGCTGGATCAGCTTTTCCGCCATCGCCTGGTCGTTGAAAGCGGCGTTGATCATGACCACATCGTAAAGGCCGGGATTGGTCCTGAGCTTGGTCAGCATCTCCTGTTCGGAATTGAAAAAATCGTTGACGACCTTGTGGCCGGTCGCCTTCTCGAAGGCTTCGATGGCCCACGGCTCGTCGGCGCCGTAGCCCTTCCAGTTGAGTACGTGCACCTCGTCGGCCTTGGCGGCAAATGCGAGTGCGGAGGTGAAGACGGCGGTCGCCGTCAGCAGGGCAGTCAAGTCGGGCATGCGCATGTTCGTTCCTCTCTGTGTTTGCCCGCTTCCCGGGCTTTGTCAGGCTGTCGGGCGTTTGGCCTCTTGCTTCCGGCCATGGAGGCCGATCGGCGGACCGCCGGCATGGCTTAGGAATGTCTGGATTTCGTGGTCGGTCGGCGCTGATGAACCACCGTGGCGGGTGACGGAAATGGCCGCCGCCGCATTGGCGTAGCGCGCTGCTTCAAAAGGCGGCGCGCCGCGCGCCAGCGCACTGACGAAAGCGCCGATATGGGTGTCGCCGGCGCCATTGGTGTCGATGGCGTCGACCTCGAAGCCGGCACTCGTTTGCGCCGAGCCATCGGCCAGCCGTATGTGGCAGCCTTTCGCTCCGGCGCGAATAACGACGCCGACGGCCTTCGGGGAGTGGTCGCTAAGAAGCCGTGACGCGAGTGCCTCGACGTCGCCCGGACCGGCAATCGCGGCCGCTTCCATCCTGTTGCAGCTCAACCAGGTGGTGCGGGCGAGTATCCGAGGCAGGATAGGGCGGGGAATGTCGACGACGACAGGTGTCGGGTCGAGGACAAGCGGTGTGTCGGCCGGAAGTGCCTCGATCCAGTCGACAAGCGCGTTTCGGCTTCCCGGATAGCTAAGCGTATAGCCGGAGGTGAACACCCAATCCCCCGGGGCGACCGAGACGGGCGCCATCATGTCAAGGCTGAGCAAGCTCTCCGCACCAGGCCACGAGACGAAGGTGCGCTCGGCATCGCTGCTGATCATGGCGACGCAATTGCCGCTGTCCATGACGGGCGATGGCGTCGTCAGCGTCTCGATCCCCTCATTGGCTAAGGCCGTGCGCAGGAAGTCGCCATTGGGTCCGCTGCCGAGCTGGCCGCCGAACACCACCTTCATGCCGGTGCGGCTGGCCGCGACCATCATGTTGAAGCCGCCGCCGGCGACTTGCGTGTAGCTCGACGCCGTCTTCTCCGTACCCGGCGCCGGCAAGGCGTCGATGCGGTAGACATAGTCGACCACCGCGCTGCCGACATGGACGAGACGCCCACTCATGCCGCCGCATCCTTGCCGGGACCCGTCCTGTCGGCACGGCGCTTGGATATACGGGCCGCAACAAGGTCGGCGGTGAGCGCGCCAACCGCCGCAATGTCGATGCCCTTGAGGTCTGCAATGCGGTTCTGAGGCAGTCGGGAAAAGCCGGTGCAGGCGCCGGCCACGCCGGTCGCGATGGCGCCGATCGTATCAGTGTCGCCACCGAGATTGGCACTGATCACCGCCGCTTGCCAGGGATTACCGCCGGCGACTTCCAGCACGGCGAATGCAGCCGGAACGGACTCCTGACTGGCGACGCCGGTGCCGACCAGATCGGTGATCAGCCGGATCGCGTCCTTCGTCGCCTTGCCGCGCACAAGCTCCTGCCCCCACCCAATGCGCGCGGCAATGTCACCGCCGGTCACCCAATGGCCGAGCGTTGCTCCGCACCTCGCCGCGGCGATGGCGCTGTCGGAAGCGGCGCGCCAGTCGCCGCCGGCGACGCCGCGGCTGACGGCCGCCGCAACGGCGGCTGCGGCCGCAATGGCAACCGAGGTGTTGTGCGTGGCCCGGCAGGTCTCGGCAACTTTGGCGACCAGCGCGTCCAGCGGCTCTGGCGGCATCATGATGCCGACCGGCGCAATGCGCATGGCCGCACCATTTGTGTCGCCGCTGCGCCCCGCTTCCTCGGCCGGCACGCCATTGTTGATGGCGTCGATGGCGCGTTTGGTCGATGGTCCCAGCAGATCGTAGCTGCCGCGCGCTTTGACGTCGCGCTCCCAGTCGAGCAGCGCGTTGACCCACCGCGCATGATCGAAGCGGTTACCGGATTCGACCAGGATACGGCCAAGCAGAAGCGCCTGTTCGGTGTCGTCGGTGATCGTTCCAGCGGGAAGCCCCTTCGACACCGGATGGTCGGCGAAAGGAGCAATGAAGCCCTCTACATGGGCGTAGAGTTCGGCAATCCGGGCCGGCGACAAAAGCTGCGTCGGCATGCCCAGCGCATCCCCCAGTGCCCCGCCGACAAGCGCCCCCATGGCCCGATCAATCATATTCCCGGTGTTGTCGTCCGGCATCACTCAGAACCTCATATGCAGCGCAAAATGCGCCGGGTTGAGCAGGCTGGTCACATATTCGATCGGCCGGTCATCGGCGGCGCGGGTCAACCGGCGACCGCGAAGGAACGGCGTGCCTTGCGGGCAACCGAGGATTGCAGAGTCCTCGGCGTTGAGCATTTCGATGCCGACCCATTCCTCGCCATGGTCGGGAATGAGGCCCGCGCCGCGCAGCGTCTGGTGCAGCGAGCCTTCGCGCAGGCCGCGCAACGGCACGTCCTCCAGTTCCGGCGACAATGGCAGGCGGCTGCGCTCGATGGAGATGGCGTGGCCGTCGCTGGCATTGGTGCGCACCCGGTCGACAGCGATGAAAAACGGGTTTTCTATACCAAGCAGTGCGGCAAGACCGGGGTCCTCGATCACCTCGAGCCGCAGCGTCCGCGTCTCGGCGTTGGCGCCGGCGTTGGCGAGCGCCCGCGACCAACCGATGGAGTCATCAACGGGCTTGCCATCGAAGGTGACGAAAGAGCCGATGCCGACCTTGGTGGTGATCAGCCCGCGGTTGGACAGTTCCTCGAGGCCTTTGCGGACGGTGTTGCGGCTGACGGAGAAACGCTGGACGAGCTTGTTCTCGCTTTGCAGCCGGTCGCCGAAGCCGAGAACACCGGAGCGGATTTCATGTTCGAGAACGGTGGCGATCTGTTCGGGCTTGCCCGTGCCGGGAGACAGTTGAACCAAGCGCCGCTTCATATGGGTACCTGTTCAGTGATCCTGTATAATCCTGTTCATATCACGGCAGGCTTGTCAACGAGTGCCGCATGGAGCAGTTCGTGATCCCAAGTCCGGTTCAACAGGACGGCATAAGGAGCGTCAGCCTAGCGCCGCCGCAGCCGAGACGCGGGATCGACCGCTCCCGTCGAGGGGCATCGTTTAGCAGGAGCTCGCGACCAAGGTGAATTCCAGGATCGCAGTCGGATGGGGGGAAAGGATGCCACACAACGCACTAGATACGGCGCACGACGGCCGCCTCGCCATCGTTGATCTCGCGGTCGCCGCCTGGCGAGGCCGTCAAACTACTCCTGTCGAGTGAGGTGAATTACGAGGGGAAATTACCAGCCCGGACCCGCGAGAGGCAGGCGTTTCTTTCGAGAGTTGGAAAATTTTACAAGCTTCGTCGGTCTGCTGCATTCTTCTTAAACATGGCCAAGACAAGCCGCTTGCCTTCGCGCACACTGTCTTCGAGCGGCTTCGCCTTCGCCAGATGCGCCGCAATCGCGCTAGCCAGCATGCAACCCGTCCCGCGCATTGATGCGACAAGACGAGGTGCGTCGAAGCGGATTGGTTCTTGATCGGAACGCAACAGAATATCGGTTGATCGAGGTCCTGATGCGTGGCCCCCTTTGATCAGCAGGCCCGGCACGCCGGCTGCCAGCAATTTCCGTCCCAGTCTCACCGCGTCGCTCTCGTCGGCTGGCGGTTCCGCACCAACAAGGAGCGCCAGCTCCAGGAGATTGGGGGTCACAAGGCAGCAAAGCGGCATCAGGTCGCGCCTCATGGCAGCGATGGCACCTGCTTCCAGAAGCCCCCGGCCGGAGCTCGAGGCCAGCACCGGATCGAGCACTGCCGGCACCTGCGGATTTTCGCGCAGCACGCCGGCAATGGCAACGACGATCTCATCCGTTGCGAGCATGCCGATCTTAATTGCCGCCACCTTGTTGGCCTGTAGCGCGGCGCACATCTGATCGGCCACAAGATCGGGCTGCGAAGGATGGATTTCCATTACGGCTTCGTGCGTCTGCACCGTCAGCGCTGTGACAGCCAGGCAGGTGCGCACGCCAATGGAAGAGATCGTCTCGATATCACGTGCAATTCCAGCCCCACCGCTGGGGTCTGATCCGCCGACCACGAGCACATGCGGTTCTCGCCTCAGCGCCATGGCTTTGTCTTTTCGATCCATTCTCGCGTGCGCGCTTCGGGATCGGCATTCAACGTGATGTCGGTGACCACCGCCGCGCTGTCCGCACCAGCCTCGAAGACACCGTCGAGCCGGTCGGGGTTGAGGCCGCCGATGGAGACCAATGGGATCGGCGCCACTCGATGCTTCCACTCGCTGATCCGCTCGAGCCCTTGCGGCGCCCATTTCATCTGCTTCAGGATGGTGGGATAGATGGGGCCGAGCGCGATATAGTCGGGCTCGGCAGCGATGGCCGTTTCCAGTTCGAGATGATCGTGCGTGCTGAGCCCGAGCTTCAATCCGGCGTACTTAATCGCCAGCAGGTCGGCCGCAGCCAAATCCTCTTGGCCGAGATGGACGAAGTCGCAGCCTTCCTCAATGGCGAGCCGCCAATAATCGTTGACGATCAGTTGGCAACCATGGACCGCGCAGACGCCGTTCGCGCGGCGGATTTCCGTCCGCAGCGTGGCCTCGTCCCTATCCTTGATGCGCAACTGAACCAGCTTGACGCCAAGTGGCACCAGCCGTTCGATCCAGGCGGCGCTGTCGACGATCAGGTAGAAGGGATCGAGCTTCATGAGAAAACCGCCCTGCCGAATGTTGGTGTCGATGGCACCGCGACGTCGCGGGGTTCGAGCATCCCCGAGCTGAAAGCTTCTCGACCGGCGTCGACCGCCTTGCCGAACGCACGCGCCATGCCGACCGGATCGGCCGCCTTGGCGACCGCTGTGTTCAGGAGCACGGCATCAAAGCCGAACTCCATGACTGTTGCCGCGTGCGATGGCCGTCCGAGACCAGCATCCACGATCAGCGGGACATCAGGGAAATGTCCGCGCATCGAGCGCAGCGCCATGATGTTGACCGGCCCGAGGGCGGAACCGATCGGTGCGCACCAGGGCATCAAGACCTTGCAGCCCGCCGCAAGCAGCCGCTCGGCGACGACAAGGTCGTCGGTAGTATACGGGAACACCGCAAAACCGTCCTCGCACAGGATGCGGGCGGCTTCGAGCAGACCGAACACGTCCGGCTGCAGCGTGTCGTGGTTGCCGATCACTTCGAGCTTGATCCAGGGCGTGCCGAAGACTTCGCGCGCCATTTGTGCGGTCGTGACCGCTTCGTTGACGGAGTGGCAGCCAGCAGTGTTGGGCAGGATTCTGACACCAAGCGACCGGATCAACGACCAGAATTTTTCGCCAGCCCTGCCGCCTGCCATTTCACGGCGCAACGAGACGGTCACCACCGAGGTGCCCGATGCCCTGACTGCATCGGCAAGGATGGCCGGCGAAGGATATTGAGCGGTGCCGAGAAGCAGGCGGGAGGGAAGCGTCGTCCCGAGAAGATCGAACATGCTAGCCTCCCTGCATGGGCGAGAGGATTTCGATCCGGTCGCCGTCGTTCAATTGGAATTCCGCCCGGCTGGCTTTGTGCACGAGGTCGTTGTTGACGGCGGTCGCGAGCCAATCGCCCTCATAGTCAAGCGCGGCAAGCAGCTCGGCCAGCGTGGTGGCGGCAACCTCATGCACTTTGCCGTTGACCATCAGTTTCATGAGCAAGCTCCACGGGTTTGTCGTGATTGAAGACAATTTCGCCCGCCAGGCGCGCCATGGCGGGGGCGAGAAGAAAGCCATGGCGATAGAGCCCGTTGATCGCGACGGTGTCTCCGCTCATTTCGACGCGCGGCAGATTGTCGGGAAAGGCTGGACGGACGCCGACACCGGTTTCAACGATCTCGGCCTCGCCAAAGGCCGGATGGAGGGCATAGGCGGTACCCAGAAGCTCCATCATGGAGCGCGCCGTGACCGGTCTGGCGGACCGGCTTTCAATCATCGTCGCACCGATCATGAACTGGGCGTCGGCACGCGGTACCGCATAGAGCGGAAAGCGCGGATGCAGCAACCGGACCGGGCGCGACAGCGAGAAGTCTGGCGTGTTTAGGATCAGCATTTCGCCGCGAACGCCGCGAAGCCTGTCATCGGCGGCTGCCATTCCCGTGCAATCGATCTGACGATCGAAACCGGAAACATGCCGGGCGTCGGTGCCGAAGTGGAATTTGACACCCATGGCTGCGAGCTTGTCATGAAGTGCTGCCATCGCCTGGCGCGGATCGAGATGGCCCTCATCGGGAAAGAGCAATCCGCGGCGAAAGCGGCCGGCTAAGTCGGGCTCCAGGAGCGCAATTTCGTCTTCGTCGACACGCCGATGGCCCGACGTGCGGCTGGCGAGGCGGTCGAGCTCGCCGGCATCACGCGGGGCGGCCACGACAAGTGTTCCGCCCCGTGTCACCTGACCCGGCAGCACCGCATCCCACCAGTCGGCAGCGTCACGTCCAAGGTCCAGCACCGGCTGCTCGGCGCTTTCACGCTCGCACCATGGCGCCAGCATGCCGCCGGCGAACCACGACGCATTGCCTCCAAGGCCATGCCGGATCTCGGCGACCGTGACCGTCGCGCCGCGGGCGGCGAGTTCGAAGGCGGCGATGAGGCCGGCGACGCCGGCCCCCTTTATCAGCACCTTCATGACGGCTTACCTGGCTGAGGCGTGAGCGGTGCGACGGTCTCGTCCGCTGGCACGTAGAGATCGCCGCCCTCGCGGTATTTCGCCGCCATCGCCGCCATGCCCTCTTTCTGTGCCTCGGCGCGGATGTCGTGAGAGATACGCATCGAGCAGAATTTCGGTCCGCACATCGAGCAGAAATGCGCCAGCTTGTGCGCCTCCTTGGGCAAGGTCTGGTCGTGGAAGGACCGTGCGGTTTCGGGGTCGAGCGACAGGTTGAACTGGTCCTCCCAGCGGAACTCGAAGCGCGCGCGGGAAAGGGCGTCATCCCTGACTTTCGCCGCCGGGTGGCCCTTCGCCAGGTCGGCCGCGTGCGCTGCGATCTTGTAGGTGATCACGCCGGTCTTGACGTCATCGCGGTCGGGAAGGCCGAGATGCTCCTTGGGCGTGACGTAGCAGAGCATGGCCGTTCCGAACCAGCCGATCATCGCCGCGCCGATGCCGGAAGTGATGTGGTCGTAGCCCGGCGCGATGTCGGTCGTCAGCGGTCCAAGCGTATAGAACGGCGCCTCGCCACAGACGGCGAGCTGCTTGTCCATGTTCGCCTTGATCTTGTGCATCGGCACGTGGCCGGGCCCCTCGATCATCACCTGGCAATCTTTCGCCCAGGCGATCTGCGTCAGCTCGCCGAGCGTTTCCAGCTCGGCGAATTGCGCCGCGTCGTTGGCATCGGCGATCGAGCCGGGACGAAGGCCGTCGCCGAGCGAGAAGGAGACGTCATAAGCGCGGCAGATGTCGCAGATCTCCGCAAAGTGCTCGTAGAGGAAGCTTTCCCGGTGATGGTGCAGGCACCATTTTGCCATGATCGAGCCACCGCGCGAGACGATACCCGTGACCCGGTCAACGGTCAGCGGGATGTAATGCAGCCGCACGCCGGCGTGGATGGTGAAATAGTCAACGCCTTGCTCGGCCTGCTCGATCAACGTGTCGCGGTAGACCTCCCAGGTCAGGTCCTCGGCGATGCCACCAACCTTTTCGAGCGCCTGGTAGAGCGGCACCGTGCCGATCGGCACCGGCGAGTTGCGCACGATCCATTCGCGGATGTTGTGGATGTTGCGGCCGGTCGACAGATCCATCACCGTGTCGGCGCCCCAGCGGATCGCCCACACCATCTTTTCGACCTCTTCAGCCATCGACGATGTGACGGCGGAGTTACCGATATTGGCGTTGATCTTGACCAGGAAATTGCGGCCGATGATCATCGGTTCGCTCTCGGGATGATTGATGTTGGCGGGAATGATCGCGCGTCCGCGCGCCACCTCGTGGCGGACGAATTCAGGCGTGACGAAGTCGGGGATCGCCGCGCCGAAGGCCTCGCCGTCGCGCTCAAGCTTGCCGTGCAGGATCTCGCGACCAAGGTTCTCGCGGATGGCGACGAACTCCATTTCGGGCGTGATGATGCCAGCGCGCGCATAGGCAAGCTGTGTCACCGCCTTGCCGGTCTGGGCCCGGAGTGGCCGGTTGCGGACTGGAAATTCCGGTGTTAGGCGCTCGCCTGCCGCAAACCCATTGTCTTCTGGCCGGACGTGGCGGCCGTCATAGGCTTCGACATCGCCGCGCGCGGTGACCCATTCATGGCGAAGCCGTGCAAGGCCGTTTTCGATGCTGGTTTCGACAGTCGGGTCGGTATAGGGGCCGGACGGATCGTAAGCGGTCACCGGCGGCTCGCCTGCCGTCGGATGGACGGAGATTTCGCGCATCGGCACCCTGAGCTGCGGGTGGATGGTACCGGATTTGTGGATTTTGCGTGAGGCAGGCAGCGGTCCCGTCGAGACGGCGGGGGTGAGGGCATTCATCTTGAGGCTCCTTTGCTCGTTGCATTGGAGACCCAGTTCTGTGCCGGAAGGATGAAAAGACGCTTCTGTCGACCTGCCGAAACAGGACCTCGGGCGTAAACTCCCGCAAAGCGCTTGCACCGTCCCTACGCCAGTATGAACTGGATCAGGTTCAACGGGTCACTGCGCCGCGAATGCCAGCAGTATCTCAGCCCCTTGCCGGGACTCCCCTGGTGAATGCGTGAGGTTGGACGGGACCGCTCCGGTTTGTCAAGCGCGTTCTGGCCGCGGCTGATCGGCGGCCGGTCAGACCGTGCGGAAAAAATCGTGCATGTCTCGGCGACAAGTCAAGCATCGGAGATGAAGGCAGGGACAAGGGAATCGCAAACCGTCGGACTAAAATCGATCCTGATGATCACACCTTCAATGGGCACCAAAGGTTTGCGCGTAGATCGCCTCGATTCTTCCTGCCTCGTCACTGGTCAGCGCGGCGAATTCCTTCTCGCGCGCGCGGTTCGATAGATGGCCATCATTCTGGTGAAGAAAACGGAAGAGCAGATCGGTCAACCGCTCGGGCATGTCGATAAAGGCGTCCACCTGCTGCCGGAACTGATCGTAGCGCTGCAGAAATGCGGTTTCCTCGGGAAGGTCCCGTTCGATCGTCCGCTGAACGCAAGCATAGAGGAATTCGGCGTGCGGGGTTGCATCGAAGAACCGGTAGAAATCACCGGTGTCATTCAGCACCCGGACGTTGAATTGCGGCGTCGGTTCCCATTCCACCAACGGCAGAAGGCGCTGCGAATAGCTCTCGAGCACGCCCCTGTACTCGTTGATCTGGTCCAGGATCGCGGCCGAGACGGGAAAGACCACTCCCGGCGGATTGAAGCCGCGCATGGCAAGGACGTGGTGGATTAGGTAGCGGTGAATGCGGCCGTTTCCGTCCTCGAACGGGTGAATATAGACAAAGCCGAAGGCGAGGATTGCGGCGGCTACGACTGCATCAAGCTTTTGCGCGGGGCCCTGATCGAACGCCGCCATTCCATCGATTAGCCGCGGCAGGTCCTCGGGCCGAGCGCTGATGTGATCGGGCAAGGGCGTACCGTTGTCTCGATCATGCTCACCGACGAAACCTCCTTCTTTTCGGAAGCCAAGTCTTACGAAACGAGCGTCACCAAGTACAATTCTTTGCAGACGCAGCAGCTCATCGCGATCGATCGGCCAGCGGCCGGCTTCGCCGATGGCGCGGCCCCAGCGCTGGATGCGATCTTGCGGCGGGTGCTCGCCCTCGATCGCGTAGCTTGATCGCGAGTCTTTGAGCAAAAGAAAGGCGGCGGTCCGAGCAAGGAGGTCGCGCGGCACGTCCGCTACGATTGCCTCCGCGCGCCGCGGTAGTTCAAGGCCGATGAATTTTTCGAGAATCTTGGTGCGGAACACCAGAGGGCAGAACTCACGCGTGCCGGGGAGATTGTCCCTTACGCGATAGCGCGAAGCGGTCTTGTCGGGTCCGGGCCACTGCAGCTCGGGATCGACAACCGGAATGTATCGTCCGGCCTCCGCGTCCGGCAGATCGATACGCGCGTCCCTCAGCCATTCATATAAAAACCAGATGCGGCGGGCATAACTGCCGGTCGGGCTTTCACGGACCAGCGCCTCGATCGGCGCGGGACCGGTCACTTGGAACAGCCGCTTGAGGACGGCAAGGTCCAGTCCCTCGTACTTGAGCGCAAAGGTCAGGTGGCCTTCGAGGGTAGGATTTGGGGCATGGCGGGGGGTCATGATCCGCCAGCCATCCCGTTCGGTAATGCGATGATGCTCGCCAGTGGCGAACAACCTACGGGGCAAGGGCGCGGCGAGCCTGTAGGCTCCGATCAGGGCGCTGTACCCGGCCGGGGTCGCCGTTTCAGGAAGGCGGATTTCCTGAAAAACGGTAACAGGACCTGAAAATTGGTGCTGTTGCACCGCAGGCATGAAACGCGAATCCTTCCATTGAATTTTGGTTTAGTCGGCAAAACCTATGAAAAATGATCCTATCCCATGAAAAATGATGCCACAAGACAAATTTTCCGAAAACCGATTCTAAAACAGTGCTGAGGTCGATCAAGCAAGAACTCCGCCACCGGCTCAAGGAAGCGACTTCAGACCAAAAAGGTGAGTCCAGGAACCGCCATTCGCCCGTCTTAGTCACGAGGCCGGCACGGATGGCCCGCTTTACGTCGAGCCGGATTGCTCGAGCGCGCCGTTCGGGGCTCACTCATAGAGCGCTCCGGTGCGCGATCCCGATTTGATAGCCGCGATCACGCTCGCGACTGATCTTGGTGACGTGGCGGCGTCGGAGTAGAAAAGTGATGCAGGATGTCGGTGGCGTCGTGTGTGTGTGACCTGAAGTGAGTTCTCTGCGGTATGGGGGGCGGCACGCAGCGCGCGTCTTCTCGGCAAACAGATCGACGAAGCGGCACCGAAGGGAAGTTCCTGGCATTCATTCTCGCCATCGCTGCCCCAATTTGCCGATCGGACTGCCGATCGATCTCGCCCAATACTTTGCGCGCGCAAGGGCCGAAGCTGAACTGGGCGGCACCTGCTCATTCGGGAGCTGACTCATGCTTGGTGCCCGAGAGAGCTGTGCCTGATCGAATGCGTGAAATCGTAGCTCGGAGTGGAGAGGCTGACGCGGTCATCTGTCACCCGCCTTCGGGCTGTAAGGAAAGCGCGACATCGTCTCCAATGCTCGTTCCCCACGTCGAGGGGCCCAGCGGCTTGGCTACGGGGGGGACTGTCAGCTAGTGGCCGCTGGGCCTTGACGACCAGCGACCGTAAGAGGAGGCCCTGTGCTGGCTGACGAAAACTTGCGAGCAAAGCCACGGAAAAGCATCATTCGAACGAACTCTTTCGTCGAGACGAGGAGGGCAGTGAGGCGGTAGCCGCCGCTTTGAAGTTCTCCGGCAGCTGCTACGCTGGTCATTCCGAGGGTCGCAGTTGCGCTTGCGCCGTCATATCAGATAAGTCTAATAAAATACGCGCCTGGCCATCGAACGCGCCGCGGCGCCCTTGGGTCGGCGCTATTCATCGGGTGGGCATGTCGGGCACGCAAGGGAGGACGAAATGAGACTGGTTCAGTCATTTGCATTTGCTGCTGTGCTGCTTCTTTCGTCTGCATTGTCTGCGGCCGCCCACTCGGCTCGTGAGGACATCGAAGCGGCGTTGGTAAAATTCATGGACGCCTTCAACAGCGGAAACGCAGCAGCGGTAGGTCAAATGTATACCGACGATGCCGCCCTGCTGCCACCCGACGGCAAACGCGTCGATGACCGCAAGGGCGTGGAAGAATTCTGGCAGGGCGCAATCAAGGCCGGGATGAAGAATCTCACCCTGAAGGCGCTGGAAGTGGAAGAGAGCGGGAATCTCGCCTACGAAGTTGGCGCATTTACGCTCGGTGTGCCGAGCAAAGGCGGTGCCCCTTCCACCGTTGCGGGCAAGTACATTGTCGTTTGGAAAAAAGGGGACGACGGGACGTGGCGCCTGCATCGGGACATCTGGAACTTTGGTGCGGCCCAATAGATTCCGCGACCCGTGAGGCCGGCGCGCGCAACAGTTCCAACGAAAGTCCATGGCAATAGTTGATGTGACTGAATTGATTAACAAAATTGAACAGACTTGATGGGTCTGCTCATCGAGTCGGCTCTGGATCTATCGCGCTACCGATCAGGGAGGCGGTAAGATTCGAGCTCAGCAGAACGGCAATTCCGGCTGACCACCACTTGCCGGGACTAGAGCGTTCTCCGGCTCGGCGCGCCGCTGAGGGCTCTTGTTCATTTGGTCGTGGGCAATCCGCGGTTCTCCAAGAACCCGTCCATCTCGTCAAATGCCATCTGAGCCGAGACAACTAATTATCATTGGGCAAAGTAGCGGCTCAACGGCTCCAGAAGAAAGCAGCCCCCCGATGCTCGTTCAACATTCGAGCCCGCATCGGGCAAGTCTTTCCACGTCCGGGTACGCCATGCTGCTTCGACCGCCCCTTTCTTCTTGCGGATTTAGGAATTCGAGCTTTTCGGTTGTTCCGATCATCCATTTGGGAAACGATCGATGCCGGCAAGCAAGGTTTTATGGGGCCAGATACTCACCGCCTTTCTGATCGTCGTCGCGACGACATGGGGAGCAACACAGTGGACGGCAGGGCGGCTCGGCTTTCAAAGCCAACTCGGTCCGCCGTGGTTCGAATTGGCTGGACAGCCCGTTTATCCGCCGCCAGCCTTTTTCTGGTGGTGGTTTTTCTACGACGCCTACGCGCCGAAGGTCTTCCTGGAGGGCGCGGCGATTGCGGCGAGCGGAAGCCTCATGGCTATCGTCGCAGCGATCGGGATGTCGCTGTGGCGGGGGCGCGAGGCAAAGGACACCACGACTTACGGCTCGGCGCGCTGGGCGACGCGAGACGAAATCAAGGCCGCTGGGATGATCGGTCAGGATGGGCTGATCCTGGGTATGTTGGGCCGACACTATCTGCGCCACGACGGTCCGGAACACGTGCTATGTTTCGCACCGACCCGAAGCGGCAAAGGCGTCGGCCTGGTCGTGCCGTCACTACTGACCTGGCCGGGTTCGGCAATCGTCCACGACATCAAAGGCGAAAACTGGGAACTGACGGCCGGATGGCGGGCCCGTTTCGGCCAGGTGCTTCTGTTCGACCCGACCAATGCTGGATCAGCAGCCTACAATCCTCTGCTGGAGGTGCGACGGGGCGAGTGGGAAGTTCGAGATGTGCAGAACGTGGCGGATGTCCTGGTCGACCCAGAAGGCACATTGGAACGCCGCAACCACTGGGAGAAGACCAGCCATTCGTTGCTGGTCGGCGCAATACTGCACGTGCTCTATGCGGAGAAAGACAAGACCCTCGCAGGCGTGGCGAACTTCCTTTCCGATCCAGAGCGGCCAATCGAGGCAACGCTGCGCGCCATGATGCTGACGCGGCATTTGGGTGATGCAGGCCCGCATCCCGTCGTGGCGTCGGCTGCTCGGGAACTGCTTAACAAGTCCGAGAACGAGCGTTCCGGCGTGCTCTCGACGGCCATGAGTTTTCTGGGCCTCTACCGCGATCCAGTTGTGGCCAAGGTGACGTCATGCTGTGACTGGCGGATCGCAGACCTTGTCGAGGAGGCACGGCCGACGACGCTTTATCTGGTCGTGCCGCCATCGGACATCAGTCGCACAAAGCCGCTGATCCGACTCGTGCTTAACCAGATCGGCCGCAGGCTCGCCGAAGATCTTCACGCGAAGGATCACCGGCAGCGTCTTTTGATGCTGCTGGACGAGTTTCCCGCGCTTGGCAGGCTCGATTTCTTCGAAAGCGCGCTGGCCTTCATGGCCGGGTATGGCATCAAGTCGTTCCTGATTGCACAATCGCTCAATCAGATCGAGAAGGCCTACGGACCGAACAATTCCATCCTCGACAATTGTCATGTGCGGGTGAGCTTCGCCACGAATGACGAGAGGACGGCCAAGCGCGTCTCAGACTCTCTGGGGACCGCGACCGAGTTGCGCGCCATGAAGAACTATGCGGGGCACAGATTGTCGCCCTGGCTCGGGCATCTGATGGTGTCGCGGCAGGAAACGGCGCGTGCACTGATGACGCCGGGCGAGATCATGCAGCTGCCGCCGACCGAGGCGATCATTATGATCTCGGGCCAGTTCCCAGTCCGTGCGAAGAAGGCACGCTACTTTGCCGACCCGCGTCTTGCCGAGCGTGTCTTGCCGCCACCAAGGACCGGAGGGACAACGCAGAACGCTCGCCCTGACGACTGGACCGACACGACACTTCTTGCTGAGCCGGAAGGCAAATCTCGCAAGCTGAGGCTTGCCAGGGATCAGCAGGACGAGGATCCGGCCAATGGCGGCATTCGCCGCCAGCCCGAGCTTCCCGAACACGAAGACATCGCGCCGGAACGAACGGCACGCTGCGACGATGAGTTCGACCTCGACAGGGATGAGCCCGATGATGACGCCGTTCGTCGCCGCAGTGTCGATCAAGCCATGAGACGCGCAGCTCGTCAGGCCGCCCTTGACCCCAATGATGGCATTGAGCTTTGAGCGCATGAAGAACGCCAAGAAAAGACGTCTGTCTGCCTATCTCGACCCTGACATAATGAGGGCACTGGCGGATTACGCTGGGCGGCGCGAGGTCTCGCTGTCACTGGTCGCCGAGGCTGCGCTCGCGTCGTTCCTGTCGCCGGACGCCGAAGAACGAAAGCAAGCGGCGATCACTCGCCGCCTCGACCAGATCGATCGACGCGTGCAGCGGGTCGAGCGTGACGTCGGAATTGCTATTGAGACGCTAGCATTGTTCGTCCGGTTTTGGCTCAACTCGACTCCAGCCTTGCCGGAATCGGCGCAAGCGGAGGCGCGCGCCAAGGGCTTGCAGCGCTACGACAATTTCGTCGATGCGCTCGGTCGCCGGCTCAGCAAAGGACCAAGGCTCAGGCAGGAAATAGCCGACGATGTCCCGCCAGTGCCGCCAGCGAGCCGATAAGGTGCGTGACGCCAGATTGAAGCGTCTCTCGGGACCGTGATCTTTCCGACGGGTTGGTATCTGCTCGCGCACCGTTCCTAAACGTGCCCACAAAGTTCGGGTGGTGAGCGAGCGGAGGTCATATGTCTGCTTTGCTCCATTCCAGACAACATTAGTCTAATCAGATCAAAACGACTATCGAATCGATTGCGCAAACGTTTCGATGGCACTATGGTTATTGTATCCGCCAGGACAGAGCGGGTTTAAAGCGCAACATCAGGGAGGAGCGCTTGCGAGTAGCACTCCGTTTGAGCCGCAATGGCAACGATGGTTGAGGTAGCCCTTCGTGCCGGGGTGTCGGTCTCAACGGTGTCACATGTGATCAACCGCACGCGCTTTGTCTCGCCTGCGAAATCGAGAGCCATTAACGAAGCGATTGCTTTGCTTGGATATCAGCCCAATGGGCTGGCGCGTTCCCTCAAGGTCGCTTCAACCAACAGCGTCGGCTTGGCGATTTCGGCGATCTCGAACCCGTATTTCACTGACATCATCTGTGCCGTGGAAGCGGAATGCGCGCGTCTTGGCCTCATGGTTTTCCTTTCCGACACGCAGGACGATCCTGATCGGGAGCTTGCGGTCGTTCGCGCCTTCCATCAACGACGTGTTGACGGCGTTATTTTGGCGCCCTCGGGTGCCCCAGAGCGAGCCACCAATTACCTTGCCGAGAAAATGGTTCCCTGCGTTCTGATCGACCGGTTTGCCGACGAACGATTTGACCAGATCGGTGTTGAGAACCAATCTGCGATGCGCGCTCTTATCGATCACGTCGCATCCTTCGGCCATCAGCGGATTGGGTTCATTGCAGGGCAGCCGGGCCTTGCTACGACTCGCGAACGTATCGATGCGTTCAAGTCAGCTTTGATGGCTAACGGACTTGCCTACGTGTCGGAATATCTGCAGCCAGGGAACGTCGACACGGCGAGCGCTACGGCATCGACCCGCGCGATGTTGTCGTTGCCTTCGCCGCCTACGGCCTTGGTCACCGGCAACAATATGGCGACGATCGGAGCGGTCCGAGCGGTTCGCGAAAAAGGTCTCGAAATACCTCGGGATCTTTCACTTGTCGGCTTTGACGACTTCGAATGGGCCGATTGTTTTGAGCCGCAACTGACCCTTATTGCGCAGCCTTGCGCCGAAATCGGGCGGCAGGCCGCATCGCTGCTTAGCGCCCGAATTGCATCAACGGATACAGAGCCCCGCTCGGTGCGGCTTCAGGCGACGCTGCATGCCCGTCAATCCTGCGGAAGGCCGGCATGAGCGCGCCGCTTCTATCGGTGACAGGGGCCGTGAAACGCTTCGGCGGCGTTCAGGCACTACGCGGTGTCGATTTCGATCTCAAGCCAGGCGAGATCCACGCCCTGCTGGGCGAGAACGGCGCCGGCAAATCGACATTGATGAATCTGCTGTCGGGAGTTTACGCACCCGACGAAGGTACAATCCAGATTGACGGCAAGCCGGTGCGGTTCAACAACCCGCGCGAGGCGCAGACGGCCGGAATTGCGACCATTTTTCAGGAGCTTGATCTCGTTCCAACGCTCGATGTGGCGTCAAACCTCTTCCTTGGCCGCGAATTGATGCGCTCGGGCGGACTGCTCGATGTGGCGGGGATGCGCCGCGAAGCTCGCAAGCGTCTGGAAGCTATCGAACTGGCTATCGATCCCGCCGGGCTAGTCGGCGACCTCTCGATAGGGCAACGCCAGGTCGTTGCGATCGTCAAAGCGTTGTCCTATGCGACGCGGGTCTTGATCATGGACGAGCCGACGGCGGCCCTAACGGTGGGCGAGGTCGAGAGGCTGTTCGACATCATGCGCAAGCTCGCCGCCAGTGGCGTCGGCATCGTCTATATCTCCCACCGTCTGGAGGAAGTGCCGCAGATCGCGGACCGGGTGACGGTGATGCGGGACGGACGTGTAGCTGGCATCACCGATCCGCACACACCGCAGGCCGAACTGGTGCGGCTGCTCGTCGGGCGCCCACTGGACGAACTCTATCCCCAGCGCACCACGGCCGTCGGCCGGGCTCTGCTCAGCCTGCGCAATGCCAGCTTCCGGCTAGCGCGCGACAGCGCCGGCTGGCAGGCCCCGACAGGGCTTTCACTCGAGGTGCATGAAGGCGAGATCGTCGGGCTGGCCGGCATCATGGGGGCAGGGCGCACCGAGCTCCTGAGCGCGCTTTACGGCACCGGCCTTTCCGGCCAATGGGAGGGCGGCGTGGTCATTTCCGGCCGTCCGATCAAGCTTGATTCGATCAGAGCCGCGCGCCTTGCCGGCATCGCCTTCGTCACCGACGACCGCCGTGGCAGTGGCCTAATGCTGAGGATGGCGGTTGGCCTCAACCTCGTCATGTCGGTGATCCGGCGAATATCGCCGGGCGGACTGATGTCACCGGGCCGCCAGGCCGAGGCGGTGAAACAATCGTTCGGCCAGTTCGACATTCGGCCGAAGAATCCCGACATCGCGGTCGGCGCGCTGTCCGGCGGCAACCAGCAGAAGGTGGTGCTGGCCAAGGAGATACTTGGCAATCCCCGGCTCTTGCTGCTCGACGAGCCGACGCGCGGCGTCGATGTCGGCGCCAAGGGCGAGATCTATCAGCGGCTGCGGCAGTTGGCTGCACAAGGCCTGGGCATCCTAGTTGCCTCCAGCGAAATGCCGGAGCTGATTGGCCTGTGCGACCGCATCGTAGTGCTGCGCCAGGGGCGCAATGTAGCGGAATTCACCGGTGGCGTTGACGAGCACACCGTGATGGCAGCGGCAAATGGCAGGGAGGCGTGATGTCCGAACGGAAGATTTCGGTTGCGAGCGGTCCGGTGCTAGCCGCACCGGCCGCAAAGCATCGCGATCCACTCGCGCTGATCGTGCGCTTCCAGAGCTTGATCGGCCTGGTGCTGGTGGCGATCGGCGGCGTCATCTTCTCGCCCAGGCGCCATGGCGAGATACTGTTCCTTGCGCCCGACAACATGGCCAACATCGTGCGCGCCGTGTCGGAGACCGGCATTATCGCCATCGGCATGACCTTCGTCATTATCACCGCCGGCATCGACCTTTCGGTGGGGGCAGTGCTTGGTCTCTCCAGCGTCGTCACCGCGACGATGATGATCTCCGGCGGCTTCGGGCTTATCCCGACCATTCTCGCGGTGCTGGTAATGGGCACCGTCTTCGGCGTGATCCAGGGCACCATTTCCAGCCGCTTTCGGCTTGAGCCGTTCATCGTCACGCTCGCCGGCCTGCAGGCGGCGCGGGGTCTCGCGCTGGTCGTTTCCGGCAACCAGTACATTAATATTTCCTATGGCGAGGGGCCCGGCCTGGCGCCACCTGTCTTCGCGGTACTGGGCGAGCGCCTGTTCAACAACACAGTGCCGGTGGCGACCATCGTCTTCATCGTCTTCGCCGCTATTGCTACCCTGGTACTGAATACCACGCGCTTCGGCCGCTATGTCTTTGCCGTCGGCGGCAACGAGCGAGCGGCGCGCATTTCGGGCGTTCCTGTCTCTATGGTCAAGATCTCGGTCTATGCCATTACCGGATTTGCCGCCGCCCTTGCCGGCGTCGTGCATGCGGGTCAGTTCAACTTCGGCAGCGCCAATGACGGTATGGGCTATGAGCTCACGGCCATCGCGGCCGTGGTCATCGGCGGCACCAGCCTGTTCGGCGGCGCCGGCTCGATGGTCGGCACCGTTGCCGGCACCATCATGCTCGGCGCGCTCGCCAACATCCTTCAGCTCAACAACATTACCCCCGCCATGCAGCTGCTCGCGACCGCCGCGATCATCGTTGTGGCGGCAGTGCTTCAATCCCTCGTTCGCCGCCGCGAGGGTTTGGGACGATAGGAGGCCGGCGGCAGCATTTGGAAGACCATGAAACCAAGGTCTGGCCATAGGCCCGACGAGGAGGAGAGCAAGCATGACAACGATGGAAAAAGGATCGAGGCGCGCCCTGCAGGTCGCCTTTCTGGCAGGCTCTTGCCTGTGCATGGCGGGTGCTGCCCAAGCGGCCGACCCGATGGTCAAGGCCTGCGCCAAGGACGGCCAGTTCATCATCGGCTTTTCGCAGGCGAACAATGCCGAGCCCTACCGCCAGCATGTCAATGACGAGCTGACCGCGGCGGTCAAGGATGTGCCGCAGTTCACGCTGCAGATCGCCGACGGCGCCGGCAACGTCAACACGCAGACCTCGCAGGTGGACAACTTCATAACCCAGAAAGTTGATCTGCTGTTGATCTCGCCCTTCGAGGCAGCACCCATGACCCCGGCGGTGAAGCGCGCGATGGATGTCGGCATTCCCGTCATCGAACTAGACCGCAAAACGGTAGGCGACCCCGGCAAGGACTACACCGCCTTCATCGGCGGCGACAATTACAAGATCGCGCTCGAAGCGGGCAAATACACCGCAAAGACCCTGCTCCCGGAAGGCGGCGAGGCGGCGGTGCTTGAAGGGCTGCCGAGTTCGACGCCAGCGGTGGAGCGGCTCAACGGCTTCAAGGACGGTGTGAAGGAGAATGCCAAAATCCAAGTGGTGGCCGAGCAGGCCGCCGACTGGGTGCCCGACAAAGCTCAGACCGCCTTTTCCGCCATGCTGCAAGCGCACCCGGACATCAAGGTGCTCTATGCCTCGAACGACATGATGGCGGCGGGTGCGCTGCTCGCAGCCAAGGGCGCGGGCAAGCAGGTCAAGATCATCGGCACTGATGGCCTGCCGGGTCCGGCCGGCGGCATCGAGGCCGTGGCCAAGGGCGACTGGGCGGCAACCTTCACCTACCCGACCGGCGCCAAGGAAGCGATCGAGATGTCGAAAAAGATCCTGCTTGAGTGTGCTTCGTCGGTGGAGCCGACGGTGACGGTGGACACGACCGCGATCACGCCGGAAAATGCCAAGCAGATGACGGGAAACTGAGGGCAGGGCCGACAGCAGAGTTGATACGACAAGGCCCGGGAGTGGGCCTTGTTGTTTTTGTGAGCGAGCCGGCGTGGTCGTCGTCGGTCAAAACTCCGGCTAGAAAAATCCCGGCGGTCGAAGGACGGCACGCAGTTGAGCGCGTAGGCGGCATCAGCCCGTCTCGCCGCGATTTCAGCTGGATCTTGCAAGCAGCCTTGTCACGGGCTCGTTTCCATTTGGTTGGCGCCAGGCACTCGCGGAAAGCGCGAAAAGCGCCTCTATTCCGGAATAAAGCGGTCACGCCGATGACCGCCACCGTCACCGCCGCCGCCCTCTCGAGAAAGACTTCGGCGCTCATGAGGATACCTCGGTCCGCAATCCGGTCGTCATCACCAAAACGGCGGCACGCGCCGTGCTGCTGGCCTACGGGGGTTTTGTCCGGCTGTTGAGCGCGACAGGCGGGTCGAGCTGATAGCGGAGCTCAATAAGGACGATATTGCTGCGGTCGAAGCCTCCGCATGGAGCCGAGTCTCGACCATCTCACGACGAGCTCTCTGAGCCAAAACCAAAGTCGCACAGGTCTTCCGATATTCCTATCTCTGGCATTGGCACACCGGGAAGGCGCGGAGAAGGCGACAAGGACCGGCCCGCCTGGTGCTGGCGCTGGTCGGCCCCCACAAAGCACGTGGACAATACCAGTCTAGCCCTTCGTCGGCGCCAGATGTTGCTTGCTACCTCGCGGCTAGCCTACCGCAGGTCCAGCTGCAACAGGCCGCTATAATCCTCCGTCGCCAGGAAGAAGCCCTCGTCGATCGCCTTGGCTCTGAAAGCGGGATCGTCGCCGAGGTTGCGAAATTCCGGCTTCAATGTGCCTGATGCATCGAAGTAGCGATCTCGAAAGGTCGCCCGGTCAAGCCCGGCATAGTCTTTACCCTGACCTGCGACCGTGCAGGATTTCAGTTCGGTTTGGTCGGCAGCGTCCGCCGGGAAACTCTTCCTTGCAAAATCCATGGGACCGATGCCTGGAGCAATGCTGCGGGGGAATTGCGTGACGCACCGCTTCGTCGCGTCACCCGCAGCGATCGTCAGATCGAAATAGGGAGGCCTCAGCCCCTTGGTCGCGAGGTAGGCAAAGGCACGAATGCGATTGGCTGCCTTCAACGTCTCAAGGTCGGTCGTCTCCAGAATGCCGCCATCGATGGTGAGCTTTCCCGACCCGCCAAGTGCGGCAATTTGCTTCTGCAGCCAGTCTGCGTCACGATCGATCCAGGTCAGGAAATCGAGTGGCATCGCTTGCGGCTCCTTCATCTGCGGGTTCATGGATTGAGCGAGGGCCGCCGCAGTGATGAGCATCGCCAGCCCGGCCAGCGCTGCCGTAGAGAGAGGGAAGTTACGCATGTCATGCCTCCGTCCTTCTGCGTTGCCGCGAATCAGTTGTAGTGGTTGCGCGGCTTGATACCGAGCATGTCGCGCAATTGGTTCTCCGTTATGTCGTCAGGCCGCGGCGTTCCGCCGACACCGACGGTCCGCGCTTCCTCGTCCATGGAGGTATGTGGCTTTCCATCAAGCCCGTTGTAGGTGGCTGGACCCATGCCGGAAATCTGTCCCGCCTGGATGTGGGAGGCGTGGATCTGCTCATGGGCGAGCACGATGCCAGGATCGGCCGGGTTTGTCGCGACCGTGCCGGTCGATTTGTCGAACTCGCTCGACGTGCGGATACGGGCTGCCGCCGGATCGTAAGAGATGACCGCCCCTCCCGGTGTCGTCGTCGGATCCTTCGTATGATCGGCGAGATCGGTTCCGGTGCGGCCGGCCACGTTCTGGATCGTCACCGTTTCTGGGCTGTCGACAATCCTCTTGGTGAGTTCGCGCCCTGTATCCATCCCGGTACCGGGTACGAAGAAGTCCTTGACGTCGAGCCAGGCCCCGTGGAGCCAGCTTTGCGAAACTTCGCCGGTCTTGCTGTCGACTCGGGCAGTCGGGTCTGTGCGTTGGATATCCTCCTCAACTTGCCGCCGATAGGCGGCATCGCCGGCCACGATCTCCTTGAGACCTGTCGGGTCGATATAGGCCATCGGATTATTGTTGGCATAGGCGAAGAGATTGCATGATGTGGGGTTGCCGGTGCAGCGCTCAGGATCGCCGACATACAGCGGGTCGGGTGACACGAAGCGGCCAAGGGCCGGATCGTAGTAGCGGGCACCGAAGTAGTAGAGCCCGGTATCGTCGTCGAGATATTTGCCGGTGAACCGATGGTGGGTTTTTTCGCGCGGCAACTCGCCCGAAATGTCTGTCAAGTGATCGGCCCAGGCAGGAGCCAGTACTTCTGGCTTGTGCTCGGTTCCGTATGCCCGATAGAGCATTTGCTCGACCGGGGCGCCGCCCGAGGCGATCACATAGTCGCTGCTCTCGATATGATCCTTGAGGTAATAGAACCATTTACCGGTGCCGTGCTCGAGCCGCACCAACTTGGTCGAGGCAATGTTGACATAGCTCTCTTCGCCCTTTGGGCCGACCTCGAATGTCTCCACTGGATAGAGATAAAGCTGGTCTGGCTTCGATCCGTCCGGAGTAACGATCTTCTTGTATAGGCGTCGACCGGTCTGGTCGTAGCCGTAGAAGACGTCGTTGGTCGCGGTTTGCGCTCGGATGAGCCGGCCGTTGATGTCAAAGACAGTGCCGGTAAGGTTCGGCGACGTCGCCAGCTGGCCGAAGCCATCGAAACCATATGGCTTGGACGCGCTGCCGGCCGGAATGAGGCCGGTCGCGCTGGCTGCCGCCGGGACAATCCGTGCTCCGGGATCGAGCTCGTCATTGCGGGCGAAGGTGCCGGCAGGCGAATAGCCGAATTCGGCATGTTTGCCATAGCGATCGATACTCACGAGCTCGTTCTTGAAGTCATAGTGAAAGGTGCCGGAACGGTCGACATGGGTCGCGTCGCCGGCGCCACTGCCCAGCGCATCGACGATCTGTGTGATGGAGCCGTTCGAGTTGAAAGCCATGGTCAAGTCCTGCAGCGGAACGCCTCCCGCTTGCGAGACGATATGCGTCAGGAACAGCGTCGTCGGATCGTAGGTCATCTGCGTGAAGGCGCCGAGCCGGTAGTTGACGCGCTCGACCCGTCCTTCCGGATTGTACGTGATGTTCTCGATCACTTTCTGCGGGCCGGCGAAGTCCGGATGGGATACCGTCACGGAGCGGAGATTCTTGTCCGGTCCAAGCGCGAATTTCGACGTCAGGCCGCGTGGGCCGATCGATGAATCGATCCGGCCATCAAGCGTGTGATGGAAGCGATCGGCATACTTTGCGTGGTTGATCTCCACCTCGTTGGCGGTCATGCGGCCGTTCGCGTTGTAGGCGTAGCGTTCGGCCGCATCGAACAGGCCGTTGGGATCGTGGATGATGACCTCGGTTATTTTATCGAGCGGCAACGCGATCGGCACTTCGAACCCGGCCGCAGAGGCTATCTCGACGCCCCGGTCGTAGCGGTATTCGAGATGGAGGACACCGTCGTCAACCTCTGTGAGCTTGCGGTTAAGGAAGTCGTAGGTGGACGTCTGCACGGAAGCTTCGCCGTTCACGCCGACGCGCGCGATCGCTGATTGCCGCCCGCGCGCGTCGTAGAAGGCGTACCGGTCGCCCATTCCGGGGATCGACTGGAATTCGATGTCGCCGACCGAATTGTAGATCAACCGTCGAGGCGCAGTTTCGCCCGGCAGCCAAATCTCGCTCAAATAGCCGAAGGAATCGCGCACGAAGCGGGAAATTTGCATCACGCCGTCGCCATTGGCGGCGATGAAGCCGGTCACCCCGTTCTCGTTGCTGAGCGAATATTCCTCGCTCCGCACCGTACCGTCGAACTGATCGGCATAGGTCGTTATTGTGTGCGTGCCCCAAGGCCCGAAGGTCATCTCGGAAACCTTGCCCGACGGGTAAGACTCACGCACCATGCGGCCCGTTGCGTCGTAGGTGTATGTGTTGCCGATTTCGTGATCCGGACGCGGAACGTCGCCCAGCTCGAAGACCTTCTGCAGGTTCAGATCGTCGATACCGCCGAAGCTCCTGACGACGAATGGGGTCCAGCGGAAGACCAGTTTCTCGTTGCGATTGTAGAGCGCGAAGTTGCGGACCCGCACGCCCCCCTCGGCAACGCTTTCCAGGTCGGCGATCTGGTTGCCGCGGGCGTTGTAGGCGGCGAGCTCGGCAATGAATTCGCTCTCGCTTTCCGGAGTTTGGGCAGCGCTTGCGTAACGGCGCTTCGATGTCAAGATCAGTGAGGGCAGGCCGCTCTCGCCGATCTTGTAGCTGTAGAATTTCTCCGCACCGTCGGCTGCCACCTCATGGATCCTACGGCCGAGCGCGTCATAGTCGTTGGTGACGACCATGCCGAGGGGAGTCGTCATCGTTCGCACAGCTCCGGCCCGTGGCCCGTCGTAGGTCATTGACGTGATCTGGTTGAGCTCAGGCGCACCACCCGCCATCTTGGTGTGGCTCATCGGCAAGGTGCCGGTCTCTTCGTAGAGAACGGCCTCTGTCTGCCCAAGGTCGTCCGACAGCGCGGTGGTGTTGCCGAAGACGTCATAGCCCATTCTCTTGGTGAGGGTGCGGGTGGCGTTGCGGAACTGCTCGAGCGACGCCGGCAAGTTGCTGAGGCCGGAAAAGACTTCGAGTGTCCGGGTGCCCATGCGACCGCCCGCGTCGGCTAGATAGGTGAAGCTTTCACGGCTGAGCAGTCGCGTTCCGGTTAGGATACGGCGCTCGGATGCGGCGTTGACAATGCTGAGCGCGGCGAGATCGGCACGCGACTGCGCATACCCGGTCTGGGTGGTGCGGCTAAAGCCCTGAATGGTCAAATCCGCGGGTCCCGGGATATCGCGAACCTGCACAGTTTCCGAGGCGGGCATATTGAATTCGTCGAAATCGGCATACGTCTGGACCTTCACCGGGTCCTTACATTCGGGATCGGCCGGGTCCTGCTGTTCGGCGTCGCCGGCGGAACCGGTCAGCGTCTCCTTGACCTTTCTGAGATAGGACGAGCCGTCGCCACGCGAAAACGTCTCCCAAACCGACGACTCGCACTTCAACATCATCCCCGTCGTCGGCAGCTTCTGGGTGCGCGTGGCGGTCGACAGCGAGTGCAGCGCCGCCGCCGACGGATCGAGCGTCTCGGTCGTCTCCGCGCTCGCGACGAGCGTCGCCTCGGGCTTCACTTCATAGGTCTTGCGGATCTTCAGTTTGCCGGCGAGGTTCAGGTCAGCCGCCGTTTCCGCGAAGGTGTAATACTGTTCGCGATCGAGGCTTGAGCGCTGCGTGACCCGCTGGCCGGCCGCGTTCTCGTCGCCGTACGCGATCCTCTCGACGTCCGAGAAGCCGATAAAACGGCGATTGATCACATCGTAAAATGGATTGTGGTAGAAATATTCGTCCGTCTGCACTTGGGCGCGAACCTGGCCGGGTATGCCCTGCGACGTGACGAGTTGCTTGGCAACGACAACGGGAAAATGCAGGTTGCGCGTCGGCTGGCCGTTGGCGCGGTCGCGCAGCATCTCGTCGATCGAAGTCGCATAGCGAATGTCGTGCCGGCGGCCGGAATCGAAGTCGACGACCGTGAGCAGGTTGGCCTTGACCAACTGCACCGTGTCGGTGCGGTTGAAGTCAATCACGACGACGGGCTTCACCTCGTCGCCGGACGGCTTCTGGAACACGATGATTTCGCTCTGGCCGTCGCCGTCGATGTCTGCGACGCGCGAAGCGAAGGTCTGCGTCGACGCGCCCAGTTGAACCCGCAGATTGAGCGCGATGCTGAGCGGATCCTTCAGGTAGGTCCCGTCGCCGAAGCCGAGCCAGACGCGCATCTGGTCAGTGCGCTCGCCCATCGACGCGAAATCGATGATGCCGTCGCCGTTGGCGTCGATGTACCACATTGTGGCGAGGTTATCGCCGGGCTGCATGCCGCCAATCTTCGAGAAGCTGCCGTGACCGCAGACCGGATCGTTGATCGCGGCGTCGCCAAACAGCAGCGCATTCGGGTCCTTCGAGAACATGTTGCCCTGGTTCTCATAGAGGCAGAAGCCCTGGTCAGCCGGGCGGATGACGACGAGATCGGGCAGCCGGTCGCCATTGATGTCGACCATCCGCACATTGTTGCGGCCGAGTATCTGGCCGTCCTGACTGTTGAATGGGAACGCTTTGGTAAGCGCTCCGAAATTGACGTTGTAACCCCCATCGGCCTGCCGCCGGGTGAGATTGAGAAATATCCGCCATTCCGTGCGGCCATCAGCATTGAGGCGCGTCGTGACGATGTCGGACAGGCTGTCCATATTAACGTCGGCGAAGCGGCCGTTGCCGCCCGCGAATGTCGTTGGCGAGACGCCGGGCAGCGGGATCGAGCGGCCGAGATAAGGGAAGGTCCCGTCGGCTTTGCCGTCATAGACGTGCATCAGCCCGTCTTCGATTTCGACGATATCGACGAAGCTGTCGCCCAGGATGTCGGCAAAAGCGAAGCGATTGTCGGTGAGCCGGGGGGCGATCTGGCGCATTAGTCCAGCCTCGGTCGGACGCGACAGCACGAGTTGGCTGGTGTCGCCGAAGGCGCTGTTCAGGTCGCCGCTTCCGAGATGCACGGTCGCGCCGTCATCCTTGGTCTGCACGATGTCGACCAGTGCATCCATGTTGAGGTCGGCCAATTCGAAATTCTGCGGCGGGATGTCGCCGGCGAACGCCATTTTCGGCGCTTCGAACACGACGGGGCGCGACGCCAGTTCGGCGCTTGTCCACGACGAATAGCCGAAATGGATGTCCGGGAACTTCAGCGTCGATTGCGCCAGCGCCTCGCCGCCGGTGTCACCATACCGGTAGAGCACGCGCAGCTGGTCGAGCACATTGACCGACTGCGCGTCGATGAGCGGCGTGAGGTCGGCCTGAGCCTTCGCCAGGCAGTCCGGATGCGCCCGGACGACGAACTTCGACGTGTCACTGGTATCACGGCCGACATATCCCATGCACCATTGGGCGTAGACGGTGTCTTTGAACTTGGCCGTCACCTTGCCGTAGAGCCGGGCGTTCTCCTGTTTGCTGCCATTGGTGTGGCTTACGAGCGTCGATTGCGTCTCGATCAGCTCGAACTGATAGCTGCTCTGACCGCCGGCGAAGCTGGCCTTTGTCAGGTAGCTGCGTCCACCGAAACGCTGGTACTCGTAGCGGATGGCTTCGCGGTTGGCATTGAGCTGCAGCACCAGCGGCCATTTCGTGACATAGGGCGCGGCTACATCGAAATTGCCCTCCGCCACGGAGGAATCGCCGCTGAAGATCAGCCGTGTTCCGTTGGCGTTGATCACCTCGAAACCGGAGGAGATGGTGTCGGTGTGTAGGCCGCCCGTCAGGTCGAGCGAAAGGACGTCGAACGCGCCAGTGTGGTAGAGGATCTTGACGAAATCCTCGGCATATTCGGGCTTGTACTCCCAGACGCCGTTCTGGTTGCCGAGGAAGATGAGTCGCGCGCCCATATACGACAGGCGGGAGAAGAAATCGCCGCCTGGCTTGGTGCCGGGCACGGCCGTGCCGAGATCGTCATTGGCGGCGATCGCCTGGGTATTGAACTGCCAGCCGATACCGAGCCCGTTGCCGGTATCGCCCGCGAACTGGCTGTAGGTGAGGCTCAGTTGCGGCCCGAACTGGCCGCGCGTCGGCAGGGTGGGTAGCGGCACGGTGAAGTTCGCCGATCCCGTATTGTTGTTCAGCGTGAAGCTGCCTTCCTCCTGCGTGACAGTGCCGCCCGCAGCGGGCAACTGCACGATCGACGTCGCAGATTTGTCTTCGGCGCGGGCCGGTGAGCCGAGTACTGCGGCGCCAGCGGCCAGGGCTGCGAGGGCGGTAAGGGTCTTTATGAACATGGGACTACCTCTCCGGATGCAGGCACTACTGATGAATTTGCGGACCCACGATGATGAGCTGTAAGCAGTTCGGGCGCGGACAGATGACCGAGGGCTGGACGGCGATCGCGTCGTGCAGGTGAATGTTTCCATCGAAGATGCGCCACGGCTCGCGGTTGCAGGCTTCGGCGACTTGAGGGAGGAGCGGCTGCGGGAAGGAGCAGACCGGATTGTTGCCCAGATAGGTCTTTCCGATCACCGGATGGACGCTAGCGAAGTTCTCGATCCGATTGCCTCTCAGATCGACGACTGACAGCGCCGGAAGCGAGCCAAGGGGCAGCGCATCGAAGACCCGGTTGTTGCGCAGATCGATATCCGACAACGCCGGCATGTTCGATAGATTGCCGACATTGGTGATCTGGTTGTCGTTCAGGTAGATGTATTTGAGCCCGCTCGATCCGAAGCGCGGGATCGCGGATAGCCGGTTGGTGGCGAGGTTCAGTTTCTGAAGTCCTGTCAGCGAAGCGATCGGCGACGCGTCGGTGATCACATTGTCGAAGAGGTTAAGTTCGCCCAGCGCCCGGAAATGGACCACGGGGTTGACGGCGATGATCGATTTCTTGTTCAGAGTCAGGCTGGTCAGTGACTGCGCCCAGTTCTGCGCTGCACTGCAATCTGCGCTGTCGACGTGGTCGGCCTGCATGCGGCTGTCGAGCGCCGCCATGAAGCCGCGGGCGTCGCCGAGCGCAATAGAATCGAACCGGTAGACGATGCAGTATTCAGCGAAGCTGGCGTATTGCAGCGGCAGATTGCGCATGCCGGCATCCTCGAGCAGCGGCAGGTCCGCCAACGGCGTCACGGATTGTACGTGTGTGTTCGAGAAATAGAGCTTTGTCAGCTTGTTGAGCATCCCGATGCCGATCAGGTTCGACAGGGGATTGCCGTCGATGTTCAGTTGTTCGAGGCGGCGCAGCTGGAGGATGCCCTGGATCGAGGGGATCTGGTTGTTGCGGATCCAAAGCTTCGTCAGCCCCGGTACCGCCGACAGCGCCGAGACGTCGGACAATTGGTTGTCGGACAGGTCGATGGAGGTCAGATTTCCCATCACTGG
This sequence comes from Mesorhizobium sp. M0207, assembly GCF_040321995.1. Lineage (NCBI taxonomy): Bacteria > Pseudomonadati > Pseudomonadota > Alphaproteobacteria > Hyphomicrobiales > Phyllobacteriaceae > Mesorhizobium > Mesorhizobium sp. M0207. The sequence goes on from NZ_JAMYSQ010000014.1 coordinate 110,312, forward strand.
GAAGAGCGAGACGCTGGTCAACCCGCGGTTCTTCGCATCGGCGAACTGGCGCGAACTGAGATCGTCATAGGCTCTGCCGCAAACAGTCTTGCCCGAGATCGATAGCAGCGCGTTCACTTCCGCGGTTTGCGCGGGCGTTAGAAAGTCGGTCTGGTTCCGCATCATACATGCCGACAGGAAGTCGCTCGCTTGCACGGGATTGTCGGAAAGATCGAGACTGATCAGGCCCGACAGCGCTGCCAGCGGTCTGACATTGGCGATCGAATTCTTCGACAGGTTGAGTGTGCCGAGATTGGTCAGGCCGGCAAGCGGCGAGACGTCCGTGATGGCATTGTTGGACAGGTTGAGCGAGGTGAGTTGCGGTAAGGTGGCGAGCGGACGCAGGTCGCTGACGATCTTCGACGACAGATCGAGTGCGGTGGTCGCCAGCAGCTTGTTGCCGACCACCAAGCACGTCCCGCCACCCTCCAGTTCGACCATGGCTCGTATGGTTTGCCCAAGCGGGGTCGCCGCGTCGCGGTGCAGCACGCACAGGTCAACGAAGCTCTGCCCGCCATTCGCCACGATTGGATTGCCGCTGAGATTGATGGCCAGCGTCGAGGGGAAGCTGCCGAGATTGGCGAAGGTCTCGATCTTGTTGTTGGCGAGGTTCAGACTGGTCAGGCCGCCGAGCGCGCTGAGCGGATCGAGCATGTCGCCCGTGAGGCCATTGTTGGCGATGGACAGGATCGAGAGCGCCTGCAGGAATTGCAGCGGCTCAAGGCTGGCGATCTTGTTGTCGTCGAGTGTGAGGTTCGTCAGCAACGCGAGCGCCGACAGCGCGCGGATGTCGGTGATGTCGTTGTCGGAGACCTCGGCCCGCGTCAGCGCGATCAGTGGCGCCAGGGCGTTGATGTTGCTGACGTGATTGCCGGAAATATCAAGAAAGGTCAGTGTCTTGAGCTTGGCCAGCGGCCCGAGTTCGGCGATCGAGTTGTTGCCGGCGATCGACAGGCTGGTGAGGTTCGTCAGCACCGCAATCGGCTCGAGTGATTGCACGCCCTTGCCGCTCAGGTTCAGCGTCGTGATCGATTCCAGGAAGGTCTGTGCGGTGGCGCAGGCGGCCGGGTTGCCGAGCGCGGAGACTCCGCCGGGCGTTGAATCGAGCACCGCCATCACGGTCGCCGTTTCAGCCGGCGTGCGGTCGCCCTTGATGCACCATTTCGCGAAGGTGGTCGGCTTGTTGACCAGCGGCGCGCCCGAGAGGCACGTGATGGTGTGGATCTTGCCGGCGAAGAACGGCGTGGGGTCGGCGTTCAGCGCCTGGTCGAGATTGAGCTTCAACTCGGTGACCAGCGGTGCGCAGGATGGAATGTAGAGCCGGTCGGAAAATGTCGTCGCGCCGAAGTCTGAGGGAAATTGCAAGTAGTAGATGAGGCCGCTGCCATTATCGTACGCGAACACCTTTATTGGGTATGTCTCGCCCGAGGGGCACAGCAGCGGATTGGCGGCCGGATCCGCGGCGGCGATCGCGCTGTCGACGGCGGTCAACACCTCCGAGGGAACCGTCGCGAAGCCAAGTCCGCGGATCACTGCTTCCTCGTCCGCCTGGTCCTTGCAGCGGATGCGGTAGCCGCGCCCGTCGGAGATAAGCAACGGATAATGCAGCCGGTTCGCCTCCAGCGCCGGATCCTCGAACAGCACAACCTTCGGCTCGTCCGCGCGGGCCGGGCCGGCGGCGGCGGCCACGAGCATGACCAGAACAAGGAGCAGCGATTGGCCGATGCGGTTCATCTGGTTTCTCCTTTCGAGGCTCAGGCTGATCGATGCGGCTCAATCAGCCCGAACCAATGGCAGCGCTACATCTCGTCCGCGGTCTTGATGGTCCAAAAGCTCGACGGCTCGCGATCGCAAGTGAACTGAAGGGCTGGGATGTTGTTCAAGTTGCTAACCCCGCCGGCAATGATCAGGCACTTGCCTGTCTGGACGTTTTCCGCCTGAACTCCGTCGCGCGTCTCGACAAGGTTCCAACGACGCGAAGGATCGCTGTCACAGTTGAACTGCAAGGCCGGGATGTTGTCTTCGGTACTGACTCCGCCGGCAATCGTCAGGCACTTGCTTGTCCGGACGTTGGCCACCTGGAAGCCATCGCCCGTCTCGACCAGCCTCCAGCGCTGCCATTGACTGCCGTCGCAGTCGAATTGCACCGTCGGTGCATTGTTGTCGGTTCGTCCTTCCGCGACCGAAAGGCACCTTTCGGTTTGCCGGTTCACCAGCAACACTTCCGGGTCGGCCGCCCGGATGCTCCAGAACCGCGACGGATCGCGGTCGCAGTTGAATTGGAGGGCAGGGACGTTGTCATCGGTGCTCACCCCGCCGGCAATGGTCAGGCATTTGCTCGTCTGCATGTTTTCAGCCTGGAAGCCGTCGCCGGTTGCGGTCAGCTTCCAGCGCCGCGACGGATCTCGGTCGCAGTCGAATTGAAGGGCCGGGATGTTGTTGTCGGTGCTGACACCGCCGGCAATCGTCAGGCATTTTCCGGTCCGCACGTTCTGTAACTGAAAACCGTCATTCGTCTCGACCAGCTTCCAGCGGCGCCACTGGTCGCCGTCGCAGTTGAACTGTACGGCCGGCGCGTTGTTGTCGAGGCGCCCCTCGGAAACTGCCAGGCATTTGCCGGTCTGCATGTTTGCCAGCACCACGTCTCCCTCCTTGATCGCCGTGATGCAGGCTTCGAAAATTTTCCCGGTGGCCGCGGTCGATTGCTCCGGTCGACTGATGCAGACCGGATTGCCGTCCAGCGAAGGCTTGAATGGCAGGATGGCGCTGACGGACTGCACCGTGGCCAGACGGTTCGCGCGCAGGTTAAGAGAGGTGAGTTCGGTAAGGCCCATCAAGGCGCGCGCATCCGTGACGCGGTTTTTCGACAGGTCGAGCGCCGTGAGCTCTTGCAGAAACCGCAACGGCGACACGTCGGCGATCTTGTTGCTGGCCAGAACCAGTCGCGTCAGCGCCCGCGCCGAGGCGAGCGGCCGCAGGTCGGCGATCTGGTTGGAACTGAGGTCGGCGTCGGCCAAATCCTTCATCACGCCAGTCACGTTGATGTTGCTGATCCTGTTTCGCGACAGATCGAGAAAGGTAAGCTTGGTCAGCTTTTCCAGATCGCGCGTGTCGGCTATTTCATTGCCGGACAAGGTCAGGCGCGTCAGATGGGTAAGTGTCGCCAGCGGCTCGAGATTTGTCAGCCGTCGCCCGGCAAGGTCGAGCGTCGTGCTCGACGCGAGAAAGTCCTGCGCGCTTGCGCACGCCGCCGGATTGCCCAACGCGGAGGCACCGCCGGGTGTCAGCTCGAGCAGCTCCTCGACCGTCGTCTGCTGGGCAGGATCAAGGTCGTTCTTGATGCACCAACTGGCAAAGGTCGTCGGCCGTCCGACAAGCGGCGGGCCCGCCAGGCATGCGATGGTATGGACCTTTCCGGCAAAGAAAGGGGTGGGGTCGGCCTCGATCGCCTGATTGAGGTTGAGCTTTAATCCTTCGACCAACGGCGCGCAGCCGGGAATGTAGAGTTGGTCGGAAAAGGATGTTGACCCGAAATCGGTCGGGAACTGCAGGTAGTAGACGAGCCCGCTGCCGCTATCATGCGCAAAGACCTTGATCGGGTAGTGCTCGTCGGATGGGCACAACAGCGGATTGGCGGCTGGGTCGGCCGCGATGACCGCATTGTCGACGGCGCTCAGCATTTGCGACGGGACGGTTACTAAGCCCAGTCCGCGGATCACTGCTTCCTCGTCCGCCTGAACACTGCAGCGAATGCGGTAGCCGCGTCCTTCGGAGATGAGCAGGGGATAGTGCAAGCGAGTGGCGTTCAGCGTCGGGTCCTCCAACAGAACGAGCTTCGGTTCCTCGGCTCGGGCCCGACCGGCGCCGATCACCGCAAGCAGCGCCAGCAGGAGCAGCGATCGGGCTATGCGGGTCATCTGGTTTCTCCTTTCCGCTCTATTCGACCAGGCTGAAGCGGCCTGGCCCGCAGGCCCGGCTGGTATTGTCGTGTGCAATGTCGTTGCCCGGCAGCAGGAAACTGGCGCTGGAGGCGCTGTCGGCGAAACTGACCGCGCAGCGGAAGCCGGACACCGTCGAGGTGGTGAAATTCGCCGACGAACCGCGCTCGAGCTGGATGGCGGAGCCGACCGTAAGGCCAGCGGCCATGGGCGCGAGCCTGTCCGAGCGACCCGCCACGACCGCGCCGCGCAGAACTAGCGGATTGGCGGCGGCGATGTCGGTGAAGGCCATCCGCATCAGGCTGTCGGAGGTGAGCACCGCGCCGAAGCGTGCGCGCACAATGCTGGAGCGGGCAGGCGCTTGGGCCGAGATCAGCAGCCGTGCCCGAACGCCTTGGATCGCCAGCATGTCTGCTTCGACCCTGAGCCCGCGCGCATAAAGGTCCGCCAGGCACAGCGACGCGCCCCGCGCGATCGGCGACAGTCCGTCCGCCACGGTGCCGATAGTCACATCGTCGAGCGCGACCGCGCCATTCTGCGCGATCACGGCGACGACCTCGTCGGTCGTTTGAGCGGCTGCCCGCGCCAGATCGATCCGCTCGAGTTCGAGCCGCGGCAATCCATCGGCGACGATGATCACGCCTGTGGCTGACAGGATGCATGACGACGTGCCGGCAGGCACTCGGTTGGCGGTGCCGACGAGCCGCGTGCGGGCAACGCCGGGGGCCGGCGCCATGTGCACGGTCTTGAACGGCAATCCCTTCAGGATTAGCGTCTGCGGCATCTGGACCGATGCGGGCAGTTCGAGCCTGAGATTCGCCCGCCCGGCGCAATCGCCCTCGGCAGAGAATTGCGCCAGCGTCAGCGTGCCGCCATCATTGATGCGGCGAAGGCACGTATCGCCGGCCGAACCCCGACAGTCGAACCCGGTACCCGGCGCCGGAGCGGCTGTCAGCGCGCGATCCGTCTCGCCCATCCAGTCGCCAATGCCGGGGGCGGAGAGGCCGAGCGCCAACGTCAGACGCGGGCAACCCGTAAATGACAGGCTTCGCCCCTCCGCGAAGATCCAATCCAGCCGCGCATTGCCGAGGGAGTCAAGCGAGGTGATGGACAGGCCGGCTGACAGCGGGGTCAGGCCGAGGTCGATACCCGGCTGCGCGAAGGTCGAGTGCTCGCGCTGATAGCCATCGCAATTCGACAGACACAGGTCGACGAAGGGCGCCGAACGAAGCGCCGCCACCGCGTCGGCGCCGAGCAGGGTTACGGCCTCGGCCTCAGCGATGCCGAAGAATGATCGCAGCTTCTTCTCCGCCGCTTCCGCTCCGGCTGCATCGGCAATGATGTCGCGCGTCGCCTTGCCGTCAAGGCGCACAATCGGCAGGTAGGAGGGCTGCGCACCTTCGCCCGGCGGCGCGTAGCGCACGACATAGATCGTGTCGCCAATGCTTTCGGCGCTGAGGAAGGTTTCAAACCGGTGCAGACTCCAGCGCGCCGCACTCGCCACCGCTACATTCGATGTGCCGCCAAGATCGGCGCGCCCGCAATCGAACACGAAGGGTGTCCCGACATCGGGCGGCGCGACGAAGCCCTGCAGTACGCCAGGGAGTTGCAACCGCTCGCGGATGGCGAGCGCTGCCTTGATCTCCGCGCAGGCGGCGGGGACGGCGAAATAACCGCGGCCCGAGACGGCGGGGAGATAGTAGTTGCCCGATGCCTCGACATCGGCCCAGATGGCGGTCGTCGCCGGCCAGTCGATATCGAAGGCCGTGCCGGGGCATGGCAAGCGCGGCTGCGCGCCGAAGCCGTTTTCGGTCTGAAGCTTGGCGAACGTTGCCTCCGAGACGATAGCGGTGTCAGGCAGGTGCAGCAGCCGCTTCGCCTGGCCGGCGCTGGCGCAGCCGGCAAGCTCCACCGCCTTGCCGTCGAAAAGCGCGACATAGACGTCCTTGTTCTGATCGGTGACGAAAGCGTCAAGCTGCGGCTCGGCGCGGGCCACCGAAGTGCTGGCGAGAAACAGGGTGAGCAATGCGGCCGCCTGTCTCATCTCAGTTCGCTCAGGCAGCTTGCCGCACGGGTGGGGTCCATATTGACTTCGGTCATCAACGGATCGAGGCCGGCCGACTGGCACAGCTCCTTGACCGAGATCGAGTGCGGCCCCTGGAAATCGACCTTGAGAGTTCCATTGCTCATCTGCCCGTTCTGGCCGATGCACAGCGGATTGTTGGCGAGCGCCGGCCGACGGCAGGTGCGGATGACGTCTGCCATTGCGCGGCGGTTGGTCAGTTCGCAGAAGTAGATGCGGCAAAGCGCGGCGACTGCGGCGCGGTTCTCGGCGTCGGCATTGATGATGCGCTTGATGTCGGTGATCACGCCGCTCGCCTTGGCTGCGAACGCTAGGCCTTCGACGCGAGTCTTCTCGCCCGCAATCTCGCCCGACCGTTCGGTGATCTTCGGCATCAGGTTGATGTTTTCCGACGTTATGAACAGGCCGCCTTTCCAGCGGTCGAACTCGTCGAGGATCGAGGTCGCCCTCAGGATCGCTTCGCGGTAGGCGTTGTAGATCGGCCCCATCTTGGTGTCGCGCGCCGCCTCGTAAACCTGGTTTAGCGCAGCGTATTCCTTGTTCACCGCGTCGGCGCCCGCCTTGATACCGTCGATGCCGGCGCGCGAACTCTGCACCAGACCCTCGGCACGCTTCAGCTTGCGGGAAAACATCGCCGTAATCGGGCTCTCGACGCTGGCGAAGTAGTTTTCGATCACCTTGCCGGCCGCTCCGTCGGCGAAGGCATTGATCTCGGTGTCGGACAGATTGGAGATCAGGCCGCACTGGGCGTCGAAATCGGCGCTCAAGGGCCCGGCCTGGCAGGAGCTCATCTCCGCCAGTCTCTGATCGAGCGTTCGGTTCGAAGCGAGCCCGTCGGCATACTCGAACAGCGCATGATTCCATTCGATAGCATTCAAGTCAGCCTGGCTGTGCCGCCGGTCGCGGCAGAACAGCGTCTGCTCCATCCGGCTCTGGTTGCCCGAAGCGCGGTAGGCGTCGAGGTGACGCGTCGCCTCGGCGCAGGTCGCCAGACCTGAAATCAGCCCGGCAAGCTGCTGGTGGACGGGCGGCAGTCCGCGTGTCTGCGCCTCCCGCATTAGATTGGCGGCGCGTTGGCTGTCTTCGGGACTGCGGGCCGGGCGGTGGAAGACGCAGAGGCCTTGCTCGAAGGTTTTCAGCGTGCCGTCCGGAATGGCCGGCCCCTCGCAGTTTGGAGCGTCGAGAACACGCGATTCGATCGTATAGCCGGCAAGATTGTCGACGAAGAGGTCGCGCGCGGCCGCTCCCGTCGCGCCAAGCGCCAGACCGAGCGCCGCTGTGGCGATGATCGCTCTCATGGCGCGCTCGCGAAGATGAAATAGAGGGTGAACACAGCGCCGTCGAAGGGGCAGTCGCTCGGCTGCAGCGACAGCCGGTACGAGCCGATCAGCGGCGCGCCGAGATAGGGCAGGATCAGGCTTGTGTCGTTCGACGGTCCGGGTGCGCGCGGGAACTTGCGCGCCTGGTAGCGATCCTGAACCCAGTAGCGGATGATCCGGCTGATCTCGTCGCCGCTGTCGGCCTGGTTGAAAAAGGTCTGCAAGGCGACCCGCTCCGGCCCGACCGAAATGTCGGCGCGGACCTCGTTCGACCCCTTGGTCAGCGGCTTGAACACGAAGCCGCTGCCGCGGTGTTGCAAGGCGAAGCGGTTCCACTGCGCGCCAGTGCACTGGTAGTCGGTGCCGACGAAGACATCGATCAGGGTTAGGTTCTTGCGCTCGCGGAATTTGTTGGGCGCCCATAGCGCGAAATAGCCGTTCGCTTTCATCAGCCCGTCGGTCGATGCGAAGGGCGAAACCTCGAACTCGACATTCTCGTCGAGCGCCAGCTTGCGGGCGAAACCGGAATTGGCGGGCACTACGATCTGGGCGACATCGATATTGATCTGCCGCTCGTCGAAAAAGCGCTTGGCGACAATGTCGTCGATCATTGCCTGCAGCTGGGTTGCGTTGCGCACATAGACCTCGGGCACAGTCGCGGCCTCGCCGGTGAAGGCCTGCACCACTTCAAAGCGGCGGCGCATCAGGTGCATCAGCCGGTTGGCGGTCTCAAGAACGCGCCGCTTGGTCACCAGATATTCGGGAATGCCCTTCATCAGGTCGGCTACGGTGTCCTGGGTCGCGATGAACAGATTCTTGCCCGTCGCCGGATCGTCGATTTGGGTAACGAGCTTGGTCATGTCTTCTTGCTGCTTTGTCACCTCCGCCTGAATATTGCCCTGGAACTTCAGGATGCTGTCCTGGAGCGCGCGGCTCTTGAGACCGAGATCCTTGGCCTGGTTCAGGCCCGCGACGAGTTCCTCGGTGTTGCCGCGCGACTGCGTGATGCGCTGCTCGACGAAGGCGAGTTCGGCATCGTTCAGTGCCAGCATCTTGTCCCTCTGCCTGTCGCGTAGTTCGTTGATCAGGTTGGTCGAGGCATTTGATTTCTCGGCGAGGCCGGTGACGGTCGTCTGCGCAGCGCGAACGCGCTCGATGCGGCCGTTGGTTGCCGCGACCAGTTCGGCAACACGTGCATTGTCCTCGTTGAGCTGAGCTTCCGACAAGGACAGCTTGTCGAGTTCGAGATTGAGGATCGCGATCTCATTGGTCAGCCGGTCGATCGTGCGCTGCTGGTCGGTGATCTGGAAACTGAGCATGTCGTTTTCGCGCGCCTGAAGATCGAGTCCGGCAAGTATTCGTTCATGGTCGGACGTGAGCCGCGCCACCTGTTCGTCGATGCCGAGATCCTGGCTCTGGCAGTCGACCGCCGCCATCGAGCCCTGCAGTGTCAGCTCCTTGATCTCTTCGGCCCCTTGCGCCAGCCGGCCGGCGAGTTGGAAATGCGTGTCGATCAGCGCCCGGGCCTTGAGCGCCTTGTCGAGGTCGAGTTCCTCATTCGCTTGGCGCAGCTGCGTGATCCTCTGCTGCAGGCCGTTGATCTGGTTGATGTTCTCCTGCGTCACCCGCCCGGTCGCGATGATCGTCGACAAGATCGACTGTGCCGCTTCGAGCGACGCCTTGACGACCTTGGAGGTGTCGATCTTGGTCGCCGCGCCGCTGGCGAGCCCGCAGGCGCAGACGTTGACCTCGGGTATCGCCGCGGAGATCGCGTAGGCGGCCTGGATGGCGGTGAGCGTGATCTGCGCGGCCTGCGTCGTGCCGTTGAACGCAGCGAACCAGGCGATCACTTCGGTCAACTGGCCGTCGACCTGGTCGCGGGCTTCCTCAAGGTCCGCCTTTTTCTTGGCATAGGCGTCACGCTCGGCTTCATAGAGCTTCTTGGCGAAGTCGGTTTCCGTCTGTGTGAACGAGCCGCAACTGACGTTCGCCAGTTCCTGCGGCAGCGAGACGTTCGACGTGATCATCTGCTGGTCGGACATCAGCGGCTCGACGTCGGCGAAATCGGCGTCACCGATGACGCACTTCATCAGGAAAGCCCTGGCCTGGGTCTGTGTGGCCAAGAGCTGAGCCCTGAGGCCCGACTGTCCATCAGGGCCGCACATCTGGGCGACATACTGGTTGCGCGTGAAGGCCGGCGTCACTGTCTGGCACGGCTGTTCGCCCGCAAGCAGCGGGGTGAATGGATGGGCCGGCGCCTCTCCGATCAGGGCGAGCTGGTTCTCGATGCCGCAAAGCTGTTCGCGGTCGACGGCCCGGCGGCGCTGATAGAGATCGGTCTGGCGCAGTTGCAGTTCGGTGATTGCGTCGTTGGCGCGGGCGATCGCACCCTGGTTGTTGGTGATCTGGGTTTGGAGGATCTGCCGCTGGCGAACCGCCTGTTCGAGCTGGTTGGCGTTGCGCTCGGTCTGGCGGGCATATTCGGTGATCTGGCTCTCGAGCGAGGAAATCTGCAGATCGAGGTTCATCTGAGTCATTTCCCAATTCAGCAGCCAGCGCAGTTCGTTGCGCCGCTCGACTTCGGCCTCCTTGGAGAGGACGATGAGATCGAGTTCCTGCCTGTCACTGATCTGACGGCGCTGGTTCTCGAACTCGGCGATCTTGGTGCCGAGCTCGATCTCCAGCGACCTGATCTGCTGGCGATAGCCGAACGTGTCCTTCTCGGCGTCGACCGCGTTGATCTCTTGCTGGACGGTGGTGGCGAAGGTCTGCGCCTCGTGCTCCAGCTTGCCGATTTTGTGGGCGATCAGGTTGACTTCCTGGCTGCGGATCGTCCGCTCCTCATCGATCGCGCGGGTCGCTTGGCCTTCCTTGTTCGCGTACCACCGCTCAACCAGCGCCTCGACATTGCGCTCGACCTCGGTCAGTCGCTGTTCGCTTTCGGCCAGGGCCTGCTGCAGTTCTTCGAACGGGATCGTGGTGAACTGCATGGGGTCGATGTTGAGGAACAGGAAACCCTTGTGCACGCTGTCCATGCGGGCATCGAGGTCGCTGTGCTGCAGCAGCAGGTCGGCGCGCAAGTCGTCGTAGGTGGACTCGCCCGGAATATCCATCTGCGTCTCGACCAGCACCCACATTGCGGCCTCGTAATTGGTGTAGGCCTTGGAGAGGTTGGGTTGGCTGTCGAGGCCGGCGCCTCCGACAGCGCCCAGCGTATCGTAGACCAGGAAGTCGAGCGCCTTGACGCGCGCCTCCGAGAGGGTCTGGTACCAGACGTCGCCGGTGTTCATAAGCAACTGGATCTTCAGCGAGGATAGCGCCGTCAACTGCCGCACGAAGCTGCGGTAACTCGCATCCGCTCCCGCCGCGGCTCCCTGGTCGTTGCCTTGTTGCCGCGCGAGAATGCGAAGACCCCTGTCGACGATCTCGATGCCTTGCCGGCCGAATTCCTGCGCCGCCTGCGGCGAAACCGGCGTATCGTTTCGGCTGACACCGCTCGCCGACGACAGGAAGGGCATGTCGGCCGCGAGGAACAGGCGGTAGCGCCCGAGTTGCAGATGGCAGTCGAAATCGCACACGATCGCCAGCCGTCCGGTCGCCTCGTCGCCGCAGGTCGTCAGGAACTGTTCGAGTTCGGTGGCGACTTCACCCATATATTTTACGTCGGCGCGGAAATTAGCGATCTTCAGCAGGGTCGTCAGCTCGCCGGCATGGCCGGCCGCCGCGTCGACGTCGAGCGCCATGCAGTCCTGCGCGCGCGCCATTCCCGCAGCGCCGAAGACGACGCCGGCAACCAGTCCGCAAAGCAGGAAAAACCGTCTCATGGCTGCCCCGTCGTCAGAAGAACCTCGGAAATCTGGCGCACGTGCCGGGCAAGTTCGGCCATCTGCGCCTTGGAAAGCGAAGGATTCTGGAACCGCCCGACCACCGCCCGGGCATGATTGATGCAGTCTTCGTAGGGCCCATTGATCTTCGCAGTCAGCGCGCCGGTGTCCAGCGTGAGGTCGAGCGTCGAATACGCGCCGGCCAGTCCTGCGCAGGAAGAAAGCTCTGACGTGATCGTCGGATCGTCGACGACATGCGCGAGGCCGGACAGAGCCGTCATCACCCCTTCGATTTGTCCGACGATCTGTGCCATCCTTGCCTTACCGTCCTCGAACTCCTTCAGCGAATCCGGCTGGTTGAGGCTGGAGAGATCGACGGCCTGCAGCGTGGCGATCGTCTCGGCTGCTTTCAGCTGGTCCTCCTTGACGAGCACCATGTTGGCCTGAGCGTTGCCGAGTACTCGCTCCAACTCCATCACCTCGGCCGACTTGATCGTCACGTCCATCTCGTTGACCAGCGACTGATATTGGGTCGAAGCGGCGTTCATCAGGTTGAGCGTGTCGTCGACCTTCGTCCTGACCGCCTTGACGATCTGTTCGCGCACCCGCGTCTCGATGAGGCCGGTCGTCTCGGCCCGCCCACGCACTGGCTTGGCCGAACAGACCAGCTTTGCCAGCGCGTCCGAGCCGAGCCGTGCACGCACCGCCCCAACGATCGGGAATAGCGGGCGCCAGGCAGCAGGCAGCGCATCCGCGCTTGCGCCCGACAAAGGTCCAGCATCGATCTCGTTCATACGCGTCAGATGCCGGCATTTCTCCTGCAAGTCGGCCCCGGAAAAGTAAAGCCGCCCGGTGATCAGGTAAGCCTCGATCGCGGCTGCGTATTGTCGCCCGACGAGGGCGGCGAGTTCTTCAGCGTTATCGGTCGAGACCGGGGCGAAGAAGCGGTAGCGGCTGAGATAGATCTCCGCCCAGGCGAGGCGGCGCATCAGCACCGAGGCGTCGTCGGCCGAAAGCGGGATGACCGGAAAGCCGACGCTGCGGCTGCCGCCCGAGGGGGCAGATGCCTCGCCGATCACCTCGCCGGCGAAGGGCAGGCCGAAATCGGGCTGCGTCGCCTCGTGACTCGGTTCGACGGCGACGGGGCCGGGGGCGAGCAAGCTGAACCGGGTCGTTTCGGGCGTCGCGTTCGAGAGCGTGGCGTTCCAGAAGCCGTCAAGTTTTTCCGATGTGTAAGCGCGCTCCAGAATCGATGCGCCGCCGGCTTCGCTGGCCAACACGCAACTGACGATGACGAATAACGCGATGTCTCGGAAGCTTGTCATCGGCAGTACCACACCCTGTCGGCTGCGCCTGCCTGGGCGCAGATGCCGGTCGCAGCGCCGTGCGCCTTCCAGTCCGCCTTAATCTTGGTGAGATCATTGAATGCGCCCTGTGCCGCGTTGTCGGCATGAACCTCGGCATCCAGTCGCCAGAAGGGCTTTGCCGGATCGGTCGGGAGCAGCACCCCGATCATATTGATGTGGAAGGCGGAGACTTTGAGAAAGTCCTCAGCGCTAGCGACGGTCTTGCGATTAAGATTGGCGTATTGCTCAGGCGTTACGTTGCCGAGCGCCCGCTTGAACTCTTCCTCCGAAACTTCGACGGAGCGCAGCATCTGCGTCGTCTTCGCTGCCAACCCGTCGAGGATTGAGGTGTTGGCGACCAGCGTCGCGCCCGCACCGCTCACCGGTCCGAAGATCTCCGCGAAAATGGCGCGGATCGCCTTCAAGTGCGTGTCGGCCGACTTAATCTCGACGCGGCGCAGCGCGATGCCCGTTTCGAGGTCTGACGCCCGACTGACGAAGCCACTCAGCGCGCCTTGCAGCGTTTCGAACGAGGAACGGGCTTCCGGCGGCGGCTGCAGGAACACCGAGCGCGCATAGCGTACGGCCTCACTGCGGGCGATGTCCTCGACGGCGGCGCGTGTGAGTGCCGATTCCGGGCAACCGGTTACGCTGCCGAGGTCGGTCAGCATCTGCGCGGCATGATAGATTTGATCCATCTGTCGCACCGTGCCGAAGGAGCCGCTGGTGGTGAACTCGGTCTCGACGCCGGACAGATAGTCGGTCAGGTATTCGCGCGCGAACTTCACCATCTCGCACTGCACGCCGGCGGCACGTTCGCGAATGTGGCGGCCGTAGAATGAGGCGCCGACGAAGTATTTCTGGTCGGGCGTCGGTTCGAACCGCTCGACGAAGAGCGACTGGATAACGGTATCGTATTCACCGCACGCATAGGTGCGTTCAAGGCATGCGGGGTCGGTCTGCAGGTCGCACTGCGATAGCGCGGGGCCGCAGATTTGCTGGGCTGCAGCGGGGTCAATTCCTTCGCCGTGCACAAGAAACGCCGCGACGATGATCGCTCGATTGAAGATGTACCTCTTCAACATAACGACCAAAGGAAAATGCACAAAAGCCTCCCCCACCGTCGAAACGGCGGCCTCATTGCTCTTTACTGGCAATATGCTAGCAGGCTACTTTTGGTATTTGTTCGCTACAGCGGAAATTGGCCGCCGAAGGCGTGGCCAATTCAAATTCAGCTTCGCTTTAAAATGCACTGCTAAAGTAAGATAGAACGGTTTGTCTGTCGATACACGTGGCTTTTTGCATTCCGTTACGGAAATGCGTGCCTAAGTGTTGATGCAGTTAACGCATCGTAAAGAGTTGTCTTTTCCGCTCTCTTGGCCCCGTCCAAGCATCGTTCGGCGCCCACGGTTCGAATGCGGGAGGTCACGATCTGGCCTTGGCCCTAACCTCAACCAATCTGCGCGCGCTGCCAGGCAGCTAGTCCAAGCCTGTGGCGGGCGCCCCAAAAACGCACCATACGCCTGCCTTCTTGGACGCTTCAAGCGGACGCACCAGAGTGGTGGGGGCACTGAAGGCAACGACCGCAAAGGACCCTGCCAGGCCCGGCCATTCAGTGCGGGTCCAGTATTCGGTTTCGCTACGTGCGAGCGGCGGCAGCTTGTATTGCGCGAACGCCTCGCGCTGACTTGGCCAGTCGGCCGAATCGAGGCTCGTCAGTTCCGCCATCGTCGGAAGCTCCCAGCCCATGTCGCCGTGCGGCCCGCCTTGCCCGAGCGTGGCGCAGTACCCCATCGCATCGCTCAGCGTTGCGGGTTGATCAAGCCTGTCTAGCCGGGCAACAAGGCAAGTGCGTTGGTCGACGAAAGCTTTGCCGTCATGTTCAGCGAGCAACCAGAAATTTTGATCACTCAGCGGCTGGCGGGCTTGCTTGTGCACGATACCGCAAGGTGCAGCTTGGGATTGTGACGCTGATATGGTTGCAAAAAAGCCAAGCCCTATGCTGAAAGTCGCAAGAGTGGCGATCCGATGCATGCCTTCCTCCTCCTTGGCCGCGCGTTCGACATGGCAATCGGAAGCGTACTTGAACCGGCGAATAATTGAAAGTTCCTGCACTTGCCGGGTTGCCTTGTAAATGATCGAACCATTGGTCCACCAAGCGAATGCGTGCAGTAATCCTCGAGCCGAACACCGATCGCTTTAACCTTTCATCGAGCAACCGGGAGTATTGGCTTGTGCTCATATGCGCCGAACGATCAATTCTGGTCTGGAAGTAATCCTCGGTCGTTTCTGCGCCGTCGAGCCAGAGAACAAGCTCTAAGAGCCTGACTCGAAACTCGGTTACGCACGACGCGGAGCTGCCATGCGGCGAGGCCGATCGAGGCGATGAAGATCCACGCCTCGGCGCTGGCGATGGTCGCCTCGAAGTCTTTGGCGAGCCGGCGACAACGTCCCAGCCAGGCGAAGGTTCGCTCGACGACCCATCGTCGTGGCAGCATCTCAAAGCCCTTGGCTGCGTCGGAGCGCTTGATGATTTCGATGGTCCATGTGCCGAGATTGGCCAGAGCCTGCGACAGTTTTTCTCCGGCATAGCCGGCGTCGGCGAACAGATGGCGCAACCAGGGATAAGGCCGTCGAATGGAGGCGATGACGCCGACTGCCCCATCCCTGTCCTGGAAGTCGGCTGCGTGCACCCTCAGCCCGACCAAGTCCCTCGCTGTCGGTAATGATATGGCCCTTGCGGTCTTTGACCTTCTTGCCGGCGTCGTTACCGCGCAAACCGGCAACGTCCGTGGTCTTTGCCGATTGGCTGTCGATGACACCGGCGCTCGGGCTCGCCTCGCGACCAGCGCAGGCGTGCCGCAGCCACCAAGTGCAAGTTGATGGTCTCCACAGCCCGTTGTCCCGCCAGGCATAGAACTAGCGTTGAACCGTCGAAACCGGCGGGAACCGGTCGGGCAATGCCCGCCATTGGCAGCCGGTCCAGGCGATGTAGAGAAGCGCGTCCACGACCGCCCGAAGTTCTGTCGTCCGCGGTCGTCCCGTTGTCTTCGTTCCCGACAGGAACGGCTCGATCAACGCCCATTGCCTGTCCGTCAACGCGTTTGCATCTCGCTGCCCCGCGCGGCAATATCGCCGGCGGGCGGTCTCCATCCAACCCATGTCGTGATCCCGTTCAAGTCTAGACAACTCAAACGAATCACAACGGACGGGGCCACTCAACCGCTTCCACCCCCCTCGGCATTCGTCTCCACAGTCGATCTCGGCCAGCAGTGTGCGTTGCCGAATTGGAGGTCTTTCGACCGCGCATGCTTGGTTGAATTCGAGCCTTGCCGCCGGAGGAAAAGGTTCTTGCCCGTGCCGTAACCAAAGGTTGCAGATGATAATCACTTTGAACAGCCCGGTGGGACGGCATCGCTGTCAAAACCGGACATCGGACCCTTTCCTCAGGCGCAATAACTTTGAAACAAATCCTGCCGGCAAGCGTTCCAGCATAGCGGGCGGGTTGCCGGAGGACCCAATGCCCGACGATGATATCGTCCTTCCCCAAGACCACGACGCTTCGCCACTTCGGGAGGAGGAGTATTATGTCGTCTGCCCGGCGTGCGGCCAGGCGTTCGATATCAGGTGTATGGCAGAGGCGCTTCATCACAACGAGCTGGGCCACGAGCCCTACGACCTCGACTCGTAGTCGGCAATTACCGACGGTCGTCGACGAACGTCAACCCTGATCGAGACCAACACCGAGTTCTCGCTCATCTGGCCGGCGTTGCCGTCCGGTCGGCCTACAACGAATCCCGGTCGCCAGGGCGGAGCTTCGCTGGCACGCTATGTCGTGACAGACACCTTGCGGGCTTTCAGCGACGACTTGATTGCCGTTGCGGGCGTTGTCGGTGCGGTCGTGGCCGCCACTGACCGGCATGGCCGTCAGTGGCCGGGTTCTTAACCCAGGCGGCTTGCTCCACCGCAACATGTCGCCCAGTTGCCTCGCGACGCTCCGAAGCAGACCTTTGCCGGCATCGCGGCCGGGACAAACATGTGATCTCCATAATGCGCACCAACCGGAGCCTGTCGCGATTGAAATTGCTGATCGGCGAACAGGCGCTCGTTGCAGAGAAAGGTTACGATCGATCGCGATGCCCGCGTGCCTTCACGCGAAGGCACATGCTACGCGTCTTGGACGGGCGGGCCGCCTGTTGCCGAGAGCGGACGGCAGGTGAAGCGCGCTTGCGATGGCCCGAATCTGACTTGCTTCACCAGTAACCCGGAAGACGCCAGGGACGCGCTGCGCTGGACACGTGCCCTAGCCGTCGAGCTCCCATCTATCGGACGGCGCCGCACCCTTGGGCTGTTCAAAGGCGCTTGCATCTTCCCTGCGCCGACGCTGGCAGTGTATCCGGAGCGTCAACCCGCTGAAGTCCGGTTGCGCTTTCTCAGCCGAGTAATCGCCGAATTGTCGACAGTGATCACCCCGCCGCAGTCAATCCGCACAGTGAGTTTGTTCACCCCGCGATCGACGCGGGTGACGTCCCCAACAAGAACCACTCTGTCGCCGGCCCGGACTTTCGGTGGCGGATCAATCGTATAAGGATGGTCATACGAAGGAATGCTCACCCTGGCGCGCCCACTGGGGAGAATCGCGATCACGATACCTGCCAGCGCCACCTCATCGCCGACCTCAAATTCGCGAGGCATGTTAACGTGCAGCATGGTCTTCCTCCCGATGCCTTCCTAATTCACGCTTTGCTAAATTAATGCCCGGCCAACCAGGTTGGTTGCTTGCAATCGACTTCGTACGGTTCCGCACAATTCCAAGCTGGTATGCACTCCCAGTTGGCCTCGGATCGGCCTTGTGCGTCAAAATTCTGCAGAAACGGTTTGACCTTCAGGATGACCTTGGCGCGCCCGCCACACGGTAGCGGAGCGGCGGACTTCATCGCAGTCCGGCGATGGCATAAACGCTGAGCGTGAAGCGGAAATGAATCTTTCGCGTTCAGGTACATCGTTCTGGCAAATTCGAGGAACGCCACGCCGGAAGCAGGAATCGTGTGCTGCTCCCAAGCTCCCTCGGAAGGCAAGTTGACCACCCGCCCACCGTTAGTCTAGGTCCGGCCGGTGCGTTCCAAACGTCATAGAAGCCGGTCGATGGCTTTACTGCCACGCGGGTTATTGGAGCCGGATCATCGATGCTGGTGTCGTGCGCCTACGCCCACGTCAAGTTCGGTTTCATGCATGGGAGCTTCAAGGCCAGCGACGTCATCATCGAGCAATGTTCAGCCAAGCCATATTCGTTGCACATGGAAGGCTCCGATCGGGGTAACATCTCAACACTAGGGCAACCGGACAGACGGTGGAAAACGGCCCCAGCTTCAAAAGCTAGAACAATGCCATAAGCCGTGTGCCCTTCTTCGCGCCAGGCTTCGAGCTATTTGGCGAGCTATCCTGAGTTCGGCCAGCGTTGGTTGCCACCAGCCTCGCTGCCGTTCCGGTAATCCGGCAGCACGCCGAGCGGGCCATGTTCTAATCAATTCAGCCAACGTCGCCGGACGCCATCGGCCCCAGACGTGGTCGACGTTCGCCTCGATCAAATGCGGATAGAACGCTGCTATCTGCGAGGCGTCGACGAGTTCACCCGAAATCTCGGTGAAGACCACGATACCGTATTGCTCCGTTGCCACGGCACGGCCAAGCCGGGGTAAATCGTCTGGGGGCAGTGGATAGCGACGTCGCCTGCGTTCGGCATACCGCAATCTGGCGGCTTTATGTTCCTCGGAGTCTTTGGACGCTTCTCGTCGCCGTTTCCTCTCCTCCGGTTCTGCGCGGCCTGCGGCCCTTTCGATGCTTGGCCAATGGCGCTTCAACTCCTCGTATGAGCGGAAAGGCACCCTCCAGGCCCGCAGTTCGTCGTCCCAGCTCGCCCATGGAACGGCTCGTAGTTCCTCAAGAACCGTCCGCGAATAAGGCGTGCGAATGCGCAGGTCGTCCGCGACTTCCAGATACCGGCTCGACAGGGGATCGAAGGCGAAGGCATCCCGTCCCTTGCTGTCATCATGTGCTGCTCGCAAATCCGCCTCTTGCGCAAGCCAGCGCTGGATCCGCCGCTCTGCAGTCTTTCCTGGCACGAACCAGGTTCTGCGCTCGTCACTCCACCTGGCGCGCGGGAATGTCTGTCGAAACCGCTCAACCGCCGCACGATCGTACGGAAAGCGCGCTTCGGCACCAGGAGCTGTCTGCGGTGCAGCAGGGGCGTCGGATATTTCCATCAGATTGCGAAGCACAGCATGCGCGCAAACAACGCGGTGCAGCTCATTTGGGTCCAAGAACATCAGAACGTATAGTTAGACCTGCAAGAGGAAGCCGATGAGGCGATCGGTGAAGACGCTCCCGCCTTACATATGCCGCTACGGTTGACCAGGATCCGCGTGAGAACTTCACGTTTGTGCTCCGATTGGCACCGGGTCCTGACAGCATCGTGCTTTCGGTTGTTCTGTGGTTCCTCGACCGATAGCAGGACGGCGAGCCCGCGTCGCCGGAGGATAAGAACGACGCGGGCCGATCGGAGATATCCGATCTGGCAGCAAAAATATGAGGGAAAGAGTTTGCTGCGTGGGCAGAACTTTTCCTGCGCGCCGGTGTTCCATCGCGTGAGGAAAAAAGCCCGCCGCACAGGTTGATGCGGCGGGTCGATCAAACGCTGTTGCACCGAGCGGGGGGTCGGACATGCCCGGTGCGCGCGGACCACGCGAACTTTAGATGCACCAGCTGCGATGCGTCCACCAACCGACGGTTGGAGTTTCATTCCGAGAACTGTCTCACAGTGCGAAGCGGGCAAGTAGTTTATCGGGAACCCAGCCTTGGCACAGCACGTTGCTCAGTCGCTGACCTTCGCAAAGGATGCATACAATGGCGAAAGACATATCTCGCGAGGAAGAGCAACGCGGCACCGAAAAAGTTTTCTTCTGGGGCGCTGCAATCGCCCTTGTCCTGTTTGTGTCTTTGGTTACCATCGCCCTCGTCGGAAGGGCCTGATCTGTTTCGACAGTAGGATTGGATCGGGGGGTGCGAGGTCTCGGTGGGTTTAGGGCGAATGCCGGGCTGTTGTACCCTATGAGCCGCTCCCATCCGCCGTTTGTCGTCTCGATCGCCGGTCGAGCCACAATGCACTGAATTCAGAAGATTCATTGCGGGTCACCTGCACCAAAACTGTCCCAATCCAATCCGATCGGCTGTCCTTTGCTAGAGACGAAAAGCCACGGGCGGACGCTACAGGCCTAACTTTTCCCGGAGTGCACCAATGCGTTTAGAAGCTTCCGCCTTGCTAAGGCCGGCATAGGCCTCAGGGTCGTCGGCCTGTTCGGCCAGAGTTTTCAGATATGAGGCTTGTGCGGGAGTCATTGGGTCATCTCCGCTGACCCAATCTTCCGGGTCTTTTCCGACATTTGCCGATGCCTCGATTTTTGGGTTGTGCCGGTCGCCCATGGTCAATCTCCCTTGATTGATCAGCACAATGAGAAACGATCATGATTTGTTCCGCCACATTTGGTAGGGTTTCTCAGACCGTTTGCAGGGCTGCTCGTCACCGACCTGGTCAGTGTGTGGGATCGGTCGGAGTAACGTCGACGCTGGCCGGGACCCGGACAACACGTCGACTGCGGCTGGATGGTGGTTCCCGCGCCGGACTGGCAGCCATATCCTGCTCTGGTCGCCAACGGCGCTGACAGAGCCTCCGGTCTCAACATATCAATTCTTTGCGGGAAGGGAGAGACTCGGCGTCCCTCACTCAACGGTCGCAACCAGCAGGGGTTGCCCTTCGCGAATCGAGACCCCCCGCCCAGCATTAGCGATGGCCTGCCGCTTTAGGTAGTTTGTCTCATCCCATCGGCGGACTTCGATATTGGCGCGGATCATGGAGATGCCTGCTCGCCGATCAGGCGGGCGTATTCCGCCTCCGGCTGGCCATATGAGCTGTTTGCCAAGGTGATGAGACCAGTTCGATCACGGACGATGACCTCGCCACGATTTGACCTGATCAGACCGCGGCCTTCCAGCATTTGAAGTGCCAGGGTGACGCCCGGCCGTCGTACACCCAACATGACCGACAGGAATTCATGGGTAATCGGCAGCCGGTCGCCTTCTATGCGGTCGTTGCACATGACCAGCCATCTTGCCAGCCGTTCTTCCAGTTTCAAACGCGCATTGGCGAGGGCGGTATAGCTTGCCTGGATCCACGCGTAGTGCACGTACCGCAGCAGAAAAAGCCGCAGCGTCGGGCTGTCGGAAAGCGCCTTTGTGAATGGCTCGGCGTCCATGCTGGCAACCTCGGCATCCGCTTGAATGTAGCAGTCGTGCGGCGATCGATCGCCGCCCATGATCAGCGCCGAGCCGGTCATGCCCTCGAAACCAATGACCATAACTTCGGCGTCGACCTCCGGCCGGAGTTTCGCCACCATCGAGCCGATCCCCGTCTCAAAGAAGTAGACGGCCTCGATAGCGGCGTTTGCGGTTTCGAGCTGCGTCCTCAATGGCAGAAAGCTGCTGTGAAGGTGAGGGCTGAGCAATTGAAGGTCGGCCGGAGACATGCGCCGCAGCAGTTCGTTTCTGTATACAGGCTCTGGGCTAGGAATTGGCTGTGGCGCCCGATCGCGGTCTTCTGAGTATGCGAGGCCAATTTGGGAGGGGTTGGGGCTGCTCATGGCTCCCTCCCGAATTGGGGCGGAAGCACGATGCTCGCTCACAGCCGGCGATGCCCTTAATGTTTATCACCGATCAAAGCAGAGTACGCCTTTCAAACCGGCGAGTCCCGACAATTATCCGTCGGTCGATGCGGCATGTCCACCTCTCCGGGCCTTCGCGCCCCTGTCTCATAGCAGAGGAACAACCGCACTCGCATCCGTTCGGCACCGCCAGAACCCTCCGGCTGAATGTCTCTTCGGTGCCGCAAATGGAGATGTTGCATGGCTCGATCCGTAGAGCACGTTTTCAGACCATCTGAGGCTGCGTTCCGCGGCGATCTCGAGCAGAATCTCAGGCACAGTTATGCCGACGTCGTTCTCTTGGTCGCGAATCCGAATCTGGTGGGCCATGATGCCGCGCGCGTATCGTCCAAACACCTGCGCGGCCAATTGCCCGAAGGGGAGTTCAAGTACCTCTCAAAACAGGTTCGCGGTCCCACACACTGCTGATCTGGTCTGGCATGGTTGGAAAATGCCCCTGCTTTCGAAGCAATCGCCATCGATGAAAAAGGCGGACCGTTACGGCTCGTGGTTCCCGATCCGCGTATTTTTGCTGCTCACAATTCTGGGTCTCAAAACGAGCTGATCGCGAGCCAGTCAAGCGCGGTCGTGACTTGGCCCAAGCGCAAGTGGTTGTCCGGCTGACGACGCAGTATCTCGAGCATCTCACGTACCAAGCAAGCGAGCTTCGGGCTCTCCCAAGGGCTGTTTTCGACGAGGCCCATCATCTATTCGTGCAGCCAGCGTCGCGGCCGTGAATGTCTGAGTTACAAGTTGGCCGGCTGGATTGGCCCTCAACTTCCAACCCATCCAAGACGCGGCCCAGCAGCGCCAGATCGGAAGGACGAAAGACGCCAGCTTGCTGACCAAGTTGGCATGAGGCCCCTTGATGCAGGCCCAGCCGACAGGGCCGAAACTAATTGGGCGCTATTACAGGTTCAAGCTGGGGACAGCCGATCATCTTACAATCTCGTGCTCATGCCGGTTCGATATCCGTTTGGCAGAAGTCTTTGCCGATGAAAAGCAGCGGTTCGTCTGCACGCTTTGCCAAAGCATAGGAGAGGCAATCGGCAAAATTCAGCGCCGCCGGGTGGTGGCCCTTGCCGTAGGTCAGCCAACCCTGGGTCGCAAGATCAACCAATTCGGAGTCGACAGGAATGATGTCGGCCTCGATTTTGCGCAGCCAAAGATCGATCTCAGCCAACGCGTGTTCGCCGCGCCTGCTGACCAGCACCATGCGTACCTCGAGCACGCAGGTTGCCGGGATCAGACGGATTGGGTCGGAGACCAGCGCTCGTTCCAGCCTTGCTGCCTCAGGCTCGCTCCGAAGGATCGCTACAACAGCTGAGGTATCGATCACCATCAGTTAGGGATTCCATGCTCGTCATACCCGATGATCTCCTCGTCGCTGCGACTATCCAGTTCAGGCAATCGTGCCACTCTTTCTCGGATGGCGCGCAATTCTGCCAGCAGACGCTCCTGAGCGGTCTCTCCAAAGCCCAAGCGGTGCAAGCGCTCGCTAAGGGCCTGATGAATGGCTGCTGTCTTACTGATACCCTGGCGGCGTGCGAGTTCATCGGCGAGAGCAACGGTGGCTGGATTTTTGATGTTCAGGGACACGAGAAGCTCCAAAAATCTACCTTTCTGGCAATTTCTACCATAGTTCTCTAGGCTCTTCAACATACCTGCTAGCCTCGCCTACCCGCGCCGGATTGACCACGACAATCGCCAGGCCGACGCCTGCCAAGCGGCGACCGCAGTCTCCCGAAGCTGCCTGTCGACTCCAATCCGACGACGGCCGGCGAGGAACTCTACAGGGGCCGCGGTAAAGAGCGTTCCGGCAGCGGTCCATAGAGCGTGAAAGCAGTCCCTTCATCCTGTCAGACGCACCTAACGAGGCGCTGATCCTCCGTCGCGATGCCACCTCTTGAATATAGCCGCCTGTTCTGCTGGAGCGGCGATGGCCAGTCGGGCACCGGGTTGCTGAGCTGTCGCGGTCGCGGCACCGCATTTCGCAAGTCTCTGCAGGTCATGCCACGATCGCCGGTTTTGCTTGTTGCAAGGCCGGCGCTCCTGCCTTTTCTAATGTTCCCCGACCGCGGCAAGAACCAGTTCGTGGCGAGAAACGGGGACCCGCATGGCGACCAACTATCATGCCAGTAAGGGAGCGGTATCGCGCGGCGCGCGCATGCTGCGCACCGCCCTCGGCCCGGCGGTCGCAGGCTTCCTTGACGATCCAGCCATTGTCGAGGTGATGCTCAATCCCGACGGTCGCCTGTGGGTTGACCGTCTCAGCGAAGGACTCGCTGCAAGCAATGAAATACTGATCGCGGCAGACGGCGAACGGATCGTCAGGCTGGTCGCGCACCATGTCGGTGCGGAGGTGCATTCGGGCTCGCCGCGCGTTTCGGCTGAACTGCCCGGGACCGGTGAACGGTTCGAGGGCCTTTTGCCGCCTGTCGTCACGGCACCAACTTTCGCCATCCGCAAGCCGGCAGTCGCGGTGTTTACGCTTCAAGACTATGTCGCTGCCGGCATCATGACCGAAGGCCAGGCTGACGTCCTGCAGCTTGCCGTGGAGACACGCAAGAACGTGCTGGTGGCCGGCGGTACATCGACGGGCAAGACCACGCTGGTCAACGCGCTTTTGGCGGAGGTGGCTAAAACCGCCGAGCGCGTCGTGCTGATCGAGGACACACGCGAGTTGCAGTGCGCTGCGCCCAATCTTGTAGCGCTGCGCACAAAGGATGGTGTCGCCTCGCTGTCCGATCTGGTGAAGTCATCATTGCGGCTTCGGCCCGACCGCATCCCGATAGGCGAGGTACGGGGCGCCGAAGCGCTCGATTTGCTGAAGGCCTGGGGCACCGGCCATCCCGGCGGCATCGGCACCATTCACGCCAATTCTGCCATTGGCGCACTGCAGCGACTGGAACAGCTCGTACAGGAGGCCGTCGTCACGGTCCCGCGCGCGCTGATAGCCGAAACCATAGACCTCGTCGCCGTCCTCGCCGGCCGCGGCTCCGCGCGCCGGCTCGTCGAAATCGCCTTTGTCGACGGGCTCGATGCGGCCACCGGTGACTACCGCACCCTGGAAGCAAATCTCGAGACCACAATGACCGTGAATCACCACTCGCCCTTTGGAGCTTCAGAATGACCCCGATCCGCTTCAATTCATCGGCTATCCGCAAACTTGCCGTGGAGCTGTCGTATGCGACGACCGCCGCGATCATGACGATTGCGCCCGCCCATGCTGCCGGTTCCTCCATGCCCTGGGAGGAGCCGCTTCAGCAAATTCTCGAATCGATCGAGGGGCCAGTCGCCAAGATCGTGGCGGTGATCATCATCATCGTCACTGGCTTGTCGCTCGCTTTCGGCGACACATCGGGCGGATTTCGTCGGCTGATTCAGATCGTCTTCGGGCTGTCGATCGCTTTCGCGGCAAGTTCGTTCTTCCTGTCCTTTTTCTCCTTCGGCGGCGGGGCGCTGATCTGATGGAGGAGGAAGTCCGTGGCTTTTTCGCGCCGGTGCATCGCGCGCTTACTGAACCGATCCTGCTCGGCGGCGCGCCGCGCGCGGTCGCTATCGCCAACGGCACGCTGGCAGGCGCGGTCGGGTTGGGTCTTCGTCTGTGGATCGCGGGGCTCGTCATCTGGGCGGTCGGGCATCTCGCCGCCGTCTGGGCGGCAAAGCGCGATGCGCAGTTCGTCGACGTGGTTCGCCGGCACCTGCGCTATCCCGCGCATTTCGGCTGTTGAGGTTTTTCGCCATGATGAACCTCGCGGAATATCGAAACAACAGCGCCAGCCTCGTCGACTATCTGCCTTGGGCCGCCCTGGTGGCGCCGGGCGTGGTGCTCAACAAGGACGGCAGTTTTCAAAGAACGGCGCGTTTTCGCGGGCCGGACCTGGACTCCGCCACGCCGGCGGAGCTGGTCGGCACGACCGCACGGCTCAACGGCGCGCTGCGCCGGCTCGGCTCCGGCTGGGCGATCTTTGTCGAAGCGCAGCGCAATTCCGCCAGCGGCTATCCCGACAGCCGGTTCCCGGATTGCGCATCCGCGCTTCTCGACGTCGAGCGGCGCGAACAGTTCGAAGGGTCCGGCGTGCTGTTTGAAAGCAGCTACTTTCTCACCTTCGTGTGGCTGCCTCCGGCCGAGGAAGCGTCGCGAATGGAGAGCTTGCTCTACGAAGGCCGGCAAAAGACCGGCGTCGATCCTTGGGAGCTCCTGAAGAGTTATGTCGATCGCACGGACCGCGTGCTCAACCTCATCGAAGGCTTCGTTCCCGAAGCTGACTGGCTCGATGATGGCGAGACGCTGAGTTACCTGCACTCAACAATTTCGACCAAGCGGCATCGCGTTCGCGTGCCGGAAACGCCGATGCATCTCGATGGCCTGCTTGTCGATCAGCCGTTAGCCGGCGGGTTAGAGCCGAGGCTTGGCGATGCGCATCTGCGCACACTCACCATCACCGGGTTACCGACCATGACCTTCCCGGGGATTCTCGACGACCTTAATCGGCTTGCCTTCCCCTACCGCTGGTCCACGCGAGCGATCATGCTCGACAAGACCGACGCGACGAAGCTGGTGACGAAGATCCGTCGCCAGTGGTTCGCCAAACGCAAATCGATCGCCGCAATTTTGAAGGAGGTGATGACCAACGAGGCGTCAGTCCTCGTTGATACGGACGCCGCCAACAAGGCGGCCGATGCGGACGCGGCCCTGCAGGATCTCGGTTCAGATCAGATCGGCGAAGCCTATGTCACCGCCTCCGTGACGGTCTGGGATGTTGATCCGGCAATTGCCGACGAAAAGCTGCGCCTGGTCGAAAAGGTCATTTCAGGCAGGGATTTCACTTGCATCGCCGAAAGCGTCAACGCGGTCGAGGCTTGGCTCGGCAGCATCCCCGGCCACGTCTACGCCAATGTCCGCCAGCCGCCGATCTCGACTCTGAACCTCGCCCACATGATTCCACTTTCGGCGGTCTGGGCTGGACCGACTGAGGACGAGCATTTTGGCGCCCCGCCGCTGTTCTTCGCCAGAACGGAAGGCGCCACACCGTTCCGGTTCAGCCTTCACGTCGGCGATGTCGGCCACACCCTCGTCATCGGCCCGACCGGTGCCGGCAAGTCGGTCCTGTTGGCGATGATCGCGCTGCAGTTCCGACGTTACGAGCACAGCCAGGTTTTTGCCTTCGACTTCGGCGGCTCAATCCGCGCGGCCATGCTCGCCATGCATGGCGATTGGCATGATCTCGGAAGAAATGCCGGAACTGGGCAGGGGGCTGACGATCCGTTGCCCTTGCTCACTTTAGCCGATCTGTCGGACGACATTCAGACCGTTTCGCTACAGCCGCTCGCCCATATTCATCATACGCCAGAGCGAGCCTGGGCGGCCGACTGGCTTGTCGACATCCTTCTGCGCGAAGGCGTGTCCATCACGCCGCAGGTAAAGGAACATCTGTGGTCGGCGTTGACGTCGCTGGCCTCTGCGCCCGTCCACGAACGGACGCTGACTGGCCTGTCCGTATTGCTGCAATCTTCGCCGCTGAAGCAGGCGCTCCTTCCCTATTGCATCGGTGGCCCTTATGGCGGCCTGCTCGATGCCGAGCACGAGCGGCTGGGCGAGGCTTCGGTCCAGGCGTTCGAAACCGAAGGCCTGATCGGCACAGGTGCAGCGCCCGCCGTGCTCGCCTATCTGTTCCACCGCATCGAGCAGAGGATGGACGGCCGGCCGACACTGCTGCTCATCGACGAGGGCTGGCTCGCGCTCGACGACGGCGGTTTCGCTGACCAGCTGCGCGAATGGCTGAAGACGCTGAGGAAGAAGAACGCCAGCGTGGTCTTCGCCACCCAGTCGCTTTCGGACATCGACGGATCGCCAATCGCACCGGCCATCGTCGAAAGCTGCCCGACGCGGCTGTTCTTGCCGAACGAGCGCGCCGTCGAGCCGCAGATCACAGAGATCTACCGACGCTTTGGTCTCAACGATCGCCAGATCGAGATCGTCGCCCGAGCGACACCGAAGCGCGACTATTACTGTCAAAGCCGCCGCGGCAACCGCCTGTTCGAGCTGGGGCTTGGTCCGATCGCGCTGGCGCTCTGCGCCGCATCGTCCAAATCGGACCAGGCCGCGATCGACCGGATAATCGCCGAGGCGGGGCGAGACCATTTCCTCGAAGCCTGGCTTACGAACCGTGGTCTCTCCTGGGCGGCAGACCTCATTCCCAATCTCACTGGCGTGATCGACCAATCCACAAAGGAGCTTCCCTCATGAATTCCGTTCTTGCAGGTCGGCGTATCCGTCGCATGGCGGCAGCCGGCGCAATCGTCGTCGCGACGGCGCTGTCATCGGCACCGGCATCGGCACTGATCGTGTTCGACCCAAAGAACTACGCCGAGAACCTGCTTTCGGCATCGCGTGCGCTGGAGCAGATCAACAACCAGATCAGCTCGCTTCAGAACGAAGCGCAGATGCTGATCAACCAGGCGAAGAATCTCACCTCCCTGCCAACCTCGCTGCTTGGCCAGATCGAGGCCAATTTTTCCGAGATGAAGAGCCTGCTCGGCGAGGCCGACAAGCTGGCCTATAGCGTCCAGGAGATCGAGAGCCAGTTTACCTCCGCTTACGAGAATTTCGGTTCGGAACTCTCCAGCCAGCAGCTTGTCGACGGCGCGCGTCAACGCTGGCAGACCTCGGTGTCGGCCTTTGAGCATTCGCTGAAGACCGGCGCCGTCGCAGTAGACAACATCGCAGAGACACAGGAGCAGACGAGTGCGCTGGTTGGTGCCAGCCAGTCCGCGGTCGGCGTGCTTCAGGCGACGCAGGCCGGCAACCAGCTTCTTGCCGTACAGGCCAAGCAAGTTGCCGACCTCACTGCGATGCTGGCGGCACAAGGACGAGCCGACGCCCTTGAACAGGCGAGGCGGGCGGCCGCACAGGAGCAGGCGCGGGAACAGTTCAGCCGTTTCATGACGGGCAGCAGCTACAGCGCGTCATCCGTAAAAATGTTCCACGACTGAGGCGAAGACCGCATGGATCTCAAGATCGCCGCCCGGATAACAGCCGTTCTTGCCCTTGGCGCCGCCATGACCGCCGCCTCCATGGCGCTGCGCGGCGGCGGCTCGCAGGACGCGTCCTCCCCGCGCTCCGCATATCCGGGCGGCGAGCCGGCAAGTGTCGAGCTTGCCCGATGCCGGGACATCGGCATGGCGGCGATCGATGACGACGCCTGCAGGAAAGCCTGGGCGGAAGGCCGCCGACGCTTCCTGCGGCCATCCCGCCCGATCATGCCAAACGTGGCTCCGTCGATCGAAAAGGACCCGACCCGGCTGCCGCCGCTCCAACCGCCAACGCCGCCTTTCGCGGAAGACCGGCCCTATCCCGAAACGGTGGCGCCATGAACGACACCGGCGTCATCGACCGCTTCCTCGAGACTTTCACTCGCTACATCGATTCCGGCTTTGGTCTGCTCGGTGGGGAAGTTGCGTTTCTCACTTCGACCCTGATTGTGATCGACATCACACTGGCCGGCCTGTTCTGGGCATGGGGTGCTGATGAAGACGTGCTGCACCGACTGGTGAAGAAGACGCTCTATATCGGCTTCTTTGCCTTCATCATCGGCAACTTCAACCGTCTTGCCGGGATCGTCTTCGAGAGCTTTTCCGGGCTCGGCCTGAAGGCTGGAGGCTCGGCACTTTCAGGCTCGGCATTGCTGCAGCCGGGCCGCGTGGCGCAAGTCGGCATCGATGCCGGCAATCCGATCCTCGAGGCCGCCAGCCAGCTGATGGGCTACGTATCGTTCTTCGAGAATTTCGTCCAGATCGTAGTGCTGATGATCGCCTGGGCGATCGTACTGATTGCGTTCTTTCTTCTGGCCGTCCAGATCTTCGTCACGCTGGTCGAATTCAAGCTGACGACGCTTGCCGGGTTTGTGCTGATACCCTTTGCGCTGTTCAACCGGACCGCCTTCCTTGCCGAAAAAGTGCTCGGCAACATCGTTGCCTCCGGCGTGAAGATACTGGTCCTTGCCGTCATCGTCGGCATCGGCTCGGGCCTGTTCGGCGAGTTCACCCAAGGCTTCGGCGCCGAACAGCCCACAATCACGGATGCGCTGTCGCTTGTCCTGGGCGCTCTGTCGCTGATGGGACTGTCGATCTTCGGTCCCGGCATTGCGACGGGGCTGGTCTCCGGTGCCCCGCAACTGGGCGCAGGTGCCGCTGTTGGCACGAGCCTCGTCGCTGGCGGCCTTGGCGTGGCTGGCGCTATGGGTGCTCGCGCCGGATTGAGCGGCGCGGCAGGCGCACTCAATGGCAGTGCGCGTATGTCGGCAGCAGCCGCACGCCGCGGCGCGCATCTGGCCGGCAGCACTTCGGCCGCCTGGGAACTTGGCGCAGCGACATCTGGAAGAGGTGGTGCAGGCTCGGTCGCCGCCGGCGTGGCGGGTGTCGCCAGGGCCGGTGCCAGCGCTGCCGTTCGACCGGTGAAGCAGGCCATGTCGCGCGCCGCGTCGGCGCTGTCCGACAGCTATGAGGCCGGCCGCTTTGCGGCTTGGAGTGCGACGAGTGGAGAGCGATCGTCGGGAACGGCTTCCTCGGGTGACTGGTCGACCTCCGAAACCAGTTCCGACGCCCCGCCCGCATGGGCAAAACGAATGAAGCGTAGCCAGGTCATGAGCCATGGCGCCAGCGTCGCCGCGCATTCAGTTCACTCGAGTGATGATGGGGGCGGCTCGATGAATGTTTCCCTCGATCAGGACGACCGCCGATGACCCCCCTTAGACGCCCTTTCGTTCGTTACGCAAAAACGCCCCACCCCGAGACGCCATATCAGCGTGCAGCCCAGATTTGGGACGAGCGCATCGGCTCGGCTCGCGTCCAGGCGAGAAACTGGCGGCTGATGGCCTTCGGCTCTCTCGTCCTGGCCGGCGGTTTTGCATCCGCATTGGTGTGGCAGTCAACGCGCGGCTCAGTGGTTCCCTGGGTGGTGGAGGTCGACAAGTTCGGTGAAGCGCAGGTTGTCGCGCCGGCCGTTGCCGACTATCGGCCGACCGATCCGCAGGTCGCCTGGCATCTGGCCCGCTTCATCGAACAGGTCAGAAGCATTCCGGCCGACCCGGTCATCGTCCGCCAAAACTGGCTGCGAGCCTACGACTACACCACAGACCGCGGCGCCATTTCCCTCAATGATTACGCCCGGTTGAACGACCCTTTTGCCAAATTGGGCAAACTCCAGATCGCCATCGAGGTTTCCAGCGTCATCCGTGCTACCCCCGATTCGTTTCGCGTCGCCTGGGTCGAGCGCCGTTACGAGAATGGCAACCTGGCCGGCACCGAGCGCTGGACCGCAATCCTCACAATCGTGATTCAGCAACCCCGCGACGCTGACCGGCTCAAAGCCAATCCGCTTGGCGTCTATGTCAACGCCATCAGCTGGTCGAAGGAGTTTTCATGATGCGTGCAGCACCAACAAGAACATCGGCGAGACCGGCCACGCGCAATGCGCCCAAGGCACGTAGGCTTGCCCTGACACTGCTGTCGGCAGCGGCGCTCGCCGGCTGTGCATCGAAGAAATACATTCCGCCGGAAATCGCCTACGACGATGCGGTGCCTGCGGTGCGCAGGCTCGACCCGCCTGGTCCGGTCAAAGTGGTGGAAGTGCCGAAACCGCTTCCGCTGCCTGGTCAGTCGAAACCAGTCGACGCTACGAAGGTGGAGCCGGAGCCGACCGATCCGAAGCAGCGTATCGGCCAGGCGAACGAGGCAGCGAGGATGCAGCCGGTTCGCGACGGGTTCGTCAATGCCATCCAGCTCTATCCTTGGAGTGAGGGCGCGCTCTACCAGATCTATGCCGCGCCCGGCCAGGTCACCGACATCGCCTTGCAGCCGGGCGAGCAGCTTGTCGGCTCCGGGCCTGTGGCCGCCGGCGACACGGTGCGCTGGATCATCGGCGATACGCAAAGTGGGGCAGGGGAGCGCCAGCAGGTCCATATCCTTGTGAAGCCGACACGGCCGGATCTGCAGACCAATCTCGTCATCAACAGCGACCGCCGCACCTATCATCTCGAGCTGCGCTCGACCGAAAAGACCTACATGGCTTCGGTCTCCTGGCAGTACCCGCAGGACCAGCTGATTGCGCTGCGGCGCCAGAACGCGCAGGCTTCCGCCGCACAGCCGGTCGCGTCCGGCGTCGACATCCAGAAACTGAATTTCCGCTATCGCATCGAAGGCGACATGGCGCCCTGGCGGCCGCTTCGCGCCTTCGATGACGGTGCAAAAGTCTACATCGAGTTCCCGTCTGGCATAGGGCAAGGTGAAATGCCGCCACTCTTTGTCATCGGCCCATCGGGCGGCTCGGAGCTGGTCAACTACCGTGCTCGCCAGAACTACTACGTCGTTGATCGGCTGTTTGCCGCCGCTGAATTGAGGCTCGGCGACAAAACAAGCGAAAAGCGCGTCCGCATCGTGCGTACGGACGGCAAACGAACCTCGCCCAGCACGAGGCTGTTCCGATGAGCGACCCTGCAAATGCACCCAACCAGGACATTCGAGCGGAACTGCGCCTTCGGCCCGAACCGGCCAGGGTCACGCGACTGTCGCGCAAGGTGCTGATAGGCGTTGGTGGAGTTGCCAGCGCTGCGATCCTCGGCACGTTGATTTGGGCGCTCGACACCAGACAGCGCGGAACCGAACAGCCGTCCGAGCTCTTCACCACCGAAAACCGCTCAACGGCCGACGGGCTACAGAAGCTGCCGAAGGACTATGCCGGTGTTCCGCAACTCGGCCCCGCGCTGCCTGGCGATTTGGGCCGGCCGATCTTGCGCGCGCAGGAGCGCGGCCAGCCGATTGGGGCGTCCAACGTCAGTGGCCCGCGCGCCGATCCGGAGGAGCAGCGCCGACTGGCCGAGATCGAGGCCGCACGCGTGGCGAAGCTCTTCACCGATACGAACACGAGACCTGGTCCCACACGACAGGATGCTGGCAGCAGGGTCATAGGACCGGACACCCAATCTGGTCTGACTCCGCCGCTTGGGCCGCCACCGATCGATCCTGGCGCCGCGCAAAACGTGCAGGATCGCAAGCTGGCCTTCGTCAATGCCGAGCCAGACCGTCGCACAGTCAGCCCCAATCGGCTCGCCGAGAAGGCCTCGCCCTACGTGGTGCAAGCCGGCAGCGTCATTCCAGCTGCCCTTATCACCGGCATCCGCTCCGACCTGCCCGGCGAGATCACCGCTCAGGTCACGGAAAATGTCTACGACAGCCCAACCGGCTCATACCTTCTGATCCCGCAGGGTGCGCGGCTGATCGGCCAGTATGACAGCCAGGTCGCGTTCGGTCAGTCGCGCCTGCTGCTGGTCTGGAACCGGCTGATCATGCCCGATGGCACATCGATCGTGCTGGAGCGCCAGCAGGGCGCAGACACGCAAGGGTTTTCTGGCCTTGAAGACGAAGTTGACCATCATTGGGGCCAGATGTTCCGGGCCGCAGCGCTCTCGACATTGCTGGGCATTGGGACATCGCTCGGGTCCAGCGACGACGAAAGCGAAATCGCCAAGGCCATCCGCGAAAGCGCGCAGGACTCGGCCTCCGATATTGGCCAGCAGATCGTGCGCAATCAGCTCAACGTGCAGCCGACGCTCACGGTGCGGCCCGGGTTTCCGGTTCGCGTGATTGTCAATCGCGACCTTGTTCTTGTGCCTTACGGCAAGTCAAAGGGTCCGTCATGACCAAGCTGAAACTTTCCGCCATTCCCGATGACCGTCCGGTCAAGATCACCGTCGAACTGCCTGCCGCCGTTCATCGCGACGTCGTTGCCTATGTTGATTATCTGAACAGGCAACATGTCTTTGTCTCACAAGCAGGAGGTGAACAATGCCAGATCTGAGGCTCGGTCGGCTGCCGAAGGTTGGCGTCGTCCGCATGACCATCATCCTGCCGGAGCCTCTCAAGGAGGAACTCGATCAGTACGCGGCCGAGCACAGCCGGCTCTATGAACCCGTGGACACCGCTGCCCTGATTCCGCACATGCTGGAGGCCTTCGTCGGTTCGGATCGCGGTTGGCGCAGTCGTAAGGCGAAGGCCGGCCGTGCCCGCCAAAGAGGGGCGTCTCCGGCCAGCAGCACGACGCGAAGCGGTGCTGAAGGTGATGGCTCCGCCTGAAGCTGTCCCAGTGGCTTTACCCTAAGCGGAATGCCGGTTCCGACCTAAGCGGAAGCTCGCTTGCTCCGGGCCAATTCACGGCCATCACCCGAAGCCGTCATCCAGTTGGTCGAGGCTGTGGGTTGGCAATGGGGTGGCGATGGGGTGGTAAGGGACGTTCGGCGGAGATGGGTTACACGCCAGGGACGCTTCGGAACAGACGGCGAATATTCGTTCCCTCCTTCCCTGAGCTTCGAAGTTTGTCGCTGCCTCCCCGGCTTTTATCGTGCTATGCTGTGAGTGGCCTTCCTGGAAGGGAAACGGAAATGTCCGGCATGTCAGCGTTGACGCGGACTTTCATTGCCGCTGTTCTTGTCGGCTGCGCGCTCGTCGTGTCGTCTGCCATCGGAGCGGGAGTTACCGAGGATGTCGCGACGGGAACGCGACTCGCGGAATTGCTCCGTGCGGGGCGACGTATCATATCGAACTACCAGACGCTCATCAATGATCCTGCTCTTGGCGACAAGCACCTCGACGGTGAGCGCATTACGAGAGAGGCCATCGCCGAATACTCAAAACACATCGGCAACGACCCGCTTTCCGGCGAATTGACCGAGCGCGACCGGCGTCTGCTTGAAGTCCAGATTGAGGCGATGCGAGAGGTGGTGGACGAACAGCAAGATAACATCAACCGCGCGGGAATCGCTTTCAAGGGCTTCGTGCCAGCCGTGTTTGCGCGTCTGATGAATGACAAGTTCGTCGCCAAGGCCGGCAACGAAGCTCGGGTGCGCGTGACTGCGCCAGAGCAACTCGTGCGCAACCGCAAATCGCTTCCGGACGCCTGGGAAGCACAGATCATCGAAAAGGTCTTGGTGGATCCGCAGAGAGCGAAGGGAGAAGCCTACACGGACGTCACAGAGGCGGATGGACGCCCGGCATTTCGAATGCTGCTGCCCGAATACTATACCGGCTCGTGTCTTTCCTGTCACGGCGAGCCGAAGGGCGAGATCGACGTGACAGGATATCCAAAGGAGGGCGGCAAAGCGGGCGATCTGGGAGGCGCGATCAGCATCGTCTTGTTCAAATGAGCGCTTTGGAACAATCACCGCACCAAGTGGAAGCCGTATCGGCGCCGGCGAGGCCACTTGCGCGTAGCTTCGCCAATCTACCGATTTCGGCCCGCATAGCTGCGCTGACAGCGGCCGGCCTTGTCAGCCTCATCGTATCGTCCATCTTTCTCACCCAGGCACTTTATCGCAGTGCAGATCGAACCGCGGAGACCAAGGCATTTTTCGATGTCGCATCCACTGCGGCTGCGGCCCACGTAACATTCGGCGAATTGCGCTACTGGCTGACTGATTTGTCGGTTAGCTTGTTGATGAATTCCCAGCGCAATGCCGAGCAGGCGCGCGAGCGACTGCTGACACATCTGGACCGCCTTTCGAAATCATCACCGGATGCGGTCAGGGAAATCCGCGTTGAGATCGATTCCTATGTCAAAACGGCGTTACGAGCGGCAGACAGCTATACTCAAGACAACCGCATCATCGGCAACACTCTCCTCGCCGAGGCGCGCACCCACAGCGCAAATGTGGATGCCGCGCTAAACAAACTCGTCGAACGAGCGAGCGCCGAGGCAGAAGCCGCTCGCAACGAGGTCGTAACGGAAACCCAGAAAACGGCGACGACCGCTGCCGTGCTGGTGGCCATCGTGGTGATGATCGGGTCGCTTCTCACCATCCTTGTTCTTCGCTCGATCGTCGGCCCGTTGCGGCGCTTGAACCGGGTGATCGGAAATCTGACGGAAGGACGCTATGACGTCGAAATACAGGCAGAGGGAGGCGACGAGCTCGGCGCGATGGCGCGGACGCTTCGGCTTTTCCGGGCGAGCGCAATTGAAAAGCAAAGACTGGAAGATGAGGCGGAGCGGCAAAGACGGACGATCGCAGCGGCACTCGAGGCGATTTCTGACGGATTTGTCCTGTTCGATTCGGAGGACAAGGTCCTTCTTGCCAACAGCAAATACTGCGAAATCTTTCCCGGCAATGAGCGAGCTACTCTTCCTGGGCAAAGCCTTCATGATATTCTGAAAGGACGCTTGGCGAGCGGGCACGTCGACCTTGAGGGCGCGTCGCCGGAGGAATGGATTGCGGAGAGGCTGCGCATCCAGAAGGATCCGGCAGGCTTCGTCCACGAGGGTCGCTTCGGAGAACGCTGGGTCCGCGTCAGCAAACGAAAGACCCCTGACGGCGGGACCGTCGCCGTTTACACCGACATCACGGAACTGAAGCAGAGAGAGGTCGAACTCGAGCGGGCCAAGAGCCATGCTGAAGCGGCAAATGAGGCCAAGAGCAGCTTCCTCGCGTCCATGAGCCACGAGCTACGCACTCCATTGAACGCGATCATTGGCTACAGCGAGATGCTGATCGAAGAGGCGAGTGACGAGCAAATGAACGAGTTCGTCCCAGATGTGGAAAAGATCGCAGGGGCCGGTCGCCATCTCCTCGCGCTCATCAACGACATCCTCGATCTGTCGAAGATCGAGGCAAATAAGATGGAAAATTTCCTGGAGACTTTCGACGTCGCCGACTTGTTGCGCGATGTCCAGGCCACAGTCGCGCCACTGATGGCGAAAAACAGAAACAGTTTCGTGCTGGACCTCGCGGGCGACCTTGGGAAAATGCATTCGGACCAGACGAAGTTGCGTCATAACCTCTTCAATCTACTCAGTAACGCGGCCAAGTTCACCGAAGTGGGCCGTGTAACGCTGGCGGTTCGACGCAACAGGAGATCGGATCGCGACTGGCTAATATTCATAGTGTCGGACACCGGGATCGGGATGACGCCAGAGCAGCAAGAACGGCTCTTTGACCCTTTTACGCAAGCAGACGCGTCCACCACTCGCAACTATGGCGGAACGGGATTGGGCCTTAGCATAACCCGGAGTTTCTGCCGAATGATCGGAGGCGTTGTAACGGTCAAGAGCGAGCTCGGAAAAGGCTCGACCTTCACAATGGAGATTCCAGCCGAGTGCAACGAGGAACCTAGCGAGCAGCGATCCGCCGAACCGCTGTCGTCGCGGCCGTCGGACAAGGCGGTTCTGATCATCGATGACGAACCTGCCGCCCGAACCCTCATCGCCAGGGCCTTGGCAGAGGCGGGACTGGCGTCGATCGAAGCAGCAAGCGGCGAGGAAGGAATAGCCGCTGCGCGAGCGCATCGCCCCGTCGCAATCGTTCTCGACATTATCATGCCGCATCAGGACGGCTGGTCAGTGCTGCGCTCGCTGAAAAGCGACAAGGAGCTCTGCGAGATTCCAGTAATCCTTGCGACGATACTTGCAGATCGCGAACTCGGCCTCTCACTCGGTGCGGTCGAATACCTGACGAAGCCGATCGACACGCGGAAGCTTGTTCGAACGATAGAGGCTTGCGGCAGTGGCAACCGCGATGTGCTTGTTATTGATGACGATCAAGCCTCGCGCGATTTCCTTCGGCGTATTCTGGTCAAGAAGGATTGGCGGGTTCACGAGGCAAGCGATGGCCTGCGCGGCCTCAAGCTGATGAAGCGGTTGTTGCCGCGTCTGGTCCTGCTTGATCTGCTGATGCCCGAAATGGACGGATTCGAGACCTTGAACGAGATGCAGCAGGTGCCCGAGCTGCAGAACATTCCGGTCGTCGTCGTGACTTCCAAGGATTTGTCGGCCGATGAGCTCAAATGGCTTCGCGACAGGGCGGTCGCGGTTGTGACCAAGGGCGCAAACAGTCGGTCTCAGTTGGTCGAGGCCCTCGAGCGCCAGATATTCCCGCTTGGATCGACAGGTGCCAGCATTGCCGATCGCGGAACCGCCCCCCATGGCTGAAGGAAGCCGAGGATGACGAGGATCCTTCTCGTAGAAGACAACGAATTGAACCGGGACATGCTCTCGCGGCGGTTGTCGCGGCGTGGGTTCGAAGTCCTAATTGCGGAAAACGGACAGTCGGGCGTGGAACTCACCCTTTCGGAAAGGCCGGATCTCATCCTCATGGATATGAGCTTGCCGGTCATGGACGGGTGGGAGGCGACCAGGCGGATCAAGGCTGATCCGGCCACCTCCGGGATCCCGATCATTGCGCTTTCTGCGCACGCGATGGCCAGCGATCGCGAAATGGCGCTCGAGGCCGGCTGCGATGAGTACGATAGCAAGCCGGTGGACCTGTCGCGACTTGTCCAGAAAATTGAACAATTGCTCGCCGGGAATCGATGAGGCCCAGGCCGACGGTTTGAAAACATGACTGCCAAGAACAAGTTCCAACGCCATGCGATCGCCGTCCATCTGGCACAGCAGCTCGCCGGACCGGCGCGGGCAATCTCAGGATTTCAGGAGTTGCTGACCGAACAGGTGCAGGACCTCGGTCTGATCCACATGACACCGGATCTGGAGAAGGTCAGCGCCGCTGCTTGCGAATTGAATGGCCTGATCGACAGCTTGATCCATGGAAAAGCCGACAATCAGAACCGGGCAGGGGTCGAGATCGAGGCGAAACTGCGCCACGACTTGCGAACGCCGCTCAACGCGATCATCGGCTATTCCGAAATGATTCGTGAAGAAGCCGAAGAATTGCACGAATACGCGCTGGAAGAGGATGTCAGGGTGATGCTCGCCGCGGCGGCCGAGTTGTTGGCGCATGTCGATGCAATCGCCGGCCTCTCGCGCGCACCCGACAGCGAGGAACCGCGGACCACGGATCAGGCTGAGATCGATGCGGCAGGACTCGAACGGGCACTGATCAAGACGGAGCACCCCGTAAGCTCCGGCTGTGGCCGCATACTTGTCGTCGACGACATCAGCAGTAACCGCGGTCTCCTCTCCCGCCGCTTGCAACGTGACGGTCATCAGGTAGTCACTGCCGAGTCCGGTCTGTCAGCGCTGGCTCACCTTGCGGAACACGAGTTCGACCTGGTTCTGCTGGACCTCCTGATGCCGGACATGAACGGCATCGAGGTGCTCTCACGATTGAAAGCGGAGCGCCGATGGCGGCATATCCCTGTCATCATGATATCGGGGTTGGACGAAGTGGATGCAGTGGTCCGCTGCATCGAGGCGGGGGCCGACGACTACTTGCCTAAACCTTTCAATCCAGTCCTGCTGCGCGCCCGGATCAACTCGAGTTTGGAGAAGAAGCGTTGGCTTGACCGCGAGCACCAGTATCTTCAGCAGATCGAGGTGGAGAAGGGGCGGGCTGACTCGCTTCTTCATGCGATCCTGCCCGGTCAGATCGTGGCACGGCTGCATCGGGGCGAAGAGTTCATTGCCGACCGGTTCGATGAAGTGACCATTCTTTTTGCCGATATTGTCGGTTTCTCGAGCATAGCGGCAAGGTTGCCGCCGTCGGACCTGATCAAGCGCCTCGACAGGCTATTCGGCACGTTCGACGTCTTGGCGCAGAAGCATTCCGTCGAGAAAATCAAGACCATCGGAGACGCCTATATGGCTGCGAGCGGTGTTCCCGAACCGGCAGCTGACCATGCCGACAGGATCGTGGCACTCGGGAAATCCATGCTGGACGCGTTGAAGCCCTTAGCTTGGGGTAACGATAGTTTTCGGATCCGCATTGGCGTGCACACGGGACCGGTGATCGCGGGCCTGATCGGCCGGCATCGGTTCGTCTACGACCTCTGGGGCGAGACCGTGAATATTGCAAGCCGGCTCGAGTCCCAGGGCGTGGCCGACCGCATGCAAATCTCGGAGGCAACCAAGCAGGCCCTGCGCACCTCCTGGAAGCTCGAACCGCGCTGTAATCTAGAACTGGCAGGTGTCGGCAGGATCGAAACCTATCTCGTTCAACACTGATCGGAACAATGTCTGACTGCCCTTAGGGAAATTTCGTGAAGCGATGCTCTGGGTCGCAGGGATCGGCGGTGTGTGCTCGGACCGCCGGCGCTCCGCAGCGTGGCATCAAAAGCGGCCCCTGGCCAGTGCAAACACTAGGGTTAGCCCTGTGACGAGGGCTACATCGCCACACCTGCTACCCGAGATGAGATAGTGGGTTTGAGGAGCGCTACCGCCTTTCGGCTTCGGCTATTCCAACACGGCATGCGTTGACGGAAGGGAGAGTGTGAGTTTGAAGACGCAGACTTCTCAGTGGCACTCCGTCTGGCTTCAACCTGAAAATGTCTCAATCGATCAACGCTCAGCAGTGAGATTCGCGGCAAGTGGTCTCAAGACAGTCAACTGTCAGCGGCAAGCTGGGTCTCGAGATCGCCTTCTGAATTCGATATCAGGCGAGAGAACACTCGTTAGTCCGAATTGGCGGGCGCGGAGGAATACTGGTTTTTGCCTGTTGCCCTTGCTCGGCCCCGCCAATGCGATCCGTCGGGAAGTTTAGCCGATAATTCGCCTTGAGTCAGTGCGGCGATAAGTAGAGAGCAATCGAGTTCCTCAAGGAACGGAACCTTCAGGTCACTCTGAGCTGCCATCCGAAGCGATCTCAATCTTGCTGTCTTTTCGCTACGTTCGGCATGCTCAGCCTCGGCAATGACTTTCGCGGAGCGGATAAGCTTTCTATTTTCCAGCCAACACATGTGTTCGATCCTGCGAAATTTCTTCTTGGACCTTGCCGCAGCTTTTCCGCGCGGATTTGCGCGGCGATCAGCCCAGTTCGGATCCAATCCCGTTTTTCTGCTCGCCAAGCCTTCTCTGGCGCCAATACGTCGTCTTGCCCTCTCTCTTCGAGGTTGTCGCCCTTCATTGTAATGAATCCGGTTGATTGGTGATGGTGCCGCTCCCGCCAAACGGCGCGGGCCGTCGGCTGGCAATAGCGGTCGGGCCTAATCGAAGTCTCGCAGACAGTTCCTATTCGCGCTAAATGACACGAAGGATCTTCAGCCCGGATTGAGCCTCGCTCACCGGAGGCCGCAGTTCTAGCTGTTGACGAACGCCATCAGCAATTCCGGTTCGGGTACGGGCGCCCGTACTACATTCAATTGACCTCGGTACCGGCGTTCGCCAGCCCCGATTACAAAGCCGCTGGCGATCGGTACTTCGCCGTTGGCGTCGAGTTGGGCAAAAATGTCGGCGACAGGGAGATCCAGCGCCAGCTTGAGATCTAGTCGTGCATCATTGTTTGGTCCGATCGGCAACTGACGCTTGACGAATTGCTGGAACGAAGCATTGAAAGTCAGGATCTTCTTCGATGACGCCAAGGCAAAAGCGGGCGAGGGGCAGGCAAGCAATATGGCATTGATCGTCCTGATCGATGCAAGCTTCCGCAGGGCCATGTTTTCATCCGCCAGCCCGTGTATGCAAGCCACCCGAATCGCCGATGTCAGGTTACCAGTCTTGGTCGGGCTGTCGGCGATCTCCTCGATCAGCATGCCGATTGTGCATTTCCTACTTTCAGCCATCTGCTTCAGAGATATCCAGAAAGCCTTTTCCAGACGAATGCCGCGGCGTATGCCGCCACGCGCGACGACCCGGAATTCCAGCCCGAAATCCTCTTTTGTGATCGTTAGCAGCCGCCGATCACGATTGATGGGAGGAGAGGTGGCGCTAGCGCTCACTCATGGTCTCCTGACGCGCCTTGTTGATCGGCTTTAAAAGGTAACTCAGAATCGCCTTGCGTCTTGATGTCTACTGAGCACATTATGCCCGGGATGGTTGAATAAGTCTCGCCATCCCTCGCGAGCGTCGATTTGTCCGCCGCGACACGAACCTGGTAAAAGGCTCCCCCGTTTTTCTGATCGACCAAACTGTCGGCGATCATGCTAGAGACCTTGCCTTCGATGCCGCCGGAGATCGAGAGGTCGTAAGCGGTGACCTTTGTCAGCGCCTCGCGGTGGTCGGGACGAATAGACGACATCGCGTAGCGAGACCCACACTTCGATCAGCAAGGTTTCGTGGGTTGGCACGATGTCAGCCACGAGCACCAGGCTGGACGAAGGCACCGTCGTCCACCCGACAAAAACGACGAAAAGCGCCGAATATGGACGCCGACGCGCAAAGCGGCGGACGATCTTCTCTGGCAAGCATTCTCCACGCCCCCTTACCCCGCTTCTAATCGATCTTGCGGTAATAGACCTTGCCGTCAGGCTGCTCTATGCGCCGGTAGGAGGAGCTTGGGGCAGGGGGCACCGCTGCTGCGATCTTCCTTTTGGGCGGGCGTGGTGCTTCGACGATACTGCGTTCGGTCGCTTCTTCACCATCGAGATCGCTGACCGGCTCCGCCGTGGCGCTGGTCGTCTCAACAAAAGGCTCCGCCACGGTAGCCAGCGGCAAGTTCTGTTCTATCCGAGCAATGCTGCCGTTGATCTGGCTGAAGCTACCCTGCAGTTGATTGTCCAGTTTTTCGAACCGGCTTTGAAAGCCGTTATTGACCATGTCGAGCCGGGCCGCAATCCGTTGCTCGAACGATCCGAGCTGTTCCAGCCTCCCTTCGACAGAGCGCAGGTCGTTGATGCCGCGGAAGAGATAGACCGCGGCTATTAAATTTGCGGCTGTGATCAGCAAGGTGCCTGCAGCAACAACCCCGATCATCCTGGCATTGCTCGGTTTCCCAGCGACAACTTGCTCTATAGCTTGGGTCGCCGGCCCAATGTCGATCGCCGGCATGTCCGGGTCGCTAATCATCGTCATTGGATCACCACCTTTGCACCGACCGAGACGCGCCTGAAAAGATCGATCACATCGGTGTTGGTAAGACGAAAGCATCCCGATGTGCCGTCGAAGCCAACGCCTGAAGGGTCGTTGGTGCCGTGTATGCGATAAAGCGTGTCGTGCCCGTCTCGGGATAAGTAGAGCGCCCGTGCGCCGAGCGGATTGTAGGGACCGGCCGGCACCATCTCCGGCAGCTCCGGCTGGCGCGCGCGCATTTCTCTCGGTGGGCGCCATTCCGGCCATTCGGTCTTCGCCCCCACTTCCACGGTGCCGGTCCAGCCAAATCCGTCACGCCCGACGCTGATTTGATAGCGCAGCGCCTCACCCTCTCGGGTCACAAGATAGAGCGCCTTCTCCTGCTTGCGGATAATGATCGTGCCCGGCTGTTCCGCGGTTTGGAAAAAAACGAACTTGCGCAGGCTGGGGCCCATGGCTGGCAGCGGCGGCTGGTCCGATAGCCCGGATCGGGCATGGGCGCAGTCCCAGGACGATGCCGCCAATGCCAGGCCCATGATGCAGGCGCCCGCAAGCGTTGGAACGAAGCGATATCTACCGGGCAGTGTCATCGAGCCGCTCTTTGAACATCCGCTTCAGATCCTTGTTGAAGCGTGCCCGCCCGTCCACTTCGGAAGGCATGATGGCTCGGTTCAGCGCATCGGTCAGCAGCGCATTGTCCAAGGCAACCGATTTGATGTGCGGTACCTTGAATATCTTTTCGAGTTCGCCGCGCGAAAAGTGATTGCCGAACCATTTGCTCTTGTGCTTGTTGGCGACCAGCGTGATGTTCACCGAATTGCCGCGCAAATCGCGGATCTTCTTGTAGAGCCGCTTGCCCTGTCGCAGCGAGGCGACGTTGAGCTCGAACACGATGAAGATCGCGTCGCTCGTGGAAAGCACAGGATTCTGCCAGGGAGTTTCGATGTTGGGCAGGTCGATGACGATGTCATCGAAGCGATAGGCGACGAGGTCCAGCAGCCGGAACACGAAATCCGCGCCCTGCGGCTCGAATGGCAGTTGCGGCCTTTCGAAGGCGTACAGCGTCAGGCCGGACGGGCGCGAGAGCTTGATGACATCCATCAGTTCGACATCGAGCCGTTCCGGCTGGCCGATGATGCCGGCAAGGTCGAACTGGTTGAAGAGGTTGAGATAGGCGCCACAATTGGCGCTTTGGAAATCGAGGTCGACGAGGCAGGTCGAAGCTGCACGTTCGGTGGATTTCGAGGCCAGGAACTCCGCCGCTGACAAAGCGAGCGTCGTAGCGCCGGCGCCGCCGCTAGCGCCGATAAAGGTGATGATGCGGCTCTTGGTGCCCTGGTTGCCGGTGTCGTGGAAGGTGACCGCGTTCAGAAGCTCCTTGGCATCAAGTGGTTTGTGCAGCCAGTCCGAGGCGTTCATTCGCACCAGGACGCGCGTCTGTTCAGAGGTCAGTTCGTCGGAAACCGCAATCAGCGGCACGGCCGCCCACAGGGCGCGCGCCTCGACAATGCCAGGCTTGCCAAGCAGTTCGCCAATGGCAAGGTCGAGGATTACGATGCCCGGCCGCGTGTCGGGGGTCGGGCCTTTGAGAAAATCATCCGTTTCGGAAATCCGGACGTCATAAATCGCCAGCGCATCGAGCCGCGTCGCCACGTCATGCTTGAACTGCGAATCAGACGAGAACAGGGCGACCTGCTTTCGTTTGGTTGGGAGAACCTTCGTGTTGATGGCGTTCATGGTGATGTGCTCTTCAGGTCTTCGCCCGTAACCGTGCTTAGCATCGACGGCATGGTGAGGTTCGCAAAGCCCATCAGCCCTTGCAGAAAGAAGAACTGAAAGGTCACGTTTTGAAGACTTACGGTGATTGTTGGCACCGGTCCGCCCAGCCGGGTCTGATAGCTCAAGCCAGTGGCGCTGTAGGTGACCACCACGTTATCGCGGCGCAAGCGCGGAAAGAAATGGCACATCCCGGGCCGTTGATTTGCTGCGAGTGGGGGACAGGCATCATCGTTGGTGTTTGCCGTGTCCCCGCGGAAGATACGGCTGAAGTTGGCGGCATTGAATGTGCCGCCGTTGGTGCAAGCTCCTGTGCCAGCAGTA
Source organism: Mesorhizobium sp. M0207 (assembly GCF_040321995.1). NCBI lineage: Bacteria > Pseudomonadati > Pseudomonadota > Alphaproteobacteria > Hyphomicrobiales > Phyllobacteriaceae > Mesorhizobium > Mesorhizobium sp. M0207. Next base: position 154,439 of record NZ_JAMYSQ010000014.1, read on the forward strand.
TATCTGCAGACGAAGGGGCCATATGCCGCGGCAACGACTGGCGCACCCGGTGTCGTCGTCGGCGCCGCAGTTGCAAGAGCCGTCGCAATTGGGTCTGAAATCGAGGCCAGCCGGGCGCCGAGTTGGACCGCCTTGGTAGCAGCGTTCCATTGGTAGAAGGCGTGACCGAAATCGATGAAACCGAGGACAAGGGCAAACAGCAGCGTCGAAACGATGGTCATTTCGACCATCGCCGCGCCGTCGTCCGAATCCGCAAAACGCTTGAACATGGTCAGAACCGGATCAGCCGCTCCTCGTGAGAGCCGTTCAACGTGATCGGGCCGATGCCGATGATCGATAGCATGCCGACCCCGCCGTACGCCAAGGTACCCGCAGCCCTGACGATACAGACCTGCGCGGTGGTTGATCGATATTGCGCGACGCCGGCAACCACAGCGTCATGGCAGGAACCGGAGGCGGCGATTGTCACCGTCACATTCGATTTCTGCCAGCCGCTGACGCGTGCACTGCCTGTTCCCGCGGCATTGCCGAACACGGCGATGTTTGCAGCGATGTCGGCGCAGTTGATCGCCGCAAGCCCGGCTTGTGTATACAATTGGCTGTTGCAGCGCGCGGCGAAGCGGCTTGCATCTGAAAGTCCGGCCTCCATCAAGAGTTTTTCGTGAATCAGATTGCCGAACTCGAACACGCCACCCGCCAAAATCAGCATCAGCGGCGTGATCAGCGTCATTTCGATGAGCACTGCACCGCGTTGATCGCATCGAAATCTATCGAGATGACGCAATAGCATTCCAATCATCGCCATCACCGGTAAAGCTGAGCTTCGTCGCGGAGGAAATTGTCTAGCGTGCCCTGGCCGCCACCCCCAGTAACGTCTACCAATTCAACCATCACGGATGCGTCTTCCGATGGCGACGCAACCGGTTCAGTCAGTAAAAAGCTTCCAAAAGCTTCCACCGGCAGATCCGTGCTGTGGCCGGACAGATCGCTGCCGGCAGCTTGGAGTGCATTGCAGTTCAGGATCGCACCGTAAATCAACCGACGGTCAACCGTCGTGACAGGGGGTTGGCAAGCTGCCGACGGGGTTCCGATCTCTCCACCAGTCGACGCCATGCCTACCAACCCGGCCGATATCTCGTAACGGTAGACCTGATAGCGCGTCGGCTTGGTCGTATTCCATGAAGATGGGTAGGCAGCGGAACCAAAGTTGGTGCTCCAGTAACCAGAGAAATTCCAATTTCCATCGCCCATTCGGCCGCCGAGGTATGGAGTGGTCGCGTCGCGTGGAAGGCCCATAGTTCCAGCTTGGGTGAATGAAAGTTGATTCATGGAAGGACATTGGTTTGCGCTTCCTCGGGTCTTGATTGCCCCTTTGCGGACGTTCGCGGCTGGACCGTATTCAGCACTATTGAAATGGTTGCCGCTGGCTGCAATACCGAAACGAACATTGAAGGCGTCTTGCACTGGGCCGGCGTTCTGGCCAGTTTTCGTGCTAACGTTGGCGGAACTGTAGCAACCAATCGGCCTTGATGTTGCAATCGTCTGAGCGAGGGCTTGAGCACCGTTCCCCACACCGGCCGGAGGTTCGAGGAAGCCGAAGTTACCAGGGCCAGCGGCAGCCCCATTTCCGACCTTCCTCAGTTCGATCAGCCGACGATGTACAGCCGGGTTGGAGACGGCCTGCTCAAGTGTGTATCCGCCCGCTGCATTCGTCCCGTTCACCGTCTCGTAAGGGTTGCACATAAAGACCGGCGTGAAATCGCACACGCCGGAAGTGAAGCCCGCCACAGCGACTGCGCCGACATTGAAATTGTTGCTGGCGCTGGATGACAAGAAGGAAGCCGGGAAGATTGCAGCAAACCCGACCGGGGCTACAGTGACTTCAACAAAACGGGCAAGTTTGGCGTCATTCAGCTCGTCGGTGATCACATTGGCCGGCACAATCGGGAGATTGTCGGTGGCCGGCAATGAGCGAAGATATCGGCGTGTTACTCCGGCGGAAGCGAGCGTTTGAGGAGGGCCGGCGGTCGAGAAGGTGTATCGATTGCTTACCAGCGTAGCGATCGCCCTATCAGCACGGCTGATAGAGCCCGACGTCCCGTCCAGCTCAGCCGCGCCTGCCAGGGCAAACGCATCAGCCCCCTTCTGCAGATCGTTATGCAGATTGTTGAGCCGGCTCATGTCGATCACCAGCAGAGAAAATCCGATGATCGCCGGCAGCATGACGCTGACCAGTATCAGCGCTATTCCCCTCTGATCGTGCCAGAACGCGCGAATAATACGCAGCATGGCCTTGCTCTTTTGCTCCTTGACGCCAGGATCCCTTGTTTACCTGACGCGCTGATCCTTCTGTTCAATCCGCCGTGTCTTGCGGCGTCCCGACATTGACCGTGATGGCCGGCGGCGGCGGTGGTGGCGGTGGAAACTTGTAACTCTGGGCAAGAGCAGCAGCGCGCGCGCCATCCCCTTCAATGGCGGTCTTTTTCGACGCCGGATTGAGCGGATCGACCGTCTGCAGAAGCGAATTGTATTTCTGGGTGTCGCCTGCGGCCAGTGTCACCGTGTCGTAGCGGTTTAGATAGTCGGCGCAGCCCGCCAGCCCGCTGGCACACAAAAGCATGATCAACACCCTATTTCTTGACATAGATCATCTTGTCCTTGGATTTCAGGTCGAGCATGTGGCCATAGGGGCCGACGACGCCTTCGCCCAGTTCATATTTGCGCACCATGTCCTTGGTTACTTCCAGTTGGCCGAGCACGAAAAACTCCGGGTCGTTGGCCGGCCGTGTCTTGTCGAATGGGGTCGCCAGTTGCTCGCCGGGTTTCGCCGGGCGCACGATATGCGGGGTGACGATGACGACCAGTTCGGTCTCTTCCTTCTGATTGCTTGAATTGTGGAACAGCGCGCCGACGATCGGCACTTGGCCCAGCCATGGCACCTGCCTCTGGATTTTGGTATTCTTGCTGGACAAGAGCCCGCCGACTGCGAAACTCTGGCCGTCGCGCAACTCGACGACGGTCGCCAGCTTGCGGGTGGTGAAGATCGGGTCGCCAGCCGGCGTGAAGCCGTTCAGGTCGCTTACCTCCGGCGCTAGCTTGATATGGATCTTGTCGTCGTTGAGCACGATCGGCGTGAACTGCAGATTCACGCCGAACTGCTTGTACACAATGTTGATCTGGCCGTCCCTGTCGAGGCTGCGGATGGGTACTTCACCGCCGGCGTTGAAGCTGGCCGGCTCGCCGGAAAGCGTGGTGAGATTGGGCTCGGCCAACATGCGCACGACACCCTTTGCCTCAAGCGCCTCGATGATCAGATCGACCTTGATGTTGCTGTCGATGACGCGAGTGATCAGCGCCGCGAACGGATTGGTGTTCGAGAGCAGGCCAGTGAGCAGACCGCCCGGTCCGAGCACCACGTTATCTTCATCGACGGCGGCAATGCCCGTTCCAGTTCGGGTCGTTCCGCTGTTGTTCGTGCTCCTGATCGACACACCAAGGTCGCGACCGGCATTGCGCTTGGCCTCGAGCACGCGCACTTCCAGATTCACTTGCTGGCTGTCATCAACGGTAACGGCATTGATAATCGCGTCGGGACCGTATTGCTGGGCCACTTCCAGGATCGACGCCAGCGTCGCGCCGTCCTTCACATGCCCGCCGAGCCGGACCTTGCCATTGACCGAGCCGATATCGATCCGCGATCTAGGCGCTACCTGCCGAATTGCCTGCGCCATATCGTTGACGTCGACGCCGACCTCGATCTGGATTACGCCAAGCGAGCGCTTGTCTTCGGAAAAGAGATTGACGGTTGTGGTACCGGCGCCCTTGGCAATGACGTAGAGCGTCTTGTCGGTCATCGGCTGGGCATCTGCGATCTTCTCGTCGGCGACGACGATATCGCCAAGAGTGGCATTCACCTCAATCGTCAGCGATTGCGACATGGGCAGGAAGACACGATGGACCTTGGGGTTCGACACGTCGATACGGCGATCGGCTGCCGTAGCCTCAAGGCCGATCGGCAGTAATATCACCGAACAGGCCAGCGCGGCGGCTGCCAGTGTTTCCCGGACCGTTCGCATCTACATTCCCCCCTTTGGCGGCTCTTCGGACGCTCTTTATGCCAACATACCAGAGTTATCTTTGTCGCGGTACGTCATATTTTTCGAGCTTCACGCCCCGAAAAACGCCGATAGTCGCACGGGCTGACGGCTCCGGCTGCACATATTTGATCACTTCCTTAACGACCTCTTGCGCTTCGGGTGCCGAGGTCACGGCCGGAGCAGGCTTTGCTTTGCTCAAGTCGTCGAGCCGGTTTCCGACCTGTTCGACGGCCCGAGTCAGGCCATTGATCTTGTCGTCCGCGCGCTTGCGCTCGGCTGCCGCAGCAGCATCGGCCGTGGCCTGCCTGGCGAGTTCGGCCTGCCTGGCTGCGACATCGGCCGGCGTTTCGCCGGTCAGGTCGGAAAGCGTGATGCGTTGGGTGATCTCGTCCTTGCCGGCGGCTGCCTGGCGAAGCGCGAGCGACAACTGGCCGGCGCCGGCGGCCAGCGTCAGCTTCTGGGCGTCCTTGGTGCTAGCCTCGACAGTCACCGATTTCACCACCGTCGGGCTGTCGGTGCTTTCATCGGCGACCTGGTCGACGGCGAGCACCTTCATGCTCTGCAACAGCACGTCGACGAAACTCTGGTCTGCATCTCCAGGGTTGCGCACGGTGCGCGTCAGGAGCACATCGACCCGATCACCTGGGAAAACGAATCCTGCGACGCCGAGCACATCGTTGACTCTGATGGAAACAGCTTTCATGCCTTCGCCGAGCACCGCCGAAAGCGTGGCGCGCTGGCCGGGGCCGGTAATCTTGGTGGCGAGAACGGGTTCATTGGCGCCGATCGCCTGCAGCGCCTGCTTTGTGCCTTCGCCAGCGAGTAGATCTTTTGTCGTCTTGAAAGCCCCGGCCGGAACCGCGCCCGCCGGCCATGTGATTTCACGCAGCTTGTCGGCCGACAGCGTGTCGCCGAATTTCAAAGATACGGCCGCCACCACGACGGTATCGCGCGGCACGTCCGTCTTCGCCATAGCGCTGCGTTGGCTGGTCAGCCAGATATTGGCGAGAACCACTGCGAGCACGCCGAATACGCCGGCGAGAACGATCATGATGACAGTGTTTGCACGCACTTTCTTTTCCCGCCAGACTCCGTTCACCCACCACCTGGATCGACGCCGGGGACCTCCCCGGCGTCGATGATAGGACTAAGCTATCACGGCAACAACGCGTAAAGCCCCGTCCATTGGGTGCTGACCCAGCCACCGACAAGAATGATCGTGGCGATCACCGCCACGGTGATGATGCCGAGCAGGATGGTATATTCGACCATGGCGGCGCCGTGTTCGTCGTCGCGGAACTGCCGGGTCATCGTCATGAGCTTTTTCATGCCAATTTCTCCCTTTGGGGTTCAAACCCTGACGAGACGAGCCAAGGATGAAATCGCATACCTGAGCATCCTCCGTCGACCTAATCCTAGGGGCCGATAAAAAGCAGAGTCAAATATGTTAGTGGTTCTTTAACTTATTTATACCTGTGCTATGCCTGAAATGGTCATATCGTTTCGAGGTCTCTCTGCAGCAAGACGTTGATTCTGCCTGCTTTTCGCCCGTCTTTAACCATCCGTTCACAATTTCGCCGCGTCTGTGGCAGAAGCGAGGCGATATTAGCAGATAGGCATATGCCATTATATCCAAGGGCTTGCCAGAGCCCGTAAGGGCCATCGTGGCCAAAAAGACGCAGGGCGATGTTTTGGCAGGCCCTTGTATATTTACGGTCGGACGCCTCGTTCGAATAGATGAGATGTTTTTTCGACCTGGATGTTAAATATGCACGAAGTATTGAGTTCGGGAACGTGCTCGGTGCCTGCTGTCTTGCGGGTATTCCCCCCAAGGCGTGTCCAAAGGGGTAGCGCAAAATGCTGGGCCGATTCACGAAAGGGCCAAGCGAGCCGCGGGTCGAGCCGAAGCTTGATCCGATCGTGCCGGCAGTCCCCGTACTGTCCCGTTCTGCGGAATTCGAATCGCCGGGGGATGATTTCCTTACGCTCAAGGTCGAGCTCCACCGCCACTTGATTGATCGCTTCAACCTGACGGCCCTTGAAAGTGCGTCCAAGGAGGAAATCCTGAACGAGATCCGCCCCATCGTGCGGGAATTCGTTCGTGCTCGCAACGTGCCGCTTAACGCCCGCGAACTTGACCAATTGACCAGCGACACCGCTGACGAGATGCTCGGGCTGGGTCCGATCGAGCCTTTGCTCAAGGATGATTCGATTTCCGATATTCTGATCAACACCCACAAGCGAGTCTTCATTGAGCGGCGTGGAGTCATAGAGGAGACGGCGATCCGCTTTCGCGATGAAGCCCATCTGCTACGTGTCATCAACAAGATCGTCTCGGCTATCGGCCGGCGTGTCGATGAATCGGCGCCAATGGTCGATGCGCGGCTGGAAGATGGGTCGCGAGTCAATATAGCTGTGCGGCCGATCTCGGTGGATGGCCCGCTGGTCTCGATTCGCAAGTTCTCCAAGAACCCCTATTCGCTCGAACGTCTGATGGCGTTTAATTCGATCCGGCAACCGATGGTCGACCTGTTGCGCATTGCCGTGCAGGCCCGCAAGTCGATCCTGGTTTCGGGCGGCACAGGCAGCGGCAAGACGACCCTGCTCAATGCCCTGTCGAGCTACATCCCAGCCAGGGAGCGCCTGATCACCATCGAGGACGCAGCGGAACTGCAACTGCAGCAGCCGCATGTGGGCCGTCTCGAGACGCGTCCGCCCAATGTTGAGGGCAAGGGCGAAGTTCGCCAGCGCGAATTGCTAAAAAATGCGCTTCGCATGCGGCCGGACCGCATCATCGTCGGCGAGGTGCGCGGCGAGGAAGCCTTCGACATGCTGCAGGCTATGAACACCGGCCATGAAGGTTCAATGACCACCATTCATGCCAACACGCCCCGAGATGCGATATCGCGATTGGAACAGATGGTCGGTATGGCCGGCATGCCGATGAGCCACGATTCAATACGGGCTCAGATTGCCTCGGCTATCGACATCATTGTGCAGACGCAACGGCTTTCCGATGGTGGAAGGCGGGTTGTTTCCATATCAGAACTCACCGGTATGGAAGGCAATGTCGTACAGGTTCAGGAACTTTACCATTTCGTCCGCCGCGATGTGAATGCCGAGGGCCAGATCGTTGGTGAATTTCGGGCGACCGGCATTCGTCCGCGCTTTGCCCAGGAAGCGGCGACCCTTGGCCATCAGTTCGCCAAGGACGCGTTCAACCCACAGGTCCCGCTCTAATGTTGACCGGCCAGACATTGCTCTACTTCATCTATGTACTGGCGGCTGCGTCGCTCATCCTCGCGGCCGAGGCTCTGTATGTGACTTACTCCAAGCGGCGCTCAACGGTCAGCACGATCAACCGTCGACTGAAGCGGCTCGCCGACGACGCTCCGGCCGAACAGACCTTGCAGCGATTGCTGCAAGAACGTGGGCTTACCAGCTCGGGCGACTTTCTTTTCAATGCGGTCGGCCTGAACAGGCTGTACACGCAATCCGGCGTTACCGGAAATCCGCTGTCGTTCGTCGCGACATTTGCTCTCGGTGGACTGGCCCTGGCACTGGTATTTGCGTTCCTGCTGCACTTCTCCGCCGTGTTTTCGTTTATCATCTTTCTGCTCATCGTATTCCTCCTGCCGTTTCTGGTTCTCCGCCGCGCGCGCGCCAGGCGAATCCAGAAATTCGCGAAGCAATTGCCGGATGCCCTTGAGATGATCGTGCGTTCGCTGCGTGCCGGTCATCCGACTTCCGTGGCTATAAGCCTTGTTGCACGAGAAATGCCTGATCCGCTGGGCACCGAATTCGGCATTGTTTCCGACGAGATCACCTTTGGCCTCAGCCTTGAAAACGCGGTGCGAAAACTCTCGCAGCGCGTCGGTTTCGAAGGTCTGCATTTGCTGTCGGTGTCGCTGTCGATTCAGGCCAAGACCGGCGGCAACCTTACCGAAATTCTGTCGAATCTCTCAGTGGTGCTGCGCGAAAGGCAGAAACTCAGGTTGAAGATTCGGGCGCTCTCTGCCGAGGGGCGAATGTCCGCGTGGATCATTTCCCTGTTTCCTCTTTTGATGCTCGCCATCCTCACGGGCCTAGCCCCCAGCTACTACGGTGATGTATGGGGCAGCCCCTTGATCATGCCTGTGTTCTTGGTTTTCGGGTTCTGGGCGCTGCTCGGCGACTTCATCATGTACCGTATGGTCAATTTCGATTTTTGAGCGATCGGAGCTATAGAAGTTGTGACCCAGGATCTGAGCCTTCTGGTGTCCATCGCCGTCTTCCTGGCGGCCGTAGCGCTGTTTCTGGTGGGCGCGCTCGTCGTCTTGCCGGCGCTGCAGACGAGGAAACTGGTTGCGCAAAGCCTGCTGGCAGAGGGCATTCCCAACCGCCGCTCGCTTTTGGGCCAGGAAGAACTGGCCAAGATTTCAGCACAGCGGCCGGTCGACGCCTATTTCAGATCGATCGAAAAGGAACGTGACGAGCCAAGTGCGCTGGACGCAAAACTTTTTCGCGCCGGCTTCTATCAGTCAAGCGCGCCATTGATCTATACTCTGTCACGCCTTGGCGCGGTCTGTCTTGGCTTTTCCGTGACGTATGCGCTCCTGTCGCGGATGTTGCCACCCGAACTTCCCGGTCTTGTCGCCTTTGCAGGCTCTGCCCTGCTTGGGCTGGGATGCATCGTGATTCCGAGCATCGCTCTCGATCGGTTCGAAAAGGGACAAAAACAGATATATCGTCGCGGCTTTCCGGATTTCATGGACATGATGATCACCTGTGCCGATGCCGGCATGAGCCTCGAAGCGGCTGTCGAGCGTGTCGGCAGCGAACTGGCTGGCACCCATAGATGGCTCGGCATCCAACTCGCAATCATGAATCTTCAGTTGCGCGCGGGCAAGCCGTTGCGCGAGGCCCTGCGCGAATTATCCGACCGCGTTGGACTGGAGGAGGCGCGCGCGCTGGCTGTGCTGTTCCGTCAATCGGAAGAGCTCGGTACCAGTTTGACGGACGCCTTGCGCGTCTACAGCGACGAAATGCGGGGACAAAGAATTCTCTTCGCCGAGGAACGCGCCAATGCTTTGCCTGTCAAGATGATGATACCGCTGGGGCTATGCATCTTTCCTGTTGTGATGATGGTCGTGATGCTTCCGGTGATCATTCGAATGAAGGGCATTTTCTTCTAGACAGGGATGTGCTTTGGTCAGGGGACCGGATCGGCAAGATCCCTGGGGGATAAAATGAAAAGGCCAATGTGCCTCGTTGCCGCTGCCAGTTTGCTGGTTGTCGTGCTTTCCGGTTGTCAGTCGAATGCGACGGACCCAACGGGGGTCGTCCGGACTAACGAGCCGGCGAAAGTGGAGCTTACTGCCTTCGGCGATGCCTTCGACGGACTGAAGACGGTCAGCGACGTCGAATATTATGCCTCCGACCAAGCCGTTGCCGAAGCCAAGAACCAGTTCCGCTCGGAAAATTATGGCAATGCGGGCGCCCTGTTCTACAAGGCGACGCAACTCGCCCCCAACGACGGTGCCGCATGGCTGGGCCTCGCCGCCTGCAGCGACCGCATCCACCGCTTCGATCTCGCCGACAGGGCCTATGGCCAGGCCTTCCGGCTCATTGGGCCAACGCCCGAATATTACAACAATGTCGGCTATTCCTATCTGCTGCGCGGCAAGCTGCAGGACGCGCGCAGTAATTTCCTCAAAGCATACGAACTGGCTCCCAATGATCCGACCGTCGCCAACAATTTGCGACTCCTGTCGTCCAGCGTGAAGAATCTCGAACGGTAAGGCGCTAGCATGTTGCTTGCCGGAGCGCTGCTGATGAAGGGGCTAGCGGTTCCTTTGCTGGCAAGGATTGCATGGCTCGACTTCACGACCCAAAAAATATCTAACCGTGACGTGCTGCTGCTTTTGTGTCTTGGGCTGGGTTCGCTGCAGGTTATGTCGATCCTCAGCGGGTCGTGGTGGGACATGGGCCTGAGCGCGGTTGCCGGCCTACTGCTGTTCGTGGCGCTTTTCTTGTTGTGGGCCATGCGCAAGGTCGGCGCTGGCGATGTCAAACTGATGGCGGTGGTTTCGTTTCTGATCGGCGGCAGCGGGCTTCTGGTGTTTTCCGTGCTGTTGCTGGTCTTCGCGCTTGCGACCGCGTTAGTCGTGAAGAATCCCTTGATGCTGCCCGAAGGGGCCTTCCGCGTCTACGTTCAGCATCTGGACCGCAAAGGCGTCGTCCCCTTCGGCGTGCCGATCTCGATCGCTGCTATCTGCACGCTGGCGCTACAGATCTATGGCAACGCACGGTTCTAGTGGTTAAGATCTAACGATTGGTACCCGATCGTAAGCGCGGCCACATCGCGAGCGCCTCCGTCTTCCTATCGGAAGAAAGGTCTGACGCCATCTTGCCGCAAATGTTATATCTAGCGATCCGTCCTCGGTCGAAGAAGGATCGCATCAATGGACGATTGGAGAATCGGGAATATCTGGGTAACCAGAATTCTGGAGATGTGCGACCCTCTGCGGACGCCGTCGGAATGGTTCCCCGACTGCACCGACGAAGCACTCGAACCGCATCTTCATTGGCTCACGCCCCGATTGATATCGCCGGCAACCGGCCGGCTTATTCTTCCCATCCAGAGTTTTCTGGTTCGTACCGGCCACCACACCATTCTGGTCGACAGTTGCGTCGGCAACGACAAGACGTGCGCATACTTCCGGCATTGGCATCGCCGCAACGACGGCACCTTTTTGGCGCGCCTGGCGAATGCAGGTGTTGCTCCCGAGCAGATCGACTATGTGCTGTGCACCCATCTTCATATCGACCATTGCGGCTGGAACACACGATTGGTGGACGGGCGTTGGATACCGACATTCCCGAACGCCCGCTACATCATGGCGCGGCGCGAGTTCGAGGCCGCACAGGCCGCCTCCGGCGATGCCGACGAACGGACCTATGAGGACAATGTGCTGCCAATCGTCGAGGCTGGTCGGGCTGTGCTTGTCGATATGGATTATGAACTCGATGGCGAAGTGTGGCTGGAGCCGACGCCGGGCCACACCCCGGGGCACGTAGCCATCGGCCTGAGATCTCGAGGCGTAGGGGCAGTGTTTTCCGGCGATCTCATGCATTGGCCGATGCAATGCATATACCCCGACTGGAGCTTTCGGTACGACACGGACCCTGACCAGGCACGTCGGACGCGGTGGGCATTCCTGGAGGCTTGCTCGGACAATGGACGTATCGTCATGACATCGCATTTTCCCTTGCCGTCGGTGGGAACTATCTTGCGACGCCAGTCATCATTCTGGTTCGAGGATCATCAGCCGCCACAATCGCCGAGGACGCCGACCACGCGCTCGGACCCGAGGTGGCCGAGCGCGTGGTGGCGCTGACGCTTGTCAATCTGCCGGGCGAGACGACGCACTGGACCGCCGACATGATGGCGCAAGCGGCTGGCATCAGCGCAAGCGCTGTGCGTCGCATCTGGAAGGCGCACGGGCTGCAGCCCAACCGCTGGCGCCAGTTCAAGCTTTCCAACGATCCGCAGTTCGTCGATAAACTGCGCGACGTCGTCGGCCTCTATGTCGATCCGCCTGCTCACGCCATCGTGCTGTCGGTCGACGAGAAGAGCCAGATCCAGGCGCTCGACCGCACCCAACCCGGCCTGCCCATGAAGAAGGGTAGGCTCGGCACCATGACTCACGACTACAAGCGGAATGGCACGACCACACTGTTTGCCGCCCTCAACGTGCTCGACGGCTCCGTTATCGGCAAGAACATGCAGCGGCATCGCCATCAGGAATTCATCCGCTTTCTCAACGCCATCGAGGCGCAAATGCCGGCCAGCAAGGCCGTCCACGTCGTCCTCGACAACTACGCCGCTCACAAACACCCCAAGGTGCGGGCCTGGCTCGGCCGCCATCAGCGCTTCACCTTCCACTTCACACCGACCTCATGCTCGTGGCTCAACGCGGTCGAGGGCTTCTTCGCAAAACTGTCGAAGCGTCGCCTCAAACGAGGCGTCTTCCACTCCGTCGTCGACCTCCAGGCCGCAATCAACCGCTTCCTCGAAGAGCACAACCAGCAACCAAAGCCCTTCAGTTGGACCGCCGATCCCGACAAGATCATTGCCGCCGTCAAACGCGGGCACCAAGTGTTAGATTCCATCCACTAGGCGGGCTCTCAGCCTGACATGTTTGGCGCGCAAATTACCTTTTCAACTAATCTCCGAGAACCATTAGCTTGCGCTCAAGTTGGCGAAGTGCTTGGATTGCGTCTTGCCGGCGGGACGCCGTATGGACATTCTGAATATCAAAGCGCTCTTAATTGCGGTTCTGATCTTCGTTCCGATCGAATACCTGTTCGCTCTGCGCCCCCATCAAAAGATACTCAGGAAAGCCTTTTTCAACGATCTCATCTATGCGCTGTTTAATGGCATCCCGATAAGCCTTGGCCTGATCGCGGCTCTCACGCTAGCAACGAGTACGGTGGGGCGGCTGGTGCCGGCCTATGTCGGCAGCGCAGTATCATCGCAACCTGTTTGGCTCCAGGTATCAGAGATCATTGTCATTGCGGACGTTGGCTTTTACCTGGCCCACCGCACCTTTCACGCCGTTCCCTTTTTGTGGCGCTTCCATTCGATTCATCATAGCATTGAAGAACTGGACTGGTTGGCGGCGCACAGGATTCATCCTGTTGACCAGGCTCTGACAAAGAGCGCGTCGCTCGTGCCTGTATATCTGCTGGGTTTCAGCAGTCCGGCGATCGCCCTGTTTGCAATAATTTTTCACGTCCACGGACTTTTGCTGCACGCCAACGTCAGGCTGAACATCGGCCCGCTTCGGTGGTTGATCGCGTCACCCCAGTTCCATCATTGGCATCACGCTCACGAGCGCGCGGCATACGACAAGAACTTCGCAGGTCAACTTTCATTGATCGATGCGCTCCTCGGAACCATGTACCTGCCCGGTAACGCTGTCCCGGAGCGCTATGGCGTCGATGATCCGATTCCATCAACTTACGTCGAGCAACTCGCCTATCCAGTGATCCCGAAGGGCAGAATCAATGAAGCTCCCTCCACCAGAGATACGTGATTTCGTCGGGCGTGCAACGATGACACTCTACTTTACGTTCTGCGCGACTTTGAAGGCCGAAACGTTCTTGGTAGCTCTTGCCGGCGCAGAATGGACAGTGGCGTGGATTATCCATCTCACCGCAGATGTCGCCGCTGTCGGCTTTCTCGTGCTCATCGTTGGAATGACAGTGGCGCGTCTTCCGCCCCTGGGAACAGCGCAGGGAATTGAACCGCGAATCTCCGCGCTCATCGGATGCTTTGCCACCGCAACTTTGATCGCGGTCCCTCGCATCCAGGCAGCTCCGCAGATCGAGTTTGTTGCGGACCTGACCACCATAGTTGGTTTCGCGCTTTGCATCTTGTGCCTGTGGTGGCTCGGCAGATCCTTCAGCATCACTGCGCAGGCCAGACGGCTCGTCACGGCAGGCCCTTACCAGATCGTGCGCCACCCGCTCTACGTCTGCGAAGCGATCGTCTTGGTCGGTATTCTTCTCGGCAATGCGACATGGGCGACCGTCGGAATCTGCGCCATTGCCCTCGCTTTCCAATATCGGCGGCTCGTAAACGAGGAGAGGGTCTTGCGAGCGGTGTTCCCCGAATACGATGCGTATGGGCAGACCACGCCAATGCTCATTCCATCTTTATCCTCATTGTACTGGTGGCAGTGACTGTGCCCCATGCTGATCCGCAGTCTACTCGAAATCACTTAGTAATTATTGCCTTGGCTACAGCTCTTTTCGGGTTGATCGACATTTTGTGGCTGCCATTTTCCACAGTGGATTTTTCACCGAGGAACTGGATTGACATAGGCAAGGTGGCCCTTGTCCTCAGTGCATCTTGGATGGCATCGGCAATTGCGCTCCACAGAGTGCGATCTGACACAAGCCCAATTGCGAGCGTAATCAAATATCTTTGTGGCTGCCTGAGAATTGTGGTCGTTTCCGCAGCAGCTTTCATTCCGCTCGCCATCACCACGACCGTCTTCATGTACCTGGCGTCGGCCACCTCAAGGCCTCTGGCGGACCCGGTTCTAGCTTCTATCGATTCCGCCCTCGGTTTCGACTGGCAGTGGTTCCTCGCGACGACCAACAAGCCAATTACAGCATCCGTCCTGGTTTTTGCTTATCACGCCCTCGCGTTCCAAATGCCGTTCGTTCTGTTAATCCTCGCGGTGACAAACCAAGGAGAACGAGCACTGGAGTTTGTCGCTCTTCTAGCGGTTGCTTCGGTTTTCACGGGCGCAATGATGGCTTTGGCCCCAGCAGAAGGCGCTTATGCCTATTTCAAGCCGGCGCCGGGGCAATTTTCGAACTTCACCACTGATGCCGGAATGTGGCACCATCAAGTGCTTATGGCGCTGCGATCAGGCGAGCCGTTTGATCTGATTATGGCCAAAGGCACAGGGCTCGTCACGTTCCCGTCGTTCCACACGGCACTTGGATTGGCAGTGGTCTATGCCGCGCGGACCATCCGGCCACTTTTTATCGTGTTGGCCACGGTGAATGCCGCCATGATCGTGGCCACTCTGCCTGAAGGCGGTCATCATTTAATAGATATAATCGCCGGCGTAGTCATCGGCATTTTCTCCATCATTGCAGTCAAGATGCCAAGCTATGTACGCGGAAAGGCCGACGGCGTTGCGAGATCAGCCGTGGGATCGGACGCGGACCACTGAGTTGGCCAGGGCCGTTGCCCTTCAGCTGCCTGGCAATGTCGTGGCGGCGGTGAGACACGGGGAGGAGGACCGCCGCCCTGCGGCCGCATCTGCATACACAGGAAGACGATCAACATCTCCACCGTGCTCGCCGGCCAGAGGCTCGGAATCACGAAGTCGACGACGGCATTTGGCTCGTCTCCTTCATGCATTATGATCTCAGATATATCGACTTGGAACGATACCCTCCGGCGAAGGCCGCCTTGCGAGAGGACGGCACGGTAGCGAGGCTGCGCTCTTAAGGTCGCCCTTACGAGCGAAGTTAGCAGCACAGCATGAGCC